>JANOXF010000071.1:0-6535 GCA_031418275.1 Candidatus Kaiserbacteria bacterium
GTGTTCGTACGGCATTCTGGTATGGAAACCAATAAAAAAAAAGCTGCAAAATCAGGATCTGTCGACTCTGATTTCTTTAGTGATCGTATATGGGAGGAAAGCTGGACGTATATCAAAACGGTTGTCGACGTTGTGCGTGAGCCGGTACTTATCCTCAATAAAGACCTCTGTGTCATGGCAGCAAATGAATCCTTCTATAGGACGTTTCAAGTTGACCAAAAACATACAACGGACACACTCGTGTATGAACTTGGAAATGGTCAGTGGGATATTCCTTCCCTCAGAAGACTTCTCGAAGATGTGCTTCCCAATAACACGTTCTTTAAAGGGTATGAAGTTGCTCATGATTTCCCCACGATTGGTCGCAAGGTGATTATCCTGAATGCACGACAGATTCATAGAAACGACAGCTATGAGAATAAATTTCCGCCAATCATTATGCTCGCGATGGAGGATGTGACTGAAATGATGAATGTTGCGGATAGTCTCGCTCGTCACACAAATGAATTTGAAGTTAAAATGGGTACTCGTCTCGAGGAGCAGGAGGCAATGATAAAGAGACTTGAGCTTGCAATTCAGACTCTCAGTAAGAAAAAATAAGACTTAGAGAAACAAGGGCCCTGCGGGCCCTTGTTTCTCTAACAATCCTCTGGCACGTACTTATTGCGGAACGCTCCACTTCCAATTGAGTATCTCAGGCATATCTTCTCCATGCGTGTAGATGTACTCTTTGTGTTCTATGAGCTTGTTCTGCATGAGCTGCTTCAAATAGTTACCCCGTGAACCCAGTTGGGGAAGTCGATCAACGACATCACAGACCAGGTTAAATCGGTCCATTTCATTCAATACAGTCATATCAAACGCAGTCGTAATGGTACCTTCTTCTTTGTACCCACGAACGTGGAGGTTGCTGTGGTTTTTTCGTCGGTAGGTGAGTCGATGAATGAGTGTTGGGTACCCGTGGTATGCAAAGACAATGGGCTTGTCAGTCGTGAAGAGCGAATCAAAGTCACTGTCAGAAAGACCGTGTGGATGTTCCATTTCAGGCTGGAGCTTCATGAGGTCGACTACGTTTACTACACGAATCTTGACTTCAGGGAGACGTTCTCTGAGGATAGAAACAGCAGCAAGAATCTCACGCGTCGGGACATCTCCTGCCGATGCCATAACGACGTCAGGTTCACTGTCGCGGTCATTACTCGCCCAATCCCATATACCGATACCTTTATTTGTGTGTACCACAGCATCGTCCATGGAAAGCCATTGTGGTGCGGGGTGCTTACCTGCAACTATAACGTTTACATAGTGACGGCTACGGAGGCAATGATCCATGATAGAAAGAAGACAGTTTGCATCAGGCGGGAGGTAAATGCGAACAATCTCCGCCTTCTTGGTGGCGACATGATCAATGAAACCAGGGTCTTGGTGGGTAAAGCCATTATGGTCTTGCCGCCACACGTGAGATGAGAGCAAATAATTAAGTGAGGCAATTTTGCTCCTCCATGGAAGTTCAGAAGTGACTTTGAGCCATTTTGCATGCTGGTTGAACATTGAATCTATGATGTGAATGAAGGCTTCGTAGCAATTAAAGAGGCCGTGTCGCCCGGTAAGGAGGTACCCTTCGAGCCATCCCTCGCATTGATGTTCGCTCAGTACTTCGAGCACGCGTCCAGTGCCATTCTGGTACTCATCGCTCTCCCCGCAGGTACCCATCCATTGTCTATCGGTTACTTCGAAGACTGCTTCAAGTCCATTTGAAATAGTCTCATCAGGACCGAAAATACGGAAATTCTTTGAATCAAGGTTGAGTTTTGTCACGTCGCGTAAGAAGCGCGCAAGTACACGAGTGTCGCCTTCACCGGTTACCCCATGCTCGGTGATGATAGTTTCATACTCGCGGAAGTTAGGCATCTGAAGGTCGTGAAGTAACTTACCGCCATTTGCATGTGGGTTTGCGCTCATACGTCGTTCACCCGAAGGAGCCATCTCTTTGAGTGTTGATTTGAGTTGTCCGTTGTCTTCGAAAAGTTCTTCGGGGCGGTAGCTCTTGAGCCATGACTCAATCTGTGCGAGCTGCTCAGGGTTATTCTTTGGGTCAGTGAGTGGAACTTGGTGTGATCGGAACGTCCCCTCATTTGGTTTTCCGTTAACCATCTTCGGACCCGTCCACCCTTTTGGAGAACGAAGTACAATCATTGGCCAGCGCGGTCTCCCGGTAATACCATGTTCCTTCGCATCTGATTTGATTTTATGAATGTGAACAAAGACTTCCTCAAGCGTTTGCGCCATGAGTGCGTGCATTTCCATTGGATCACTCCCTTCGACAAAATACGGTGTCCATCCGTACCCCTTAAAGAGTTGCTCCAACTCCTCGTGTGGTATGCGCGCGAGAATGGTTGGGTTTGCAATCTTGTAGCCATTGAGGTGGAGTATGGGGAGTACTACGCCGTCTTGTATTGGATTTAAAAATTTATTTGAGTGCCACGCGGTCGCAAGCGGTCCCGTTTCAGCTTCTCCATCTCCGACGACGCAAGAAACAATGAGAGAAGGATTATCGAACGCCGCACCAAATGCATGGCTGAGCGAGTAGCCAAGCTCACCACCTTCATGAATAGAACCAGGGCATTCAGGAGAGACGTGACTCGGGATGCCTCCCGGGAAAGAAAATTGAGTGAAAAGTTTTTTAATTCCTTCCTCATCTTGGCTTACGTTTGGATATACTTCGCTGTAGGTACCCTCAAGGTACGCATTACTCACCAGAGCTGGTCCACCGTGTCCCGGCCCAGAAATATAGAGCATGTTGCAATCGTACTTTTTGATGATTCTGTTGAGGTGTGCATATATGAAATTCTGTCCGGGTGTGGTACCCCAGTGTCCGAGAAGCATCGGTTTTACGTGTTCAATAGTAAGCGGTTTTTTTAAGAGGGGATTGTCACGTAAGTAAATTTGTCCTACAGAGAGGTAGTTTGCAGCGCGCCAGTACGCATCAATTTTTTCAAGTATTTCAGTCGAGACATCAGGAGTATGCGTAGCCATGGTGTGTAAATATAAATTATCCGTGCGTGCTCACGAGTGCTTCATGCACGTGCTTCGCAATACTCTCTTCTTCATTTGTTGAAACTGCATATAGGGTAACCGGGCTTGTGCTTGTCGAAATACATGCATCATTGTCTTCGTTAGCGTCGACATCAAGCTCTATGCCGAGGAATTCAAGATCTGCACAAATGAGCTTTCTGATTGGCGCAGATTTTTCACCGATGCCACCGGTAAACACAATCATATCAACACCTCCCATTATTGCAGAGAGTGCACCGATTTGTTTCCTGACCTGGTGACAAAAGAAAGTGATTGCTTCAGTCGCAGGTTCACTCCTCGGCGCATACTCAAGAAGTTTTTCCATATCTGCAGTAATACCCGAAACCCCTTTGATGCCCGATTCGTAGTTCACCATATGAGTAAACTCCTCCTGAGAGAGTCCGATAGTCCGTGTAAAAAATTCAAAGAGAGAGGGGTCAATGTCACCCGAACGTGTTCCCATGGGTATGCCTGAAGCGGGCGTAAATCCCATACTCGTATCAACAGGAAAGCCATTTTTGACTGCAGTAAGGCTGGCGCCGCTACCAAGGTGAGCGAGAATGATTTTTTTTGTTTCTATTGACTCATGCATTTCCTCTACGAGATAGGCCATAAGATATTCAAGGGAGAGACCATGAAATCCGTATCGACGAACACCTTTTGATTCGTATTCGCGAGGGAGAGGAAGAAGTTGCGAAACACGAGGAAGATTTTTATAGAAACCAGTATCAAAACAGGCATACTGAGGGACACTCGGAAAATGAATAGCACATGCCTCTATGAGATCTATTTCAGCAGGGAGATGGCGCGGTGCAAGCGCAATAAGTGTATGTAATACCTCTATCACGGTTGCATCGATACGGGTCGATTCATGGTATATCGTTTCACCATGCACGACGCGATGCCCTATCCCCCTCAGTGACTGTGAGGGAATGATTGAATCGAGTAGCGACATAACTTCAGTTACTGGATTGAGACCGGAGATTTCTGTTCTAGTCTCAGTATTCGTAGCCAAGTCCTTCGTGAATACATAGGTATCATCCATACCGATGTGGTCAATTTTACCCTCAAAGATTTTACTGAGCGTGTCGGACTGGTACAGCGCAAATTTTATACTCGACGAACCGCTGTTTATCGTAAGGATTAATTCTTTAGGATCAGTCATATGTTCTTAAACTACAGTGGTCATTAGTGTCGAGTTCAAAATACTACGTATAAGGAATTTTACACTCTTTAAAGCAATGTGCCCCATGGTTAAGTTGATAAATCTACTCCCTCATGAACTTTTGTGTGGTGACATCGGGTATATCTAACCTAGACAAACGCCTCTGTGTGTTGTACCATCGTCCTACCTGTTTTTCGAGGAATACCTTCTCGTTCAGGTTGTTTGGAGCACCACAATGAATTTGAGCGTCACTGGACATCATCTCGTGGTTACCCCGGGGCTTCTCGAGTATGTGATGAGCCGCCTCAATCGGCTCAAGTCTCGTCTCGAAGATTCAACGCGGGTCGTTGTTCGCTTTGCCGGCAAACGCAAGAACGGCTGGGCGCAAAGCATCCACATCTCGATTAACCTTCCGGGCAAGGTGATCGTGATTCGGGAATTTCTGCGCCGTGAGATTGGCGATTTCTACACGAGCGTCAACAAGGCAGTCGGCATGCTCGCTGAAAAGCTCGACCGCCATGCGCACACGCAGGACAAGACCCACCGCTCGGCGCGCACGGTCGTGCGGAGTAACAAGTACACAGCAGCGGCAGTCTGAATCAGGGCCAACCGCATAATACAATCAGGGCTGCTCACGGGCAGCTCTTTTTTATACTTATGCACCACGAAGAACATTGATCATCAACACAGGAGTACAATTATAGTAGATGCATTTCGCGTCGAAGGAGCAATCGTGAACAACCCGTTTTTCATGGCAGGCGTCATGATGAAAATCTACTTCAGTTTCTGGTTTCCGTGGGCTGATCCACCGCGCAAGAAATCACGAGCCGAAAACACACAAAACGGAGGAAACCCATGGGAGTGACCCACAGAACAAAGGGAACAAAGGAAAGGCCGTCGCTTGCGCGCCGGCCTTCTTTGACCCCGACTCAGAAGTCGAAGGGGTAGTGTGCACTGACTGCACTCCGCTTGCAGCTCAGTGCGATAAGTGCACCTGCGTATTCGTAAATTGACAGCATATGTTCCTGGGGGGTCTGTGTCACAAAGGGATACGGACGATATTTCTCTGGAAATGCCTTTGAAATTTGCCGTACGAACACTCCAGTAAAGATACGCTCTGCCAAAATCCGTGTTTCGTCGGGGATTTGGTGCAGGTACTCTGCACCCTCAAACGCTGAGCGCAGACGGAGTATCTGTTGCATTCGTTCGATGTAGTGGTGATCTCTCCGACATTGCTCATCACTGATCGAGTCAGTAATCTGTTGTTGAACAAGTTTAGGAGCGAGACTTGCATACAGGCCTTTCTGCTCCGCTATCTTCTGGTGGACAACGAGGGCAACGGCATCGCTCATCTCGCTCTTTGGATACCACTCTTCAAGTTCATGCATCAGTTGTTCAAAGCCCTTCACGATGAGCTTTATCAGATGACAGTCATTGCCAAAATGTTGCATCGCCACGTGAGTCTCCTCATAAAGGGTTGAAGATCAAACCAATATATATTAAATAGTATTTTGGGAGGCGTGTCAAATTGCTCTGTGCCACTGCACTTCTCGACGATGGGTGATTGGTGAAGTGATACAATGTGTTTATATTAGAAATCACTTTGGAACTATGGATATAGAAGCACAGCGCGACAAGATTACAGAACAGCTTGAGATGCTCAACAGCAAAATTGGGCGTCAGAACTCCATTAAGTACATTTTCACGTCTGGCATTATCCACGGTGTTGGCTTTTTCATTGGTTCTGCGATAGTGGCGACTATTTTGTTTGGGCTACTCAGTCCATGGATTGGGCAAATTGGGTGGATTCGTGATAGTTTCGAGCGCGGCGCTTCGTTGCGGTAGGTATGACATTTTTTACATGAAGAAATTTTCAAGAACTACGCTTTCTCCCTTTGTCTTACTCGTTGTATTGGTCATTGCGTACCTTTCATATAGACCAACAAATACTGCTGATTGGACTCTTGATCAACAGGTGTTACCCTCAGCAACAATTTCCGACAATCTTGTAACCATAGAGAATGTTCGAGATTTTCGATACACAAGCGTAAGTGAATATACTCCTCGTTACTACACGAAGACCTACGATGTGAGTACGATTAAAAGTGTCGATTATATTGTCGAGCCGTTTGGCGACTTTAGTGGTGCAGCCCACACGTTTCTCTCCTTTGGTTTTGAAGGAGGTCAGTACGTCGCTATCTCCGTTGAGATTCGCAAAAAGAAAGGCCAATCATTTTCTCCGTGGCGGTCACTCTTCAAACAATATGAGTTAATGTACGTTGTTGCTGATGAACA
>JANOXF010000072.1:0-4089 GCA_031418275.1 Candidatus Kaiserbacteria bacterium
GAGCTTCGCAGGGTCAGATGGTTGGAGTGAGAAAAATCCAAAATCGAAACGGCTCTGAGCCCCCTTTACGGTCTCACCGACAAAGAGCACGAGCACGAGGAGAAAGAGTGTCGCTGCATATACAAGAAACGTTGTGTTCCCCGTACGGAGAAATCGATAATCGGGGATGATGGAGACGAGGAGCGCAACGCTCGCGATCGCAATCCATACCACCTGTCGTTCGAAGTACACATTGTCGCCATCGAAGGTGTACATCGTCACGAGCCCGAGGAGGGTAAGCAAAAAAACGGCCGAGATAAGCCATATATCAATACTCGCGAAGAGTGTTCGAATAACGCGCATCGCTCCATTATGGGGGAGATGCGAGCGCTTGTCCAAAATAGGTCTTGTACCAAACGACAACGATAATAGAAACCACCGTTGTCTGTAGGCGGAGGCGGAGACGGATTTTTTAATTTATATAAACTAGTTCGCCGAGAGCGTATCCATCTTCACTAAATACGCTTCAATATCTTGATTCAATTCTCCAATGAGACTATTGAGTTCTTCTGTAGCAAATTGCTTATCTTTTTCAGAAAATTCACTTTCGAGTGATGCTATTTTTTCCTTCAATTTTTGTATTGTTTCTATATCCATACACTATTTATTTAAACTTCTTCGAGCAAGTCCGCCAACCTTGTGTGCCATCGCCCCTATTGCTACAAGCGGCCCTCCAAGAAATGCTGTATTGCCAAGAGTTTTCATTGCTGTAGCTAGACCATTTTGGTTTTCCGCAATACTTTGCGCTGTCACTCCAGCTATTTCTTGCTCCGAGAATTTCTCAATCAGGCTCAGACTATCGGATGGTAGTGTATGTTGTAATGCTTCGAGTTGTTGACCATCTAAGGACCTGAAATCTAGTCTTCCAGAGGAAATATCAGCGAGCACGTTCATGCCTTCTACATTTCCCGTATCCCACACAAACATTTGCCCACTTCCCCCGAGCACATCGCTAAGCCTGCTTGCAATATCGAGATGCGCAAGGTGTTGCATAATATCGGGCATTGCATCAAGTGCCACTCCGGCCTCTGGCCACTTTGAACGCATAATTTGTAACGTCAGTGGACCAAGTATTCCGATGGCTGCTACTGAACCCAATACTTTCGCGACCCTATCCCCATCATCGAGCGAGGCAACGCCCGTAGCAATTTTTTCTTTTATTTTTGAGCCAAATCCAGAAAGTCGATTCGACATTGATTGGAACAATGTGTCGGTCGCTTCTTTTCCTTCGGGTAAATGGAGTTTCTCAGTATCAACACGGTCGAGCGTAAGAAGATTCCCTCTGAGGCGTTCGAGATTTGCTTCTAACGATTCCTGTGTTTCATTGTTACCTAATGTTTCTTGAACAGGTTTTGGCGGGGGGGGGTACCGCAGAAAATTTTTCTAATGACATTCAAATAGTATTCCACAGTTAGATAAAATCACAAGCGGCCCTTACTTAAAAACGCTCAAATTTGAATGTAATTCGAGGCGTACAAGTAAAATAATATGAGGCGTATAATTGATTACGATGAATATTATTTTATGAAGTACAACGAAGAAGTACGCCAAATTTGAGCGTTTTATCGGAGAGGGGTGAAAGCTGCTGAGGGCTTCGGGAGAATATCGATAACCGCCGGACCATCTTCGCAGATTGCAGTCGTGATGTCCTCATAGATACGTCCAATGGTGCTCCGCTGTGGTGCGAGGAAGTAGTGCTTCTCATCAGTCGCAATTTCTTTAAGGAATGACTCGTTGACCTTTGTCCCTATGCCAATGGTAAACACTTCAACGTTTGCAGCTTTAATAGCTCGCGAAGCCTGGCGCGCATATTCCTCAGGGTCGGGGTCTGGCGATGTCGCGAGACCGTCGGTCAAGAGTACAAATATTTTTCGAGCATCCCCATTGTTTCGACTGGAGGTAAACTCATCGAGTGCAACACGTATGGCATCACCCGTGTTGGTACTACCCGTCTCATCAGGTTTTGAAATGGTGAGTACCGCAACACCCTTTGCGACCGTGTCGTGGGCATTCGTGAGGAGTGCGTGTATCTTGGCTTCAGTCGCATACGTCACGACACCCACAAGGTCGTCAGGATTGAGCCGCTCGACAAATGACCGTGCAGCAGTGAGCACTGAACTGACCGGTTCAGGAGGATTAGCCCAATCGTCGTTCATACTTCCCGACAAATCAATGCCCAGAATAACCTCAGTGGGTACTTCGCAGCTCCGGATCGTCGTTGCAATAGGATCCTGCCACGTGAAGGTAACATCTTCCGTGCTGCGTGCATGGAAGGTCGGTACGCGCGTTCTTGATGCAGTGAGTGGGTTGCCGTTCATGTCAAAAATGGTTGCCACAACCTCAACATTGCGGAGCTCTTCAAGTGATTCGTTCCTCAACGTTGCACTGAGGACTGGCTCTTTGGCCGCACCCGTGAGTGTACGGTGCTCGGTTTTGTAGCGAGCGTCCGCAATTGTTGCTGGTACCCAGATGGGATTAGGATCAAAGGCTATCGATACTCGAGTCGGTATCCGATTCCCTGTCTCAATTCGGCCTTCAAAAAACGGCACGAGGCTCTTAGGCGCAAACGTGGTTACTCCATCTCGTTCCGTAATGAGCCCGTCCTTATCGTAGAGGCTCATGGTGTATGAGAGCGCTTCAACGCCGGCGTCCTGGTTCTTATTATCTACATACGCAACAACGTTGTAGAGTCCTTTACTTGAGCGGAATGTCTGAATCCAACGCTCTTTGGGTGGGAGCGTATCAATACTACAAATGCGGACACACTTCCCTCCGCAATCAACGCCTGCCTCTCTACCATTTCTAGACTCATCGAAACACGTAGACGGTTGATATACATAGAGGAGGAAAAGTGCACCAAAAATTGAACCAAAGAAAAGAAAAAAACCACTTCCATATATCACTCTTCGTCGATGTGCCCACTCACGCATAGTGACTGTATTGTACCAAGAAACCCCCGCGACAGCAGAGCTGTCGCGGGGGTTTCTTTTAGTCTAGGTTTTGAAAACTGTGCTTCTGCTTCAGTGCTTTATGTTGGCGATGACCTACTCTCCCTCAAAAGAAGTACCATCAGTGCAAAGAAGCTTAACTTCCGTGTTCGGAATGGGAACGGGTGTACCCTTCTCGCTGAACCACCAACATACAGCACTCAAGCTATATACTTTGACAGAAATCCTACGCACTTGGCGCATTTCATCGTTGCTTCGCTCGTTTACTCCCGCAGAGTAGTTATCTACACTTTGGTCGTAAGCCTCGCTTGCGCCTTGAACTGCATCCAAGTGCGTAGGATTCTGGATATTGAATACGGTAACGTAGTACCGATTTCTCTTGAAGAAGTTCTTCAAGAGAAATCGGTAGTGGTCGGGGTGGATGGATTTGAACCACCGTCCTTTACTTGCATTGCTGCTCCCATCCTTCCTCCGACTTGTCGTCGGCAGTCTCACTCATTACCGCGGCTGCAGGCGAGTGAATTAGGGTTTTGGACTGTGCTCGTTGTCTTTCGACTCGCGAACCATAGATCCACAGCACCACGTAACGCTCTACCTAAGTAAGTTGCAATAACCCCTAACTGAGCTACACCCCGAAAACCACGTTACCGTATTCAATATTTTTCTTGCACCGGGTACACTTCGTGTACCCGGTGTCGCATATGCTCGATTCGTGTTCTAAAAACAAAACTCATCTTTACTTGTACAGTCGTTTTGCCATGTACAGCATTCCCTACAGGAACACGTCCAATTAGTACACCTTGACTCAATACATTACTGTACTTCCATCTAGTGCCTATCAACCTGATCATCTCTCAGGGGACTTAATGATTCCTCATCTTAGAGTTGGCTTCCTGCTTAGATGCTTTCAGCAGTTATCCGTTCCCAACATAGCTACTCAGCGGTGCCACTGGCGTGACAGCTGATAGACCAGAGGTTAGTTCATCCCGGTCCTCTCGTCGTTTATTCCCCTATTTCTAGGAGCACAGACTATATCTTCACCCGTTCCTAAACCATCTATGATGGTCGGACGAGGGTGATGGCATCTTACACATACGAGCAG
>JANOXF010000073.1:0-11729 GCA_031418275.1 Candidatus Kaiserbacteria bacterium
AGGCATATGCAGATGCATCGCAGAAAGAGATGGAACATGCGGTGTTCAGCACTGGTTTTTATCGGAATAAAGCAAAACATATTCGAGGAGCTGCGCAGATGATACTTACTGTGTACAACGGAAAGGTGCCTGATACCATGGAGACACTCATGACGCTTCCCGGAGTTGCTCGGAAGACCGCAAACGTCGTGCTCTCAAATGCATATGGGAAGCAAGAGGGTATTGCCGTTGATACGCACGTTCGTCGTTTCGCTATTCGCTTTGACCTGAGTGACTATACCGATCCCCTTCGTATTGAGCGTGATCTCATGAGCATTATGCCCGCTTCAGAATGGTGGTCCTTTAATCACCGACTTGTCGAGTACGGAAGAGCTGTGTGTCCAGCGCGAAAACATAATTGTAGCCCCCATCCGCTCACTATGGTATACCCCAGAGCAGAGGATATCTGGCCGAAAGCGCATTAGTCGCATCTCTCAATTTCCGGGAGTGTCCGTCAATAGATACATAGTTTCCCAAATGATAGTATGTAGTCATGCCGATACTCTACGCCGTTATTGACGATATCTATGCATTCACCGTTGGCAGTATTATTCGGTTCTTTTCTGATGATGTGCGTACTCACGAAGTGTTGCTTCTCGGGCAGAGACAGTCGGTACCTGAATTCCTTGAGAAGAACAGTGAGGTAATAGAAACTTCCGAAGAAGAAACTGCACCTGATACGTTTCGGGGTATTGATGCAATTATGCACGATCGAGCGAACTCGGAAACCATTGCTCGTTCTATTATGTATGTCGGGAGCGCTCGTGCACCACTTTTCATGAATCCTACAAAGGAGTTTGATACGGTGATATCTGAGCTCCCCTATGGAACTATGGTAATGGTACTTGAGGAAAAAGGGCGGTTTGCATGTGTCTCGGTAGACGGTACTGAAGGATGGACATTGAAAGATGATCTTCTTGACCGAGCAGCATTTATCTATCCAGAATTCGTTATTGGCCAAGAAAATGACGCTGATAACCCTAACACGTATAGACTCCGTGCGTTCATTGGTGATTTGTTTCATGGGGACGAAGCAGATTTCGCACTTCAAGCAGGCGAGTATGTCTACTATAAACTTATGCGGAAAGGACTCCGTATTCCGTGGCCACAGGTATACCCACGTACACCCGGAAGATGGCATGTAATCCTTAAGAGTGTTCCGAGCGCGAGCGTAGGTGTTGTGCCGAAAGTTGGCTCAATTATGGAATATACGCAGCCAAACGAGATAGGACACCTTGCCTATGTGGAAGCGGTATTTCCTGATGAGTCTATCGTGCTTTCTGAAGCAAACTACCCCGATCGTGGTATGTACAACGAACGGACACTTACAAAAGAAGAGTGGACAGCACTTAACCCTGTCTTCATACAGGTGGCGTAGTTGGGCTCACCTTAAGC
Organism: Candidatus Kaiserbacteria bacterium; assembly: GCA_031418275.1. GTDB lineage: Bacteria > Patescibacteriota > Minisyncoccia > Phycocordibacterales > UBA918 > Damh-18. The sequence continues at coordinate 1,435 of JANOXF010000073.1, forward strand.
GAGTCATTTCTATTTTTGATACAATGGTGGTACATGCAAAAAGTTGCTTTCTTTGATATTGACGGTACGGTTTTCAGGTCAAGCCTCCTCATCGAGCTTGTTGAAGCACTCATAGTGAAGGGAATCTTTCCTAAAAATGTACGTGCAAAATATGCCATACCGTACGCTCTGTGGAAGAATCGAGAGGGAACCTATGAAGCGTACATTGATGCTGTCGTGCAGGTTTTCATGGAGACCCTCAAAGGTGTTCATTATGGTGATTTTGCAGATGTGGGACGGGAAGTGGTCGGTGAACAGAGTAAACGTGTATATCGGTACACCCGGGATCTCATTCAGGATTTGAAAGGGAAAGGGTACTACATCGTTGCGATTTCTCAATCTCCCAAAACAATTCTTGATGAATTTTGTGCTTCATATGGTTTTGATAAGGTATACGGACGTATGTATGAACTTGGTCCGCTCGATAGCTTTACGGGAAAAGTCGTGGACGAGCATTTGATTAAAGATAAAGCACGAATTATTGATCGTCTCATGGAGCATGGAGGATTTACACTTGAGGATTCAATTGGTGTAGGAGATACCGATGGTGATGTCCCACTTCTCCTGAAAGTAGAAACACCGATTTGTTTTAACCCGAATATGAAACTCTACGAAATAGCGCGACAGAAGAAATGGCCAATAGTGGTTGAAAGAAAAGATGTAGTATATATGGTCTAGGAATGACAAAGCGAGAGCAAAAGTTTGTAAAGGAGGTGTGGAACTATTATAGGCGCCACGGAAGGCAGAGCCTTCCGTGGCGCAAGACAACCAATCCTTATCGCATCCTTGTCTCAGAAATAATGCTTCAGCAGACGCAGGTTGAGCGGGTCATTCCAAAGTACCAAGCATTTTTGAAACAATTTCCGACACCAAAGAAACTCAGTGAAGCGTCGCTCGGGGAAGTCCTCAAGACATGGCAGGGACTCGGCTACAATCGTCGTGCAAAAATGCTCCACGAATGTGCGAAGCAAATCGTAAGTGGCCACCGAGGAAGGTTTCCAAGGACTTACACTGAGCTTATAAAGCTTCGCGGTGTGGGCCCATACACTGCAGGAGCTATCATGGCGTTTGCATTCAATACTCCGGTGCCAATCATTGAGACCAATATCCGCAGTATCTTCATCCACTACTTTTATAATAATGCGACCGATGTTACAGATAAAGAGATCTTTGAGATTGTAGAGCGTACGCTCGACAGAAAAAATCCACGAGAGTGGTACTACGCACTCATGGACTACGGCGTGTATATAAAAAAAGAATTTGGCAATCCAAATAGTAGGAGTAAACACTATACGAAGCAATCAGTATTTAAAGGTTCAGATAGAGAGATTCGGGGTGCAATTCTAAGACTTTTGAGCAGAACGGGGGAGACGCGAGCACAACTTCTCAAGAAGCTCCCCTTTGAGGATATCCGCGTAGACGCACAGCTTGAGAAACTCCTAAAAGAATCGTTGATTGAAAAAAGGTTGGTCAAGTATGTACTACCGAGGTAATTACTTTGTATCCTTGAGCGCCATGGTGAAGAACAGTCCTGGAATCATAAGAAAACCAAGGACAATAAAGATGAGCTGCATGGGGAGAAAATAAAGGGTGAGACTCCCGAGGAGTGACCCAATGACGATTGAGAGTGGGCGGGTGAGGCGGAAAAAGCTTATGAGGACACTGTCGTGCCCGTCAGTGTGTTTGAAGAAGTACGACTCGGTGGTCGTTTCAACAAAACTTGCACCAACACGCGTCATAAACATCGCGAGTATCCATACGATGACGAGGGGTTCGGTGAGGAAGGTGAACCACGAGGTCGAAACAGCCATGATGACAAAACCGAGCGCCATCATCTCTTTTTCCCCAATCCATTTATCAGCGATGTAGCCGATGGCGTACTCAAGGAAGACATACGCCATAAGACCTCCAAACATAATTTGTCCAATTTGCTCCCAATTGAATCCGAGCACCTTTGAGAGATAGAGAGGTGTGTAAATAACCATCCAGGTAAAGAATATTTGGAGGAGGAAGTGCGCAAAGAAGACATTGCGCACATCTTTAAGTCCAAAGAAGCAGCTGATACCGCTAAGGACATTGAGATGCGAATACTCGGGATCTTCAAACGATTTGAAATAGCGCATGATAATGAAGAGGAATGGAATGAGGAGGAGTGCACTTGCAATGTACGCGGCACTGAAGTTTGGAATACTATCTCCCACAAGAAAACCAGAGAAAAGTGCAGCGAGTGCACCGGTGAGGCTCATAATGGTAAGGAAGAGTCCTCGTTTACCGCCGGTTGATCCCTCGGTGTTTCCTATGAGTTCCTCCATGAAGATGTCGAGTGAAAAGAGAATGAGCGGTGCTGCAGCGCTATGTAGCACGAAAAACAGAGCAGCAAGAAACGGGGTCTCGGTCACGCTCATGCCAATGAGCGCAATGAACTCTAGAATAGTAAGTGCGACGGTGAAACCATAGTTGCCAGTGCGTCGAAGAATGCGTGATGTCGCGAGGAAACATAGAACCGTTATGAGAGATCCAACTGTGTAAAGGAGACCGATGATTTTTCCGCTGAGGAACTGTTCGAGGAATGAGGAGTTGATATAGAGAACAACAGCCCAATGGAGTGAAAGGAGTACAAGTGCTCCATAGAGTGCGCCGAAATTACGTTTGTGGTGCGTACTCGCGCGATATTCAGAAAAGACTGGTGCCGGCATTGCTCTAGTGTACTAGAGTGTATGAGAATAAATAAGAATTTATGTACAGAAACCCCCCGAGGCGCGAAGCGTCTCGGGGGGTTTCAAGACTAGACGTTCATGACTAAATTCCGATTAAAACGGGAATCACCATCGGCGTCTTATTGGTACGTTGAAGTAAGAATCCTGATACAACCTGCGTGAGCTCGTCTTTTACATAGTCGAGGTCGATCGGGTTTGTTCCTTCAGTGTGTTTCTCAACAGTCTTTTTAATGAGAATACGCGCTTCTGAGAGGAGTTGCTGATTTTCTCTAAGGTACACGAATCCACGTGAAATGATATCAGGTGATTTTCTGAGTTTTCCGTTCTTTGGATTTACCGTCGCAATGATGACAAACATACCGTCTTCAGCGAGTGAGCGTCGGTCGCGGATGACCACTTCTTGTTTTGCCCCAACCGTGAAGCCATCCACAAAGATAATTTCTGAAGGGGCTTTTATCTTCTGGACCGTGAGTTCGGTACCATTCTTAATATCGACGACGAGTCCATTGTCAGGGAATATGACGTTTTCCTTTGGAAAACCAGCTTCGATGTTTGCATACCCGTGTGAGCGAATCATCGAGTGGTACCCATAGTACGGCATCATAAAGGTTGGTTTTACCTGAGCACGAATCCATACAAGCTCACCTGAGTTTCCGTGTCCCGTTGAGTGCACGTCTGAAGCGCGGTAGTGGATGATGCGGGCACCATGACGGTAGAGATTGTCTTTAAGTTTTTGTACTGAGAGTTCGTTTCCAGGAATGACGGAAGACGAGAGCATAATGGTGTCGCGTTCATTGAGCTTGAGGAACTTATGCTTGTCGGTTGCGATACGCATGAGTGCTGCAAATTCCTCACCTTGGGCACCAGTACACAAGAGCACAATACGATCAGAAGGGTAGTTGTCGATGTCGTGCACCGGGATGATGGTATTTGGCTCAACTTTCATAAGTCCTGCAAGTTCCGCGATATCAAGGTTGGTCTTAATACTGCGTCCTTCGAGTATGATTTTCTTACCAAGTTGCTCACAGACCTTAATAATACGAATCATACGGTCAAATTGTGATGCGAACGTACCAATAATGAGTCGGCCACGTACGTCACGGATGATTTCCTCGATGTTGGTATGCACTCGCGTCTCAGGAATTGAGAATCCACTGCGCTCAGCGTTTGTTGAATCACCAATGAAGAGGATGTTTTTGCTTTCGCCAACTTTTCCCCATACTTCTTTTTCTTTTGCCGAAGGCTCGGTACCGTCATGATCAAGCTTAAGGTCGCCTGAAAGGACGATGTTGCCATGCTTCGTTTCGACTGAGATACCCATTGAATCAGGGATGGAGTGCGTGACCGGGAATGTCGTGATAAACGTGTTACCAATCTTCACACGCTGATCAACTTCGATAACGTTCATCATCACTTTGGGAAGGTGAGGGAATTCTTCCTGACGCTTCAGAATCATGAGTGAGGTGAGGTATCGTGTGTAGATAGGGGGGTTACCGATACGCTCTATGAGGAACGGAATCCCACCAATGTGGTCGAGGTGACCATGGGTAATGACGAGTCCTCGAATTTTGTCTTTGTGTTCCTCAAGGTACTGTGTGTTCGGGAGAATATAGTTTACGCCAGGGGCGTCACTCTCGCCGGAAACGAACTGAAATCCTGCATCAAAAATGAGGATGTCGTCTTTTGTCTCCATGATGAGCATATTCTTTCCCACCTCTTCAGCACCACCAAGGGGGATGATACGAATAGTATCGTCGTCTAAGACTTGTGGTACAACAGGAATCTTTGGGTCGCGGATTACCGTGCGGTGTTGGAGAGGAGGAGCCGTAGTTGTACGCGGTTTGCGGGCACTGTTACGACGTGGTCCTCGTTTTTCACTTCCCCCTTCTGTCCGCACTGTCGAGCCACTGTGTGTTCGTGGTGTGTAGGTACTTACAGATCTTGGAGTCTGTGATCTCGCTGTGTTTTGTGTGTGTGTGACTGGGGTACCTCCGACACCTGTTGTGGTGCGTGTGGTACGCATATCTGGTCGACGTCGGCCACGGAATGGCATCGGTCGTCGTCCAGTTGGTTCTGCATTGTTATTTTGATTTTCCATATATTGAATGAATTTCTGTAATTGTTGTTTCGTTTATTAAATGTGATTTACTGAGTTTTGTCTTTGAGAAATGACCAAATGGACTCCGTTTCGACGTACCAGTTGTGAACTCCTGCAAATCGTTCTTGTGATTCGCTCACCCCTTTGAATGTTGCACCGATAACACGGGTGGGAAAGACATAGAGGAGTTCAGGTTGGTAAATGAAGATTGCTGGCTGCTCAATGTGTATCGTTTGTTCGAATTTCTTCAGTGCGGCATCTCTGGTCTCTACGTTTTGTGTTGTTCGTGCCTCAGTAAGTGCCGCGTCAGTCGTGATATTTGCGTACAGTGCAACGTTGAGTCCAGGGTCATTACGTTGCGATGAGTGCCAAAAAGAATAGAAATCAAGTGAACGACCAACCTGCGTACCAAAAAGTAAGGTCTCATAATCACGGGGTCTGATGATTGCCTGGGTAAGGTCAGATTGCTCAAATTGCTTAATGCTCACTGTGACTCCTAATTTTTCCCACGATGCGCGGAGGAATTCAGCGGTCGCCTCAAAGAGGGGATTATTTACCGTCGCTATACTGACCGAGAGCGGAGTCCGTGTCTTATCGATATCTTTCTCCCATACACCACTTTCGGTATTGAGCTTCCATCCTGTGTCGTTCAGTATAGCACGAGCCTGTTCGACAGTATCCACCGATGCATCAGTCGTCGATGCGTCAGGGGTAATACCAAACCCTTGTGGAATGGGAGAATTGAGCGGAATACCATATCCGCCGAGCACTGTGTTAATGAGTTCGGTGCGGTTAATGGCAACGCTGAGTGCAGTGCGAGCACCTTTGTCACGAAGTGCGGGCGACTTTGTTTGGTTGATAAACACCGCAAAGGTTCGGGGAAGTGGTATGCGAAGCACCGCATGTTTATCAGATTGCACACCAAGCTCGAAGAGATGTGAGGGATCGATTCCTGCAACGCTATCTATCAGGCCTTCTTTAAATGCGGTGGTGAGCTTATCTTCATTTGCATAGAAATTAAATATGAACCGTCCAATCTTGGGTGCTCCTCGATGGTAGGCCTTGTGTGGTTTAAGTATGTATGATTCTGGAATGCCTGAGGCATTGCGCACAATTTTTTCAATGCTGTACGGACCAGACCCTATAGGGTCACTGTTACGTTGACTGTAGGGGAACTCGTCATTCATCACATCTTTCCAGACATGTTCGGGAAGGATACCAAAGGTGAGATTTTCAATAAACGGCGCATAGGGTTCAGTCAAGACAAAGTTAAGTTCATAGTCGCCTACTTGTTCAACGGTCACGCCATCAAAATTAGCGCGGAGTGGACTCGTGAGTGATGGTTCGGTAATTCGGGAGATAGTAAAGACTACATCGAGCGCCGTAACCGGCGTTCCATCATGGAATGTCGCATCTCTCCGGATGATTACGTTGTAGGTAAGACCATCTTCGGAGACAGTAACTGACTCCGCAATGTTGGGGACGAGTATCCCATTTTCACCGAGTACCATGAGGCCGTCATAGATGAGTGCGGAAAGGTCTTTGTCGGCTCGTGTCACTGCAAGGACTGGATTTATAAATCGGGGAATACCGACAACACCTTCAGTTATCGTACCTCCATCCGCGGCTATCTCGGTGCGCCATCCTGTGCTCAGATTGACAATGAGCACTATGACGCTCACAAAGAGCGCAAAAATAAGCACTTTAAGAATGAGTGAATCGCTTTCGGACAGTCTCTCAATATACGCAAATATACGATTGATAACCGAGCGTGAGTTCTCTTCAGGAGAAGAAAATAATTTCATAAGTGTATTAGACGTACGCGTGAGAGTTTTACGAGCGGGACTCGCTTCTTTTGTATGCATGACATACAAAACGAAAAGACCATGTCAGGCTTCCTACATTTGACACACAGTGTGAAATGACGCAAAAGCGCAGTATTTAGAGCATGATGCTCACGAATGCGGATGCAACAAACAGGATTGAGACAACAATCGATAAACGATACAAGAAAAGCTCAGCGCCACGACGTGTGTGGTATGCTGCGCTAAAGTTATCTCCTCCAAAAGCACCACCCATACTAGAACCACGCTGTTGCAAGAGTATTGCCGCAGTGAGCACTATGGAGAGGATAATTTGGACGTACGGAAGTATGGTACGGACGATTTCCATGACTTTGGGATGATACCATACCATGCGGAAAATGTGAATAGAACCCACGTAGTTGGAAAATTTCTTTGTTGGAACTGCGGTTTTCTCATTTGTCGTACGTCGTGTACGCCTCAATCGCAAACCTTGTTCCGCCTCGAACTTTCCGTAACTACGTTGGTCCTACGATTGTTTCTTGGAAATAAAAAACAGCCCCGCACGTGTGAGGTGGCGGGGCTGTCAAGAAGAACAGGTACTGTTGTGTCAGAGGTGGGCGTTGAGGCGCGCCCAATTCATCGGATTCTTCGGTTGGATTGCTTCAGAACCGTCCTTGCAGAGTTCACAGCCAGACGCCCGCCAAGCAGGCATTGGGTAGTCAACGAGCGGAACGATGAGTCTCCCGAATACCCCCTGTCGCCCAGAACGATTCACCATGCAGAGGAGTTGGGGGAGTACGACTCCACCTCCTTCTTCGCATACCTGTGCAGCGAGTTCGATGCTGCCCCCAGTATTGATGGCGTCGTCACAAAGAAGGATGTTCTCACCAGACGTGACCGTGTTGTCGGTGTCTTCGAAGACCATTGCTCGTACGTCACCGATGTGTGTGTTTGCTGGCGATGCCCAGTAGCACATCTTGTCACGTCGACCACTGATTGCATCAGCGATGAATTCGGCAAGCTTTCTCCCGCCGGTCTGTGGACCGACCACCCGATCGACACATTCGATGTCACCCCCTTTCAGGATGAATTGGTCAACGAGGGCAGTGGCGACCCTCTGCAAGAGTGGTTCGTCAGCGATGATTCCGCGACCATTGAAGAATCCGCTTGAGTGCATCTTGAAACTGAGAAGCGCATGTGGACGTCTCGGATCTTTGTCCGAAATCCAGAGGGCTCTCTTTGCCTTGAATATTTCAAGCCAATCTACTTTCATGGTGTATACCTCGAGAGTTGAGTTTTGCACGCTGTAGGGGTGCATATCCCTATCGAAAACTGATTCCGTATTGAACTGTAAAGTAAGTCAGACGCAAAAGCAACGTGCAGAATTTTGTTAAAAACCTTTCCCTTACCCGGGACGTTACACAAAAAGTGGTTCTTTTGACAGTGGGTGGATACGCTCGTATAATGACCTGCGCATAATGCAATTCTTAATAGGTAGGACCTACGCAGTTGGGCAATTTCTTTGTTGAAACATCGTGTTTTGCATTCATCGTACAAGAAGTACGTCTCAGTCAAAACCCTTGTTTCGCCTCGAACTTTCCGCAACTGCGTAGGTCCTAAAGTAATCAGAGTATATAAGGTATGACAGCATTAAATGAAGCAACACAAATCAAGCCAGTCCTTGACCGTGTCGTCGTCCGACGTCTCTCTGATGAGGAGATGGGTACAAAGTCGGCGTCAGGTATTATTATTCCCGATACGGTGAGTAAGGAGAGACCTGAGCAAGGTATGGTAATCGCCGTTGGCGAAGGGAAGTGGGATGAAGACGCTGAGAAACGGATTCCGATGGACGTAAAAGTTGGTGACCGTATTGTTTTCTCAAAGTACGGAATTGATGAGGTAAAAATTGGCGGAGAAGAGTACTACATAGTCTCATCACAAAGTATTTTAGCGATTCTGAACTAACACTTATTACTCGAGGCGTAACATTACATATTTTAGACTATGGCTGCAAAAGAAATTATCTACGGAGAAGAGGTAAAGAAGAAATTGAAGAAAGGAGTCGACGCTGTTGCGAATGCGGTAAAGGTAACGCTTGGGCCACGCGGACGAAACGTTATTCTCGACAAGGGGTATGGAGGACCAATGATTACAAACGACGGAGTTTCGATTGCGAAGGAAATAACCCTCAAGGACAAGTTCGAAAACATGGGTGCCGAAATTGTGAAGGAGGTCGCAAACAAGACAAATGAGCTTGCAGGAGACGGGACGACCACCGCAACGATACTCACACAAGCGCTTTTCTCTGAGGGGCTGAAGCACACGACGATGGGAGTGAACGCCATGGCAGTGCGTCATGGTATGGAGAAGGCTTCGGCCGATGTCGTGAAAGCGCTCCATGAAATGGCAATCCAAATAACGACGACTGAGCAGATTAAGCAGGTCGCAACCATCTCAGCCGAGAGTGAAGAAATTGGTACGAAAATTGCAGAAACGATTGAGAAAGTTGGTAAGGATGGCGTGGTAACTGTCGAAGAGTCACAATCATTTGGTATTGAAACAGAGCTCACCGAGGGTATGGAGTTTGACCGTGGTTACATTTCTCCGTACATGATTACGAATCCTGAGCGTATGGAAGCAGAATACAAGAATGCGCAGCTGCTGATTACCGACGTGAAGATAAGCTCAGCACAGCAGATTCTTCCCCTCCTCGAAAAAATCGCACAGACCGGAAAGAAAGAGCTCGTGATTATTGCCGACGATGTCGACGGGGAAGCGCTCGCGACGTTTGTGGTGAACAAACTGCGTGGCGGTTTCTCGGTACTCGCAGTGAAGACTCCGGGTTATGGTGATAGAAAGAAGGAAATGCTCCAGGATATTGCAATTACGACAGGTGGAACCGTCATTACTGAAGAAGTGGGACTCAAGCTTGAGAATACCGAACTCGGCCAACTCGGAAAGGCAGCGCGCGTTGTGGCAACAAAGGATAAGACGGTAATTGTCGGCGGAGAAGGCGAGAAAGCAACAATTACTCTCCGCGTCGATGCACTCCGTACCCAGCTTACGCAAACTGAATCAAAGTTTGATAAGGAGAAGATTGAAGAGCGCATCGCGAAACTTTCAGGCGGTGTCGCGGTCATTCGCGTTGGTGCGGCGACTGAAACTGAGATGAAGTACCTCAAACTCAAAATCGAAGATGCGGTAAATGCAACGAAGGCAGCGATTGACGAGGGTATCGTCCCAGGAGGAGGAACATCACTCGTAAAGGCAGCAGCGGTTGTGGAAGGACGTGTCGACAAGGAGCTCGATCGTGATGAGCTCATTGGGTATCGTATTGTGCTCAAGGCTCTCGAAGAACCACTGAAGCAGATTGCTTTCAATGTGGGAAAAGATGACGGTGCTGTTGTGGTGCAGAAAGTACGTGAGGCGGGTGGTAACGCAGGGTATGATGCAGCCCGTGCAGTTATCGTCGATGACATGATACAAGCAGGCATTATTGATCCGGTAAAGGTAGAGCGTGCCGGGGTACAGCACGCAGTCTCAGCGGCAGGAATTCTCCTTACGTCTGAGGTTGCGGTCGCTGACGCTCCTGAGGATGAAAAACCAGCTATGCCGGATATGGGAGGCATGGGAGGC
>JANOXF010000074.1:0-3635 GCA_031418275.1 Candidatus Kaiserbacteria bacterium
ATTTAAGTCAACCTGTAAGTAAATTACCAGCATGGATGAAGATAGTATTTGCCGTCGCAGGAGCAGTCGTAGTCCTTACTGTCGCAATAGTAATTGGTAGCAAATTCTATTACCAGGTAACACCACTTTCACCAATTGCAACGACAATGGAACCGTTACCCCTAACTCCCACAACAACTATTACCCAACAGCTCCTTCCTGGGGAGACTTCATTCGAAGAAGAATCTCTTTTGTTCCAAAAAGCATTAGCGTCAGCCAAAATCGAAAGCTCTGATTGTTCAGTTCCTCCTTACAGCTATGACAGCTCTGATACAGATGAGTTTGGAAAATTATGCTTGATATTGTTACAACAGGGAACTACAGCAATTCAGTATCCGTTGATGGCAACGTATAACCCGTCTAATGCATATGGATATGGCAATGAGGATTCCTTCTCCGGTGTTGGTATTATTTCAATAGATACTACGGAATTTCTACTTCACTTCGATTTGTTTCATTTGTCATCAGATACTGCTGACCAACAATATAAAATACAGCTAAATAGATTGGTGCCACTTGAAGATATGTCGAGAGTTACATCAGTAGTTGCTCTTTCGTTTCCCCAAACAGGATACCCAGATTTTCGGCTCGTACAAGTTTCTGGGGTAGACGTCACCGGAAATAATGTTCAGCGGCATTTTGCTCAGTCCGTAAGCAAATATGGCGATGGGAATTTTTCTATTCCCGTTGAAAAAAATATAGACGGTAGTTTTTCAATTAGACTTTTTGGATCATACAACCCCCCAGCACATGTATCACTCCTCGTTCCGTTTGTCATGGGTGCAAGTGAGGTTATATCTGATCGAGATTATGAAATGGAGAGACAATACATGATTAGTCCCCTGTATCACAAATCAGCATGTGGCCTTGAGGAAAGTTATAGTGACATTGCTTTTTGGGCACCTCCTGCAACCATTGCCATAAACTTTGGGTACCAACCTATTTTGCATGTCACCACTGCAACAGTAGGGTATGCGCCCGAAGAGTGGGGGAAGGTACTCAAGGACATCACCATGAGTGATTTCCTCAGTGTCGTTCAAGAACCGGAAGCAGCTCGTTCTGCCTCCCTCGTTGAGATGCTCACTATTGGTGGGTATACCGTTAAGCATACTGGGCCAATTACGCCAGACCGGACGTGTCAGTATCAGCAAGATCAGACGTATGATATGTATCAAGCGATTAAGAATGGAGCAGTCGTTACGGTTACTATCCGAAAGACCCCTTCTGACCAGAATGTGATCTCACAAGATTCCGTCCACAGAATGATCGAGCAAGTTTTGACCTCTCTTACCTTCTCACCACGTTAAAAGCATGGAGTTGGCTCGGCGTCAGATAATCTATTCACTCAGCATTCTCGGCGTCATTGCCTTCATAATCAAATTGATACCCATTCTACGATTTGGGCCGTTCGCATTCGGTCATGATTATGGATTTTATCGACGATATCTTATAGAACCATTTGCTTCATTTCCTAATACACCGGTTCCAGGGCTTGATCATACTGTCTTCATCCCACGCATCGCACTTGATATTACCCGACGCATGGTCGGTCAACCCGATGTAGCTTTGTACGGGACTTATATTATTTCCGTTCTCATTAGCGTTGTTTGCGTCTCGTATCTTGCACAGCAGTACGTTTCAAAGCGAGTAGCTTTATATGCTGTATCACTTTACGTTCTCTCGGGGATACAGTTTCTTGTGTATGATCATTTCTTTTTCAAACAAATCGTAGCACTACCATTTTTTCTGCTTACAATCGTATTCCTAGAAAAGAAATGGTATCTGCGAGCAGCCACATTTGGTGTATTCGTTATCCTTACCCATCAAACAACCTCGATTATACTCATATGCATAATAACCCTTGGATTTGTATTGAAAATCATGAAAGAAAGAGCGATTTCCATTACGTATATATTTTCTGGTACAGCCATCTTTACAGTGTATTTGTTACTTCACCCGCACGTAGCCCAAAAAATAGCCACACCCCCTGTTGGAATTTTTGTAACACAAACTGAATATCTGTTGTGGTCGGCTCCTTTACTCGTACTCTCAATCTTGGGTATCAGTCGTCTATTTTCACTTAAAAAACAAAAATTTCTTCTCATTGCGGGCTTACTAGCACCACTTATTTTTGTGGTATTCCATCTGCCGTTTTATAACCGAGTATATCCTTTCCTCGATATATTCTTGATAATTCCTGCTGCATTGGGAATAGAAACAATTATAGATTTTATATCTATACGTACTCGAAAGTTGCTAATGCCAGTAATTTGTTTAGTTTTTCTAATCTATGCACTGCCCATCTCTTATCTTCTAACTGCACAAACACCTCTCGTAAATACCGAAATACAGGAAGCGCTGCCTGCGCTTACAGAACTCCCTCAAAAGAGTGTAATAATAACTTCTCCGTCACTCCTCCCCTGGGTACAGGGATGGAGTCTAATACCAGTATATGCTCCGGGAAATCTTAAAGAACCGCATTCAATAAATGACTGGTCCCGTTACTGGTCTCATCAGGATGTTGCATTTGAAAAGGAGTTTCTGTCGAGTTTTCCGCACCCTCTCTATATGTTTGCGGGTCCAATGGATATGAGGTATCTTCCACAGTGTGTTACAAAGATGAGTCCCCATCTTTTTTCTGTAGAAACTTGTGAATAAGTGTATCTAAAGTGATTTATTTTTTTCAGAGAATTAAAAACGCATTACACGCGGTATTCCCAATAGTGGGGGCATTACGTTTTGGGATACTTGGAAGAAAACTAACCGTAATTGGCATTACCGGTACCGATGGAAAAAGCTCCTCGGTAATTTTGTCGGCAGCGATGCTTCGTAGTGCAGGGCATAAAGTAGCTCATTTTTCTTCGGTCTCCTATCATGATGGAGATTCAGAATATCCAAATGACATGAAGATGACCACCCCCGGTCATATGCAATTACATAAATTTCTTAACAGAGCCCTCAGAAATGGTTGTAGCCATGCGGTGATTGAGGTTACTTCACAAGGCATTCTGCAACATCGTCATCGATTGATAGGCTTTTCTCTTGTCGGAATAACTAATATCACGCCTGAGCATATTGAGGCTCATAATGGTTTTGAACAATACAAAACAACCAAAATTAGTCTTACTCTCACACTTTTACATCCCTCCAACCTAGGTATTGTTATTGATGATGAGATTTACAGTACCGTTCAATCAGAACTTCCTAAGAATGTAAAAATTCATGCGGTGAAGTTCGGTAGAACTAACGGAGAGATGTTGAGTGGGACTCTTATCGAAGAAAGTATTCTTGGCTCAGCCTTACTCCTTAGTCGAGGAAGCGAACAGGTTACTGTTCATTCAAAACTCGGTGGACCCTTTGCAGCACAAAATATACTTTTCGCAGCCACTATTGCTTCGCTCTGTGGTGTGCAACTCACTAAGATATGCGATGCCGTTGAGGGACTTGAGCGTATTCCTGGACGGTTTGAAATCATTTCACGTAGACCTCTGGTCATTGTCGATTACGCACACACGCTTAACGCTCTCACACTTTTACTTCCGTACGTCCGAGCACATACCTCGGGCATACTCCTACATGTATTCGGAGCTGCTGGG
>JANOXF010000075.1:0-11924 GCA_031418275.1 Candidatus Kaiserbacteria bacterium
AACGTGCGATTATTCGCAACGTAAACGTCCCACTTTGATTTCCTGCGCGAAGTGAAACCGTGTGGTCTCCCACTTCTTTGATAGGGTGCGGAAGCTCAATCTCGCTCGCCTCGATAGGAATATTGAGCTCCTTAAAGCGGACAGCGATGTCGGCTGCATGAACTCCCTTAAAAAGGTGTCCTTGTGCATTTGCTTCTACCGTTAGTTCAACAGGAGTTGTACTCAAAGTGAGCAACGATGCTTTAAAATCTGCCTTATGATGAGCGCTCTTCGCAGCATGGTGCGCTTGTTCTTTTTCAGTTCGACGAAGATTCTCAGCAGTTGCAGGAAGTGCCATCTTTCGTGGAATAAGAAAGTTGAGTGCGTGACCAGCGGGAACATCTTTTACCTCCGAGCGCTTCCCAATGCGCGCAACGTCACGAAGAAGAATGACTTTCATACAGCTTTGTATACATACTAATAAATCAATTGAGCGAATGCTATCATAGCAGATTTTGTCCAAGCATCAATGAATAGAGTGAGCTCAGTATTTTCTCCAATATCAAGAGATAAATGTTCGACGTCGGCTGTTTCCATTAGAAATAGGAAACGGGTCATCATTTCTTCTGTGCTGAAGAAATGATGGCGGACCAGAAATTACAATCACTTCCTTCTTTAATTTCTAGGCCACGGAAGAAGAATTATGATCGCTACGCTCTTTAATTCTTCTTCATGAACTCGAGTGCTGCATCAAGTTGTGGGTCACGGAGTGCTTCACGATCCTCAGGTGTTCGTTCGACTTTAATGTTTGGTTCAATACCTACCGAAGAGATGGAGTTTCCATTTGGCGTAAGCCAGCGCGCAACGGTTACTTTGAGGGATGAACCATCATCGAGATCGACGAGTTCCTGGACGGAACCCTTGCCGAAGGTAGTGTCTCCGATAAGAGTCGCCACTCCATGCTCTTTGAGAGCACCTGCAAGAATCTCAGACGCTGAAGCAGACCCACCGTCAACGAGCACAACTAGTTTCTTAGGTGCATGCGCCCCAAGTTCCTTACCTGAACTACGATAGAGCTGTTCCTCAATACCTGCTCCAAAATTCTCCCGCACCACAACTTTGCCAAGTGGCAAGAAGTAGCTCGCTATCGAAACGGCACTCTCAAGATACCCCCCGGGATTACCCCGAAGGTCAATAATAAGGTTCTTTGTGTCGCTCTTAACAAAGGCACGGAGTGCATTTTGCATTTCTGATTCTGAAAGAGCATTAAAGCTATAGAGCGCTATAATAAACGTATCACCTTTAATTTCGGTCTTACTCGTAGGAATAGTAATAGTGTCTCTCACAATAGGTATCTCAAGAAACTCTTCTTTGCCTTCACGAAAGATAGTAAGCGTAACCGTAGTTCCCTGCACTCCTCGAATCCTTCGTACAGCCTCGTCAGTGCTCATACCTTCTGTTGATTCACCGTCTATTTTAATAAGTGTATCCCCTGCGATAATACCAGCCTTTTCTGAAGGAGTATTTGGAAGCGGTGCAATGACCGTTACCATGTTATTCCGCATACCTACTTCCATACCGACGCCACTGAAGTTACCCGCAATCTCTTCGCCAAACATCGCAGCCTCTTCTGGAGGCATATAAATAGTGTAGGGGTCACCATATGAACCAACAAGCCCAGAAATAGCACCTTCGATACGCGAAGCGTTTGTAACGGGGTCAGTTGTTGTAGAAGCGACAAACTTCTCATCAAGAAGATTCCAGACTTTCCAGAAATTACTGAGATCAACAGAATTATCAGCTTGCGTCTCGGGACGAAAAAACGAAGCGAGATTTGCTTCAAGCTTCACTCCAGAACCTATGTGAAGGCCTGAGAAAAAAGTTGCCGCTGCAAGAAGCATTGCGAGCCCAATCCCGAGAAGTGGTCGACGACCGTGTGCACGAGGATTAACTTCTGTCTCGACAATTTCATTGTCTATATTTTCACTCTCCATGTGTCCACCATTATTACACACTTTGGACTCCGTGCACAAAAGACAACTTGAAAAGCATTCGAGCATGGTAAAATACTCACGTATGATTGAACGTTTTAGTTCAGGTAAGCTCTTTTGGATTAACCTCAAGAATCCTCTTGCAGAGGAATTGCATGGGGTAATGGAGGAATGTGACATGCCACCATCACTTATGGGTGACATGCTCACCCCTGTTCCGCGTAATTATGCAATTGAAGTCGACGGAATCATCAAACTCGCTATCGACTTCCCTGTGGTCAAACGCATTGACGCAGAGCACCCATACGAAATAAAGTTTTTGTTTTCAAAAAAAGCACTCATTACCGTCCAATATGAAGAAATGGAAGGTCTTGACCGTTTCAAGAAAGAATTTGAAGTGCTCACGACACTCAATAAGACAAGTAAGAAGCTCACGGGAGGACATCTCTTTTTTGCACTCATGAGTGAGCTGTACTCCACATCAGCTTCAAAACTTGATTATGTAGAATCAACACTCTCAGATATTGAGGGTGAAATCTTTAAAGATAACGAAAAACAAATGGTCGTCGAAATTGCGAAGACGAGTAAGCGACTCATAGCGTACCGCCACATACTTCGTGCTCACGAAGACATATTCTATGAACTCGAGCCACTGATTACTGAATTTTATGATCATATTCACGGTGCAGATCTCCAGTCACTCCAAAAAACATACTCTGTTCTTTTCCACCGAACCAACTCGCTCTTTGAAACTCTGAGCGCGTTGCGCGATGCAAACAACGCAATGCTTACCACAAAACAAAATGAGACGGTGAAAACACTAACGATAATGGCCTTCATTACCTTCCCGCTTACCCTTTTCTCCTCAATGTTTGGCATGAATACTGTCACGACACCCATCCTTGGACACCCCCATGATTTTTGGATTATTGTGGGAATTATGTCCCTCGTCACCCTCTTTTTCTTTTCTTTCTTTAAGTACAAAAAGTGGATTTAGGACCACGGACGTTTTGTTGTGGCAGCTCTTCGTTAATTTGCTACACTAGAGAAACCGCACTATATGGGTATTTTTGATTTTCTGAAAAAGGGAGATGGGGGGCGCATGGCACATGCGCCTATCTATTTCTATGATTCTCTCACGAATAAGAAGAAAGTGTTTATCCCGCTTAATGAGAGGAAAGTGACTATGTACTCATGTGGCCCTACTGTGTACGACCACATCCACATTGGTAACCTCCGCGCGTACCTCCTCCCCGACCTCATTAAACGGGTACTCATTTATAACGGGTACGATGTCGCACACGTCATTAATTTTACTGATTTTGGACATCTCACCGACGATGGGGACGCGGGTGAAGACAAAATGATGAAAGCACTCAAGCGTGAAGGAAAGCCAGTTACGCTCGCTGCTATGCGTGAGGTTGCTGACGTATACATGGAATCGTTTAAGGCAGATACTCTTGCGTTTCATAACATCCCCCCTACAAAATACACCCCCGCGAGCGAGTACATAGCTGATGAGATTCGCCTCGTGAAAACACTGTACGAAAAGGGCTATGCATATGAAACCTCAGACGGCGTTTATTTCGATATCTCCAAATTCCCTACCTATGGCCAAATTGGCAACATCGATGTACAGAAACTCCGCGATGGCGCACGTGTTGAGGTAAATCCTGAAAAGCGCCACCCAGCGGACTTTGCACTCTGGAAAAAGAGTCTCCTCGGTTGGGAGAGTTCATGGGGAAAGGGTTTTCCAGGATGGCATATAGAATGTACCGCGATGATCTTTGCAACACTCGGAAAGCAGATTGATATTCACACAGGTGGTGAAGATCTCAAATACACACATCACAATGGTGAAATTGCTCAGGCTGAGGCAATTACCGGGAAACCATACGTTGGCTACTGGCTCCACAATGCGCACCTTTCTGTCGACAACACGAAGATTTCAAAGTCTCTAGGAAACGGCATTCGTCTCAGTGGTCTTATTGATCGAGGCATTCCCCCACCTGCCTACCGTTATTGGCTCCTCACTGCGCACTACCGCTCTCCCATTAATTTCACGTTTGAGGCACTCACTGCGGCAAAGCAGGCTCTCTTCCGCCTTAAACGCTTTGTCTTCGAGGAAAGTAAAAACAAGGGTGGTACCGTAAACACTGATTACATTGCACAGTTTCATACATTCATAAATGACGACCTTGATACCCCTCGAGCAATAGCGCTCATGTGGGAGATTCTCAAAGACACAACACTTTCAAATTCTGAAAAAATTGCAACGCTCCGTGAAATAGATTCAGTACTCGACATCGGGCTAAACGACGACACTGAGACCATCACGCGTGAGCTCGGTATACTCGAACCAACAGCACTCCCTGAGGACATACAAAAACTACTCGACGAACGCATGCTTGCTCGTACTGTTCATAATTGGCCTGAAACCGATCGTATCCGCGAAGCGCTCAATTTCAAGGGCTATGTTGTCGAAGACACGCCACAGGGGCAAAAAATCTCAAAGGGATAAAAGCAAGCAGGCAACTTTCGTTGCCTGTTGTGAACAGTGAACATCGTCATGCGAGCATGTTGTTAATGGCAATCAGGCCATCACTGTACTCCTTTATTCTTCTTGCAACCTTGTGGTCGTAAGCGATTTCTTCATCAGTTAGTGTGTAGAGATGACGCCTATTTTCGCTGTACAACACGCATGTGAAGCCAGGTTGAAGCTCACTTCGATCCTTGACTTGCACATCGTTGAGGCCAAGTAATCGCGCGCCATTTACGTGTTCAATCTCCTGCCAACCACACTTCTTGCATGCAAAGCCGTTTGCCATAGCAAATCCCCCTAAATTGAAGAACATATAGACTATATCACGACATTTTGAGACTCAAAATAATCCTTCACTCTTAGATTTTTATGCACACGTTGTGAACAATATCCTCACAATCTCACTTATTTTATTCGTGATACAATGTTCCCACTATGGCGGAAATGTCTAGCACAACCTCATCGACAAAGAGTCGTCTCCTTCGTACTCCTCCACACGATATTGATGCTGAGCGTGCGCTCCTCGGTGCGATTATTTTGAAACCTGAAGCGATGCACGACGTTTCGGTAACGGTGTATCCCGAATCATTCTACGCAGACAAACACCGTGAAATCTTTCGCGCAATTCTTGATACTTTTTTAAAGGGTGACCCCATTGACATCCTTTCGATTACAACAAAATTAAAATCGCGTGATCTTCTCGACCGCGTCGGTGGTGCAAGTTACGTTACTGAGCTTGTTGAGATGGTCCCTGCTGCCGGTAACTCAAACTACTACGCGACACTCGTACAGAACAAGTACGTTCTCCGTGGACTCATTAACGCCGCCGACGACATAGCGGAGCTTGGCTACTCTGATCCCGAAAATGTTGAAGAAGCGATGGATACCGCGGAGAAAAAAGTGTACCAAGTGACTAACACACCAACTTCCCAGAAATTCACCCCAATCAGCAGCTCGCTTAAAGAGGCCTGGGAGCGTTTCGAAAAGCTCAACGGTGGCGAAGATGTGCATCGTGGTATTCCGACAGGGTTCACTGGACTCGACAACCTCCTCGCAGGCCTTCAGAAGTCAGACCTTATTATCATTGCTGCACGACCGAGTATGGGAAAGACGACGTTCGCACTCGATATCGCTCGAAATGCAGCACTTCAGGCGAATGCTTCTGTCGGTATCTTTTCACTTGAAATGAGTGACCAGCAACTCGTCGACCGTATGCTCGCCGCTGAAGCAGGCGTCGACTCATGGAAGCTCCGTACGGGCAAACTCTCAAATGATCACGAGTTTGAAGCCGTACAGTCAGCAATGGCGCGACTTGCCGAAGCACCAATTCACATAGACGACCAACCAGGAAATAACATCCTCAAAATGCGTTCAGCGGCACGCCGTCTCAAGAACGAACGTGGTCTTGACCTCCTCATCGTCGATTACCTCCAGCTCATGAGCCCAACCTCAACAAAGGCGAGTGATTCAATGGTACAGCAGATTACTGAGATTTCCCGTTCACTTAAGATTCTTGCCCGTGAGCTTGATATCCCCGTGATTGCCCTTTCACAGCTCTCGCGTGCGGTTGAACAGCGTGGTGGTAAGCCTCGCCTCTCTGACCTCCGTGACTCAGGTTCTATTGAACAAGATGCGGACGTCGTAATGTTTATTCACCGAGAGGATAAAATCAATAAAGAGTCGGACCGTCCCAACATTGCAGAAATTATGATAGAGAAACACCGCAACGGCCCTGTCGGTATGGCAGAACTCTATTTTGACGATAAGCATGTACGCTTCCTCAATCTCGATAAACAACATGCTTCTAACTATCAAACCTCTAACGACAATAATGATTTCTAGACAATGACATCACTCGAAAAGTTAATGAGACACTTTGAACGTTTCCCCGGTGTCGGCTCACGTCAGGCACGTCGGTTTGCATTTCACCTTCTTACAGAACCAACTGAGGAACTTACTGAATTTTCTGAACTGGTAAAAACAATTCGTTCAACAGTCGTTGAGTGTACGTCCTGCTTCCGCTTTTTTTCAGAGAATGGTCACGGTATGCTCTGCCCAATATGCGCAAGTACAATTCGTGATCACACAAAGCTTATGATTGTCGAACGTGATAGTGATATCGACGCCATGGAACGTTCACACATGTACGATGGGCTTTATTTCGTTCTCGGTGGTACCGTTCCACTCCTTGAATCAGTAGAAACGAAGAAACTTCGGGGCGGTGCACTCAAACATACTGTTCAGACGCGATTGACTGAAGGACTTTCGGAAATCATACTCGCCTTTTCAGTAAACCCTGATGGTGAAAATACCACCCGCTACATTCAATCTCTTATTCGTGAGCTTCTCGGTGAGAAACCGGTAACTGTAAGTGAACTCGGCCGAGGACTCTCAACGGGTTCAGAGCTCGAGTACGCAGACCCAGAGACAATTAAATTTGCGTTGAAGAACAGGAGCGCAACACTTTAAATAAGATTGGGAATTGGAAAACCCGCGGCTGCTTGCGCTGCCGCGGGTCTCTTCGAAATGCTTCTCTTCAGAGGCGAGCCAACGCTCGTCGTTTCTTCGTGTCTGTCACCAAATGCAGCAGTACGGATGCGACCGCACCCGCAACTGCCGACAGCATCAGTGGCTTTTGGTACGCGTAGCAAAACATTGCCACGATCATCCCCAAGCCACAGAAGACTCTCCCCAGTACACGGGCGTATCGCACCCCGTCACAGAAGCTTCGCCTCAAGCATTCGGGCTGCGTAGAACGAGACCAGTATACAGAGCATACGAGCCCTGTTACCAAGCTCAGAACGACCCACGCCATCGCATAGAAAGCGAGTAAATACCCCAGCTCGCTAAGGGTGTTTGGATTCATATGTCCGTCTCCTCGGTTTTTGAACGCTCCGGACCATTCCGGAATGCTATTGACAATACACGAAATATGTCCTATTTGCAAGATATACAGAAAACCCCCAGCATGAAGCGCTGGGGGTTTTCTCTGAGCTACTTAATCGCTTCAATCTTCACACGAGAGTACTTCTGTCGGTGTCCAAGCTTTCGGTCACGGTTACTCTTAGCCTTGTAGCGGACAATCGTAATCTTTGGGCCTTTTTTGAGTCCATGGTAGGTTGCCTTTACCTTTGCTCCTTTTATGTAGGGAGTACCAATAGTTGCATCTTTTCCATCATCAACGAGGAGCACCTTATCAAATTCAACCGCTTCCCCGTCCTTGAGGTCACCAAGAAGCTCCACATCGAGCACGTCGCCAACTGAGACCATGTACTGCTTTCCGCCAGTCTCAATGACCGCGAATTCGCTCTGTATTTCTTTTGCGGGTGCTTTCTTTGGCATAGTGGGGCTGATTGTATCAAAAAACCCAAAATATGCAATACCACTGCCAGATTTTTGCTTGGCATATCAGAAGGAGAAAACTTTACTAATCCACAATCTCCTGAGGCTTCTCAATGGCGAGCTGTTCGAAGTCCATGGAGTCTCCCGTAATCTTGGCAATATCCTTATCTACCTTACCGAGCTCTTTCTGTGCGGTGTTGTAGTGATTCACTGTCGTACCGAGGGATGAACCGACTTTCTTGAAGTAGTCATCGTACGCTTTAAGATGGCGTGAAAGTGCCTCAACGTGCTTCCCTATTTGTTTTGCGGACTCCTCAACTTTGAATGCACGGAAACCATAGAGAACAGACTGAAGGTACGCTGCGAACGTCGTCGGGGACACAATAATCACGTTTTTATCTTTATATGCGTAGTCAATGAGCGAACGTGTGTTCACTTTAACCGCACCTACTTCGTTTACAAGGAGATCGTAGTAGATTGCTTCGGCAGGAATGTACATAAATGCAAATGGAAGTGTGCCATCTTTCGGACGTATGTATTTCGCTGTCTCGTCGATGCGTTTCTTTAAATCATTTTTAAATTCTTTTTCAAGTTCTTCCCGACGTGCATCATCGGTCGCATCGACGAGGCGTCTATAGTTGTCAAGGGAAAACTTTGCATCGACAGGAATGAGCCCATCGCGCGTAATAATAGCCGCATCTACGGTCTCCCCGCCCGGAAACTGGTACTGGAGTTTAAACGCTGTAGGTGGAAGCATGTTTTCGAGTGCGAGCTGGAGCGATGCTTCACCTAAGTTTCCGCGCTGTTTCTGGTGTTTGAGCACTTTCTCGAGATTTTGGAGCTGTTCTCCAATATCAAATACTTTCTTGTTTGATTCAGAAACCTCAGCAACATTCTTTACCACATTGCGGAGCTGTTCGTTCACCTCCTTGTTAATCTCCTGAATGAGTTCTTTACTCTCACGGAACTGCATGCGACTTCCTTCCTGCATGGTGCGATTCGACTCCCCCATACGCTCGTCCATAGTGCGCGTGAGTTCTTGGAGTTGTTGCTGGAGGAGAATCATACCTTGTGATTCTGGCTCTTTTTCTTCACGTTTTAGGAAAAAGACATATACGATTACCCCAAGAATTGCGGCAAGGAGTATAAAAATAGCTATCTGAATGGGTTCCATGTCTGACATTCTATCATGATTGAGCTTCCCCACTTAAATGGTAATATGTGTGGACTAACACATTTGTATATGGACTTACATACTAAAATTAAGGGAGAATTGAAAGAAGCAATGAAAGCGCGGGACGAAGTAAGACTCCGCACCGTGCGTGGCATGCTCACCGCATTTACGAACGAGCTCGTAGCGACCAATCGGAAGCCACAGGACATGCTAAATGATGCTGAAGTACTCACTGTGATTAAACGCCTCGCGAAACAGCGAAAAGAATCAATCACGCAGTTTGACGCCGCTGGACGCACTGAGCTCTCGGCAGTAGAGAAAGATGAACTCGTCGTACTTGAATCCTATCTCCCCCAAATGATGTCACGCGAGGAAATTCGTCCGTTTGTCGAGAAGAAGATTGCAGAGCTTGGTGCAGTCGACAAATCAAAGATGGGTATGATCATTGGTTCACTCATTAAAGAACTTGCTGGAAGAGCTGACGGCGGTGATGTTAAGGCAGTTGTTGAAGAACTACTAAAATAAAACTCAGCATTTGACGCATTCCATGGTTGCTTCACTCATTTGTTCCCGCAGAGTAGGTTTACTACACTTTGGTCACAAGCCTCGCTCGCGCCTTGGACTGCATTCAAATGGTTAGTTTTTAAATCCTAAATATGCACAATCCTGAATCATCATCTGCTGAACCTCGAGTGTATGACGTACGAAGGAGGGGTGAAGGCTTTGCGTGTGACATTGATTACAAGACAAATCGACTCATCATTGCGATTGATGCTACTGGTAAAAACATGACGCCAGTAGCACTTACGTTTGGATTCGGCAAAATTCCTACTATTGAGGAGCTCGAGGATGAACAGCCTGCAACTTTACGTGCAATACAAAAAGCATTCGCCAAATTTAAAGAAACCACACACTAAGCCTCATCAAACGATGATCATGGGGGCATTGTTTGCTTTTTTATAGAATCCATTGCATAATATTTGTTGCGAAACTAGTTCTTGGAGAACACCATGCGCTGTACGATTCCTCGTCCAGGTGTGTATGTTGTGGAGATTGACTGCTACTGCATTCATTTCCATGAGGTTGGCGGTGACAAGGCACTCAAGCTTGGGCAGAAGACGAACACAGCTGCTGACCGTTTGAACGAAGGTGTGTTTGTCCCTCCTGCAGATATTGCACGTGCTCGGAGTCAGGCTGAAGCAGTGCGTCGAAGCATCGCCAGGCGAGCGCCAGCAATTGCTGAAAAGAAAGCTTTAATTGATTTGCATCAAGGCAAACTCTTTAGTTGATCAACGGGCCTGAATGCACTTGTGTATTCGGGCCTCGGTTTTCTACAGCTCAGCACTTATCAATACGGATTGCCGTGCTACACTCAAAAAGGACCAAGGAGGCCCATCATGTGCACCAGAGTGATCGTCCGCCGACAACGAAGCAAACAAAACCGTTTCCTCGGGAAAAAGGAGTTGCGTAAGAAACTTGATGAACTCGCAAAGCTCCCCCTGTTCCCTCACCGTGAAGGAACCCCCACCCCTGCGTCGCTCATGTAAGCAACGCTACCAATCAACCAGAGCCCGGAACGCATCATGCGTCCGGGCTCAACTAATTTTTTATACGTGAGCACCAAAAAACACCCTTTCGGGTGTTTTTTGCTGCGTTTACGTTGCTCTCTTTGTTAAGTTACCAAGTATAGTAACTTTTAGAGATGATTTACGTAGCTCACACATTGACCTTGATTCTTAAATGTAGGAGTGGTGAATGTCTTCCATCCGCCATTCTTACACTGATTTTTAGTCATAGGTGTTACTACTGGAGGAACTACTACTGGATAAATCGTTGAGGGATCACCGACGAGGAGCGTATTCTCTGCAGTGACTACCTTGCCGTTTGCGAGGGTAACTGTCGCAACAACACGTGTTGCAGGAACACTCTGGCCGTACTGGCTTTCTCGAACGTTAACCCAGTACCCATCAGTCACATAGTTAAATGTTCCTGATACATCGAATGGTGAGGAAATCTGATTCCCTGTGATGTTGATACCTACCAGTGCTGTCGCCGTGTTGGTCTGGAGAAGCGTTGCTCCATTAAAGAGCTGCACAACTACTGATTGAGCACCAGCGAATGTAGCATTAGTAAGCCCAAATCCTGCGGTGTACCCCTTGAGCATGCCGAGACCAGTGTCGTATGAGACGACGCCGAAGTCTTCAGCTGCGAGGGAGCCAGCGAGTACCGCAGCACCACTTGTTGTGGTCCATGTACCTGCCCGTACGCCTCCTGCGTAGTTGTCAGACCACGTTCCTGACATTGAACCGTCGTGCGCAACTGTTCCCATTACATGCATTACTGTAAGTGGTGTAACTGCATCTGCTGTTGCCGTGTAGTTGGCAAAGAAGTCAACCGTATCACCAGAAACTGAACCTGAGGTAATTACCCAAGTGTATACAGGAGATCCTGCTGGACTACCACCATTGCCCGTGAGGTTTCCCAGGCCATCTTGAACCAACGTTACATCATGAGCATAATCGGTGCCCAGATAATTAAAATTTGCTACGTAACTATCTGAGACGTCCCAATTTGGTGCAGCTGCCTCAGCAGACACCCCAACAAATAGTGGGACGGCAAAGAGTGCAGAGAGTAACATCTTTGATAAAGTTTTTTTCATAGTTTTATAATTAACTTAATAAGTAATAAAGGCGGATAACGTTGTTATAAGGCAACACCACTCTTACCTCTCGGTAGGTGAGAGGTGCAACTCTATGCCGTCACGTTATTCATGTCATTACGTGTTCAAATATAGCGTAATCTAATCAATAGCTTGGACGCAGTTAGTGAATAATTGATGTGGTGTTTTGAGTCCGATACCGAGATGGAGTCGCTTCTCGTTATAGTACGGAATGTA
>JANOXF010000076.1:0-10440 GCA_031418275.1 Candidatus Kaiserbacteria bacterium
GTATGCTGGGAAATACCCGAAAAATGAGTGAAGGAAGCGATCCTCGTAGTACCCGCCATTCACAGGATCAGCGATTTGTGCCGTACCGGTCTTTGCAGCAATTGTATAGTGCTCCTTTTTAAGCTTTCCCTGCCTGAGTGCAACATCGACAACTTTAACGAGCATGCGCGTTATTTCTTCGGATGTTTCTTCTTTGTACACTCGATCACCCTCAGCAAAACCTATTTTATGTACGGTACCATTTGTGTACTCTATCGATTCAGCGATATGGGGGGTGATTAAGACGCCCCCATTTGCAAGCGTCGAGAGCGCGCGTACGGCAGCGATTGGAGTGAAGGCAATACCCTGACCGTATGATGCAGTTGCATATTCTACTTTTCGAGGACTCTCAAGATTTTTTAGAAGCCCATGAGATTCATTTGGAAGGTCAATTCCTGTTTCTGAATCAAGCTTAAGACCCAGGAAATATTTTCTAAACCGCGCAGGGCCGAGGAGATCACTAATGTACGCAACTCCCGTATTGAGAGACTGATTGAGGACCTCTTGCATAGACACCGTACCGCGTCCCCTCTTATCGTAGTTGCTAATAGTGCGGTCCTCTAGCTTAAGAAAACCGGCATCGTAATATGTTGAATTCGCCGTAATGACTCCCGCATCGAGCCCAGCAGCAACCGTGAGCGGCTTTATAATTGAACCAAGCTCATACACGTTTTCGACGAGCGCATTCTGAAATGACTCAATAGTGACATTTGTCTTATCATTAAGGTCAAATGAAGGCACCACACTAAGGGCTGCGATGGCACCAGTCTTTGGATCAATGATGATACCGCCCGTTAGACGACTTCCGTACTGTTCCTGGGTGTGCTCAAGTACACGATCGAGTGTACGTGCAACAGTTGGCTCTATCGTCGTCAAAATATCACCTGAACGATTATCGGCAGCATCGAATACGAGGTCTCCGAGATTTTCAAATATTTCAGCAAAGAAATTAACGGAGAGACGTTCATTATTGCGAAAGAGTGTGTCCTCATAGTATCGTTCAAGTCCATATTTCCCCACGAGCTTTGTATCATCGTATCCAACGAAGCCGACCGTACGGGCCGCAAGCGATTTGCCAGGATAGTACCGCCATTGGTTGCGGTACAGCTTCACACCAGGAAGTGCAAGTTTTTCAATTTGGTCAGCTGCATCTTTGAGAATCGTTCGTTCAATTTCTTGGTAGGTCTTATCTTTCCGCGCAGCTCGTTCCATGAACACATCGTGATCGAGGGGAGTAACTTGGTTAAGCTGTGAATAAATAGCTTCACTATCTTCGATTTTTGTTGGATCTATAGCAAGCAAGAACCCTGACTGTATAGTTGCAGCAGAAACCTTTTCACCATTTTTTGTAACAAAATAAATACTCCCCCTACTATACAAGTCATGCACTGTATGCACATATTGTCGCTCAGCGGTCTCCCGGTATGCGCTGCCTTGCGCAACCTGAATAAGATACAAACGAACAATAAGCACGAGTGCTACAAGCCCGATGATGAGTGAAATTGCGCGTATGCGGATGACGGCCTCCTTGCGCATTTTAGACATTAGGACCTAGAAAAATCGATGCAGTTCGAGGCATACAAGCAAAATAGTACGAGACATATATCTTTATGGAGAGTAGTATTTTGTGCTGTGTAACAAAGAAATGCGCCATTTTCGTAGGTCCTTATTAGTTTGTTCGTAATACGAGGGTAGTATCGCTTCGGTCAATGTAAATCTTATCATTAGTGAGCGCAAATCCTCTCATAGATGCAATATCTTCGCTCACTAAATGCTGTGCTTCAATGTACTGTGATTCGAGCATACTCACGAGAGAACCTCGTGTGGTAATCTCTTTATCAATCTCCTTTCGCATAACAACATGGTGTACCGATGCAGAGAGAAAGTATATGTATAAAACAACAGATGATACGAGACACACAGACCCTGCAAAAAGCCAAATCCGTTCTTTTTCATAGATTGCTGTCTGTACGCGAGTGTTCATGTTTTTCAAAAATTCTTAACTTAGCGCTTCGTGATCGTGGATTCTTTACTATTTCTTCTCTCGTTGGAAGTATCGGCTTCTTGGTGATTACGATTCCTTGTCCATCGTGTGCGAAGGTACGAAACGTGTGCTTCACGATTCGATCTTCAAGACTGTGAAAAGTAATAACGGCAAGTCGTCCTTCTTCGTGCAAGCGTCCTACTGATTTTTTCAAAAAATCTTCGAGCGCCCTCAGTTCGTCGTTCACGGCAATGCGGAGTGCTTGAAAGGTGCGTGTAGCAGGATTGATCTTCCCGTTTCTGTAGAAAGCTGGTACGGCTCGTCTCACAATCTCCACGAGATCATATGTCGTTTCTATGGGTGTGGTGGCTCGTGCTTCAACAATGTTGCGCGCGATGCGTCCATGGAAACGTTCTTCTCCGTACCCTTCTAGAATATTGTCGATACTCTCCTCTTCCCACTCGTTCACGATGTCTCGTGCGGTGAATGGGTAGGCGCTCGAATCTCCGTAGGTCATGATGAGCGGTTCATCAACTTGAAATGAAAACCCCTTCCCATTTCCGCTGAACTGCTCCATGCGCCAACCGAGGTCAGCAAGGATGCCATCTACAGCTTCTATAGAATGTGCATTCAAAATTGAGTCAATGTCCCTAAAGTTACCGACACTGAGGATAATTGTTGCTTTCCCTTTGAGATCGCGGGTAGCGTTCTCTATGGCGAGCGGGTCAGCGTCTATCCCAATGAAGGTACCTTCCTCCCTAAGAGCCCTCAGTATCACCTCAGCGTGCCCGTGGGCACCAAGCGTTGCATCCACAACGACTCCAGCTTCTTTGATATTGAGTGCCTCCACTCCTTCTTCTTTTAGTACGGTGATGTGAGTCTTTTCTGTCATATGAGGAAACGAGGTATTAACTCGCTTTACAATATGCCGATCTCGCCCAGCTTCTCAGCCAGAGCATCAGCCTGTCCTTCAATACGACTCTTGTACTCTATCCACCGCTTCTCATCCCAGATTTCTACACGATCATAGATACCTGCGAGGACAACCTTTGAGAGGAGTCCTGCAAATTCTTTCAAGAAATCAGGAACGAGAATTCGTCCGACACTATCTACCTCCACCTCGACTGCTCCCGAAAGGAAGAATCGATTGAATCCTCTTGTATCCGCCTGACCGAGTGGAAGTTGACCAATCTTTTCAGTGATCTTCTTCCACTCTTTCAAGGGATATACAAAGAGACAGTTATCGAGTCCGCGAGTGACGACAACATTCTTACCAAGCTCCTTCCTCCACCTGGAGGGGACGGACAGCCGTTTCTTGGCATCGACGTTGTGTGTGTACTCTCCAATCAACATGTGTGAATGATTGATGAACCCGATACTGATTAACTATTTGCATAGTCTACCACTATCTCCCACCACATGGCTATTATATACCACTCTGCCCCACCATGCTCCACACCGACACACAAATCTGTGCATAACTAAGAAACCCCAATGCTTTCGGCATCGGGGTTTCTTTCCTACAATGGCGGAATGACTCGAAACTACCTCGACTTCGATTTCGCTTTGCCAGTGAACACGTACGATTCAAGTGCAACCATGCGCTTTTCAAGTTTGGTGAATTCTTCTCGATCAATCTTTTGTCGCATACCTGACTTTATTTCATCGACATCAATAAGGAGACGTCCGATCATCTCGGAATGTGAATCAAGTTTCTTTTCAACCTCACCGAACCTTTGTTCCATCTTCTCATCAAGACCCTGTATATTTTCACTCAATACCTTGAATTCATCTCTGTGACTTTCGGTGACAAACCCAATATATCGCTTCACGTCTGAGTCACTATGAAACTGCATTGTATCGAGTTCTTTCTTTGTCATCTTTTTTTGAGGAATCTTCTTCATGATCGTAGTATATCATCACCAATAAGCCCTGCAATAAATTACACAGAGCGCTATTCTCTAGGGCGCATCAGCGGAAAGAGTTGCGTCTCGCGGACTGGCTTATCTTCAAGAATAGCAAAGAGACGTTCGCCAAAGCCAAACCCACACGCAGGCGGCATACCGTGTTCGAGCATCTCAACAAATTCATGATCAGGCATCATTGCTTCCTCATCCCCACGGTCAATAAGTTCTTGCTGAGTCTCAAAACGCGCGCGCTGTTCAATAGGATTGTTAAGCTCTGAGTACCCGTTCCCCACTTCAGTACCTGCGATAAGTGGTTGGAAGCGCTGAGTAACATCTGACTTTCCTGCCACTTCTTTTGCGAGTGGTGATACAAGCTTCGGATGGTCAATAATAAATGCGGGACCGGCAATGTTTTTTCGGCAGTACTTCCAAAGTGTGTCGGTGAGACGTTCGCGGTTCGTGCCATCATACTTCACCTCGAGTGCATCGAGCTTTGCGCGTATATCAGCGTCCGAGGCATCTACCACATCAATACCGGTTTGTTTCAAAATCTCATCTCGATATGAAATACGAACCCATTCATGCGCAAAATCAAATGTATACTCCCCTCGCGTGAAGGTGGTCTTTCCATACACCTCTTGTGCAATGGTACGGTAGAGTCGCTCGACAAACCTCATACCGTCTTCGTAATCTGCATAGCCCCAGTAGAATTCCATGTTGGTAAATTCCTGGAGGTGGTTTGAGCTTGTGCCCTCGTTTCTGTAAGTTCTACCTATTTCAAACGTCTTCTCAAATCCTGCGGCGAGAAGGCGCTTTTGCCACAGTTCTCCCACAGAGATGCGAAGGAATACGTCGATATCAAAATCATTGTGGTGGGTCAGAAACGGGCGTGCCTCGGCACCGCCGGTCGTAAGCTCGAGTGTTGGCGTCTCTACTTCGAGGAATCCCTCAGTCTTCATGAAAGTGCGTACCGTTGCCCAGAACTTTTCTTTTCGCACAAACATCTCGCGAAGTTCAGGACGTGTGAGGAGGTCGAGGTAGCGTTTCCGGAATCGCTCTTCTTCGTTTTGAAGCCCGTGGAATTTATCGGGAAGCGGTAAGAGGCTCTTCGAGAGCATTGCCCATGTCTTTACCAGTATCGAGAGTTCGCCGCGCTGTGTGGTGAATACTGTCCCCGTCACTTCAATAAAATCGCCTCCATCAATCACCTCTTTAAAGAGCGTAAACGATTCGGCATCGATTTCATCTTCCTTAAAGACTGCTTGAAACTTACCGGTACCATCTTGAATATCTACAAAGAGAATTGCGCCCTGCCCACGGACAATCATGGCGCGCCCTGCAATGGTAATGAATGAGCCTTCACGCTCGAGTGCTTGAAACGACTTTAGGACATTCTCTATGGTGTGTGTACGTTTCGTCTTCGCCGGATACGGATTAATACCCTTCTCGGTAAGAATAGAAAGTTTTTTGAGGCGTTCGGCACGCACTTCATCAAGTCCTGACATGTCCACAATAATACCGTTTTAGACCAAAAATACAAACGTAATGAATCTAATCTGCAACCATCATAAGAGACTGTGGGCGCTTATGGTCTTATTTGAGTACAGTAAATGTCTGCTGCCACGTCAAGACATTGTCAGTGAGTGTGTCAGTAAGACCTGAGAGTATGGCGTATTGACCGATTGAGAAGTAGTAGAATCTGTCTGGGAAAAGTGAGTTGTAGTAAAAATATGAAATCCCGTTTGTTGTTGCGTAAACGCCACACTTGTCGGCATATAACCACCACGGATCCTCTCCTTCGGTGTTTATTGGGTATGAAATTGTAAACGCTGAGACGTTTGGTGCTTTGATTTGGTCTTGGTACGATGCCTTTTGCACATAGCATACCTTTGAGTCTATACCCGAAAGAAATCTTACGCGGATGGCATCCTCTATGCTTTGGTTTGGGTCTTTCGAAAACACCTGTACCCATTGCCCATTTGAACCGCCCACGTATATTCGGTCATCCTTCTCAAGGGGAGGATTGTACGTCCCGTTAAAAGTGACGTCACTGGGAGAGTAATTGAAAGCGACACCATAAGATTCCGAAACATATCTTTGGGTTGTGGAATTTACCTGATTAGTACTCTTTGAGTTTTCTTCAACGGATGGGACATCGATTTCTGTATCGCGTTGAACAAAATTCAACCACACCAAAGCAGCAGCGCACGTAATTACTCCAAGAAGTAAATAAGTGAGTTTAGTAGAGCGATTTGACATACAAGGATTATAGTAGCGTTTTAATGCCTAAAAGAAAAGCACCGCCGGCCTGAGGGCCGGCGGTGCTTTTCAACTATTCTAAGTTAGGCCACTTTAAGTACCGTGTACGTCTGTTTTCCTCCAGGAGTCTCAAAGGTGAATTCATCTCCCTTTGCCTTTCCCATGAGTGCCTCACCGAGTGGTGAGAGGTATGAGAGTTTGTGCTCATGAATGTTCGCTTCTTCAGAACCGACAATGGTGTATGTGCGGGTCTCCTTCTCAGTCCCTTTCTGAATCGTTACCGCTGAACCAAGACCGACAACATCACCCTTTTGAGTATGAGCGACGATTTTGGCATCTTTAATGACTTTCTCAAGATACTGTATACGTTCCTCAATAGCGGACTGCATATCGCGCGCTTCTTGATACTCTGCGTTTTCAGAGATGTCTCCGAGACTGCGTGCGTACTCGAGCGACTCTGCAACCTCCTTGCGTCGAACGGTCTTAAGATTATCAAGTTCCTTCTTTAGTTCCTCAAATTTTTCCTGTGTAAGAAATGAATCGTGTGGCTCACTCATAATTGAAGTTAAACATTACTCGCACGCGCAGATATATTCTGTGCTGTGTGTGACATTATACGTTTCGCGGTGGTGAAGTCAAACATGTATGAAATACGCTCTCCTTTCAAATTATTTTTGCAGTTCTCAGAAAGACAATGCCCCGTTCCTTGCGGTTCGGGGCATGTACGCGAGTGTTGAACTCACGCGTGGGGACATGGCATTTCCAACTTCGCCACCGTTCCTTGCGGGAAACCGCAGAGTGCATCGAACTCACACTGACTCATTCCCCGGCTCCTTCGATACTGCTGTACGCGAAGTGGGCCTTCAGGGTGTGGGTCGACACAGGGAACAATGTTTCTCGGGAGCTCGGTAAGGTGAATGACCTGTCCCGAGACGAAGCCAAACATCCTTGAGACCTTCGTCTCCTCCGCGAGATGAATCGTTCCGCCCTCCATCCGGATGACGAGCCGGTCGGCGCACTGTGCGCACTTAGGAACAGTTTTGACGCTCACAGGAATCTCCTCATGGTACGTGGAATCAGAATATTCTGATTTCTCGCGTACAGTACCACTCTCTGTACCTGCTTTCAATAGTTTTGCGATGAGGCACAAATGTCCCTACTCAATCGGTGACACGAGATATTCAGAGCGATTAATCGCCATCCAATCAAACACCTTCCCCATCACTGACCCAGCGCCCACGGTATTCGTACGAGGACCATACTCCATCATGAGAATGAACGCATACTTTGGTTTTTCATAGGGGAAATATCCTGCCACCCACGAGTTCACCATTGCTTTTGAGGCACCGAGCTCTGCGGTGCCTGACTTTGCGGCAATAGCAACATCTTTTCGATCGAGGGCACGTGCAGTCCCCCCCTCCTGGATAACGGTGTGACGCATTCCGTCTCGAACCACCGCGAGTGCGTCTGGTTTCAAATTGAGGTCGGTACGAAGACCTTTCTCACTCTGAATGACATGTGGTGTTACGAGATACCCACCATTTGCAAGTGCTGCGTACGCTCGAAGCATCTGGAGCGGTGTCGCCTGCATTGCATACTGGCCAATTGAAGTGAGGTAGGTGTCGCCAAGTCTCCAATCGTCTTTAAATACTTTCTGCTTCCATACCGGATCAGGCACGACACCCACCTCTTCACCCATAAGCTCAATTCCTGTGGTAGTCCCAAGACCAAACATACGGAAGTACTGAGCGACTCGTGTAATGCCAAGACCCTGCTGATCCTCATACCCCCCTCCAATTGCCATCATGAAGACGTTCGACGAATACGCAATCGCATCCCGAATGGTCATGGCGCCAAGTGAGTTCCTCCAGTCACGAAATATTGCGGGGTGCGCAGGGTCATACGGGTTTGGAATCGTTATACTTCCTTTACTGACAATCACCTTCTCTGGAGTAATAACTTTTTCTGCGAGCGCCCCATATGCGAGGAATGGCTTTACGATAGAGCCCGGAGTGTACATGCCGCTTACCACCTTATTGAGATAGGGGAACCGTTTGTCATTGTTATAGCTCTGTATGAGTGCACCATCATCTCCATCGGCGAGTACCTCGGGGTCATAGGATGGAAAACTGGTGAGTGCAATGAGCTCCCCCGTTTCGACATCTATCATTGCCCCTGCTCCACTTCGGAAGCCATTTTGAAATGTTGTCGTTGCAATGATGTTGTACATCATCTCGGAAAGCTCAGCATCAATTGAAAGATGCAGTTCGGCTCCTGGAGTTTGATCTTCAACAACATTTCCTGAGAGTACTTCTCCGAGTGCATTCACCTCTACGAGCTGCTTGCCATTCTTTCCCTCAAGGAGAGCGTTATACGCTTCTTCAATACCATTTCTTCCCACATATTCAGTACGAAAATAAAATCCAGCCTTATCCTTCTGTGGGTAACTCACGTACCCAATAAGCTGTCCGAGTCCATACTTATCGGTGTACGCACGCACCGGAAAATCATAATCGCCGGTTGTGTCCCGTTCATTCCATGCAATGAGCTCACCACGCCGATCGTACACTGGGCCACGTTCAGCAATAATGACTGCCGATTCGAGACGATTTTGTTCACCTTTTCTGGTGAGTTCTGCACCCTCTAGAATTTGGAGCTTATAAAGCTGTCCAAAAAATATAAGTGCAACGAGTGTAAAAAGTGCCCCCACCCCGTACATGCTTCGGAAAGAAAGAGGAAGCTCAATGCGCCCCTCCATACGACCGGTATTAAAAGAGGGAAGATTCGAGGCATCGAGTAAAATCTCTTCAAATGAGACCTCATTTTTCTTTTTTTTGAGAAACCACTTCATAGTTGCGCAGTATCAGTATCATACCAAGTCATGTAGGGTCGAATAAACACAGAAATGAGAATGCAAAGACCAATACTTACTGTGTAAAGGTAAGAGAATTGTCCCCCACCAAGCACCGAGTCAAGAATGACACCAATAAGCAGAAGCTCGTACCCCACCCAGACGAGAAGATAGGCACTGATTGGAATAAGAAGCCATACAAAAGGCAACGTGAGCGCGAGTAAAAACAAAATTAGAAAGCATACAATTCTCATACAATACTATGGGTTTAGGACACTCGTAGTAGCGGGTGTCATTTGAGTTGTAGTTGCCGTCGTTGTACCAACACTCAAACGTAATTCAGGTGGCACTTCAAGGAGAAACTTAGTGCGGTATGCATCGACATTGAGCGCGGCATCTTTGAACGACACTTCAGCAATTGGGCTACGTTCGACACCGACGATACGGATGGACTGCATTGATACAGGAAATGAAAGGTATGCATGCTGTTCAGGCTGTGTCGGTATTGATGTTACCGAACCAATGGTGCCTAGAATACCAGTATCGAGTGTGGGAAGGACTACGACATTCCCCTCTACCAAGTTGATACCTTGAGGTACAGAAATGCGAATAACTCCCCCGCCTTCACCGTAGGCAGTCGCGTATATGTCCGGACCATACACGTATACTGTTGATTCTATACCAGGACTCGAAAAAAGTGCCACGACTGAACTTTTCGCGTACGCATGGCGAACATACCCTATTGCATAATCTGATGTGTGGTACACGATTGCACCTTCAGTAACACCATCCACTGTCCCCCTATCGAGCACAAACGAATCATACGGAGAGAAAGGGGGCCGAGCGATAACGCCCGCAGCGATACGCTCCTTTTTGTCATCTCCAAGGAGCACCCTAAACTCCTCATTCTCTTTCGTAAGCCGTTCAATTGTTGCGGCGCTTCCGCTTTGTGCTCCAATTGTTTCTTTAAGACTTTGAATTTCAGAGAGAAGCTGTGAACGGTCGCGTACGTATGTTGGAAGTGTCGCTGACGAATTTTCAAAGTACTGGCGCACCGTAAGTATAGAACCAACCACGTTCGAAAAAATATTTCCCAACGCTCCACGAAGGAAAAACACAAGTAAAACCGCAACGACCGTAAGGAGAAGTGCAGTGAACACACTGTGCTTACTGGAGGTGTGGGGAGAGTTCTTCTTCGTTTTGAATGAGAAGTTCTTCATAGAGTTCAAAATTCTCGAGTACAATACCTATACCCCGAACAACAGCGCGGAGTGGGTCAGGCACGACGACGACGGGAAGTTTCAATACCTCCTCAAGGAGCTGTGCAACACCCGGAATGAGTGCACCTCCTCCTGCGAGGTGAAGTCCCCGTTGCATCACATCTGAAAGAACCTCGGGCG
>JANOXF010000077.1:0-12243 GCA_031418275.1 Candidatus Kaiserbacteria bacterium
CTCGGCCACTTCATGCAGGGTTTTGTACCGGCGCTGGTGGCACGGGAAATCCTGGAGGAACATCGGCTGCACCAGGGAGTTCAATCAGTATTGCAAACCCCCTTCAATCAACTACCATCTTAGAATTTCTCGGCAAAATCATCGATGTGCTCCTCATCTTTGCACTTCCCATCATCGTGTTCTTCATTATCTTTGCGGGATTCAAGTTTGTAACGGCTCGGGGTAATGAAAGTGAAATCACCACAGCAAAGACAGCGCTCACCTGGGCAGTTGTTGGGGGCGTTATTATTCTCGGGGCAAAACTCATTATTACCGTAATTCAAGGTACGATAAGTGTTCTCTAGGTATATGCAATCCCTTTTTCTCACATTGCTCACCCTTCTCCCACTCAGTGTCTTTGCCGCCACTGTTACTCCCCCAACTGATTTCAAGAGTTTCCTCGGTATCTTAAACGGCATCATCACTATTCTCATTCCCCTCATCTTTGCGCTCACATTTCTTACTATTGCATGGGGCGTCATTAAGGCATGGATTATCGATGATGCATCAAGTGAGAACGTTGAGAAAGGGAAGCAGATAGTATTTGTGGGGGTGATTGCACTCGTGGTCATGTCGGCGATTTGGGGAATCCTCAGATTACTTCAGCAGGGAATCTTTGGGTAGAAAGACTTATCTGACGCTGTATTATCCACAGGAGACCACCCTAATAGTCTGCTATTGCGTATAATAGTGAGAAGAGCTAAAGTGGATCAATCCAAAAGAGAAAGTAATTTATTTAATATAGTGTTTATATGAAAATCTTAGCAAAAGTACTCCCATTCTTACTATTCGCAGTTGTGCTTCTTCCGGTACCAGCGTTAGCAGTAGCTGAATTGGCGACAGGTTCCATTGGTCTGTTTATTGGAAATATTGTTCGTTTCATGAACAATATTCTTGTACCGCTTGTCTTTGCAATTGCCTTCCTTGTATTTATCTGGGGAATGTTTCAGACATTTATCCTCGGCGGTGCAGATGAAGAAAAACAAAAAGCAGGAAAGAGCCTCATGTTGTACGCCATCGTGGGATTCGTCCTTATGGTTTCTATCTGGGGCATTGTGAATCTTGTCTCAAGTGGGTTTGGGCTTACTGACACTGGTCCAACAATAATTCCACGTGGTCCTGTACTTCCTTAATTAAATGATTGCGTACGCAGCAGATGCACACATAGTTGCCGCTCGCTCACTACTTGGACGCATTGAGCAGGCAATACTGTTTCCACTCTTAGCATTCATGCTTTCAGTGGCACTCCTGATGTTTCTCTGGGGAGCGTACGAGTTTGTACGGGGTGCAGACGAGAGTGATGGAAGAACGACAGGGAGGCGCCACATGCTGTACGGTATCATTGGTATGCTTGTGATGCTCTCCGCACTTGCCATTCTCCGTATTGCCGCAGGGACGTTTGGAATTACTGTGTAGGAGTGAAAACAGTCTTGATAAACGAGACAATAAAAAAGCGCGGGTCCGTAAGGATTACCGCGCTTTTGCGTTGAGAGCCGGAGCCTCCAACAAGAACTCAACACTTGATGGTAATCGGGACTTTCCCGTTCTGGCCACCGAACGTCGCTTCACCTGCAGGCAGGATTCTAGAACGGACGTGGCTTGCCGGAGGGAAGCTGTCACCCGGAGGAACCGTGAAAGGTTGACCTCCGTAAAGCTTCCCTTCCATCTCGAATAGCTTTCCGTTGCCGTGTGCAAACGCTGTGCCACAGCCGGCAGGGATTTCGAGCCATTCGGACCACTGGCTGGTTTTCACCACACCCATCTCATCCCGAGGAACGGTGATGGAGGTTTTGTAGCTGTTACCGTGCACAGTGCGCGTTGCCTCACCAACCTTCCCAGGTTGGGTTGGTGCCGTCATACTCGTGACTGCCGTCTCGCCGTCACTCCGCCACCAAAAGAGCAGCGGGATGACGATCATGAGAAACACGATGACGTAGGGGGCAATCTTCTTCAAAACCCCCTTGCTTGCATTCCGCTCTGACGTTGCGTCAGAGCGGCGCTTCGTCTGGGAACCAACGATTCCCGTTGTCGTTTCGGCCATTTACCGTTTTCCTTTCGATTGGTTGCCGGCAGCACCCTTGGTGAGTGCGCCGATGATTGCGGGTGCAACTGGGGCAAGAGCCTTTGCTGCGTCTATGAGGTCAGGGTCGCCTTGCAACCTAAGTGTGAACGTCTGACGTTTCAGGTCCAACCCGTGAAGGTTGTCCGTCATCGCCATGGCGTTCTCAGTCGCATATGCCACATGCTCACTAGTGAGCGTTTCAGCTGCAACGGCTGCATGCACGGCTTCGATGTTCGGGTACCCAAGGGACCGTGCCACAATGCCGTCGAGCGCAGCACTTTCAGACGCGCCGTCGAGCGCCTTCTGCACTTCTTTCGAAGGCAAAAGTTCACTCACCGTGACGTCTCCAATGATGACGCCGAATCGCTTTTCAAAGTCAGAAATGTCCTTGTGTTGTTTCTTCCCATGCTTGAAATTCACTGCGAGCATCTCGTTGAGAGAGGGGAGCTCGACAAGGATTTCCTTCACTGACTTCTTTGCTAGGTGCTCGACGATCTTTGCCGAGATGATGTCACCAAGGTCAGAAGCAATCGAAGCAACCCCGCCGAGAAATTCGGGAAGATGCTTGATGTCAGGCCGGAGTCTCACCGAGTACTTGCCTTTAATCGTCACCGTCCCTCCTTCTTTCGTCGCCTGCACCTCGAAAGTGAAGTTTTCAGCTTGTTCGGAAAGATCGGCGTTGTTGCCGCCCGAGCGTTTCTCCCACGGAAACGAGAAATGAAATCCGGGTCCGTAGGTGACGAGCGCACTCCTCTTGCTCATGATTGTCTCGAGCAAATTTACCGTGACAAATGCAGAGACCGCATCGTTCACAATATAGAGCTTCGGAATCAGCCACAGTACTGCAAGTGCTCCCAAGCCGAGCCCAAGACTCGTTCCGAGCATCGTGGGGAGTTTGAAGAAGCTCGCAAAGGCTACTCCGAACACGTATCCCATGAAGAGCGTAGCGAACGGGCTCACGACTGCCACGAGCGTGCGTGCCGCACGGTCTCGTACGATGACGCCGTCTGTCTGGTCATAGTCTGCAATCGCCTCTTCCTCGACAACCGTGTCTTCAAAACCTATCGCTGTTGCCATGTTGTGCTCCTGTCAATGTGCATGCGCTTTTTTAGAGCGCGGGGTTGATTTTGTGTGAGAAGGGGACGAATTTCCCCAACTCACGTTCCAAATACTATGATACCATGTTTAGAGTAAAAGTCAAGCTTTTTGTCTCAAAGACCTACTTCGGATAACCTTATCTTAAGCCATAGAAATCAGCTCAAAACGGTCAAGGTCGAACCTTGACCGTTTTGCTGCAAATCTACAAAATTTGTACAAAGGGTCACCCTTAGTAAATTTTGCAGTACCAGGCAAGGCCTGGTACTGCGTCTTCTCGATATGGTTGAAATACGGTATGCTGATTTTCGTATTTACATATGAAACCCCCCATGATTCCAAGAGAAGAACAAAAGAAACGCGTCATGACGGAAGCAGTTCCTCGTACGACACTTTCGTTCTACCGCTATGTGCGTATTCATGACCCAAAAAGAATACGCGATGAGCTCTATAAGAAGCTCTTTGAGTTCGGTTGCTTGGGGCGTATCTATGTTGCTTCGGAAGGCATTAATGCACAAATGAATGTTCCTTCCACGAATTGGAAACAGTTTGATGCGTACATACAAAGTAAAGACGAATTTAAGGGTATACCGTATAAGATTGCAGTTGAAGAAACGGATATTGTGTCATTTTATAAACTCACTATTAAGGTGAAGGACAAGATTGTTGCTGATGGTCTCGATGATACCTCGTTTGACGTGACAAAAACTGGTGACTACCTTACTGCGGAGGAAATGAATACATACGTTGACGATCCAGATGCCGTTGTTATTGATATGAGAAATGGTTACGAGAGTGAGGTGGGACATTTTGAGCATGCGATTACTCCTGATGTTGATACATTCCGTGAGGAATTAAAGAAGACTCCTGAACTTCTCAAGGTCCATAAGAACAAGAAGATTGTACTCTACTGCACCGGCGGAATTCGGTGTGAGAAGGCAAGTGCGTGGCTTCGCCATAATGGATTTGAAAACGTAAAACATCTTAAGGGTGGCATCATAGATTATAAGCGACAAGTT
This sequence comes from Candidatus Kaiserbacteria bacterium, assembly GCA_031418275.1. Lineage (GTDB taxonomy): Bacteria > Patescibacteriota > Minisyncoccia > Phycocordibacterales > UBA918 > Damh-18. Next base: position 4,216 of record JANOXF010000077.1, read on the forward strand.
GAAGAAAAAGGACTTCCAAATAAATTTCGTGGTAAAAACTTTGTATTTGATGAACGCATGGGGGAGCGCATAAGTAGTGAAGTCATTGCGCATTGCCACCTCTGTGCAAAAGAGAAGTGTGACAACCATATTCACTGCAAGAGTCAGGCATGTCACGTACTCTTTATTTGTTGCGATACCTGTAAGGCAAAGAAAAAAGGATACTGTTCGTACAAGTGTATGACGTTTGATAAGCTTCCTACAACTGTAAAGAAGCTACTCACCCGCAATAATCATAAGAAAAAATTGGAACAGTTTAAGAAGCATCGACTCAAGAGTATTGTGCGGTAGAAGCATTAGGTCAATTTAAAAAGCCCGATATGAAATCTGACTTTCTAGGCGTAGGTTTCTAAACTCACTACGTTCGTTAAGAACCTCCTGCCCTGGCTCGTCCGTTTTTGCATAAGGAATAGCAAAAACATGACTCCGCCTCACAAACGCGAAAAACGAGACACAAGCCTCATTTTTTAAGCGTTTGTGCCCGGGAAAGGACTTGAATGTTACACATTCAGTATATCTTTCGCAGCAACTGCTCAAGGTCTTCAAGTCCTTAGACCAATTTAAAAACACCCGACACAAGGTCGGATATTTTTAAATCGGTGCTGGGCTTTCGTGGCTTTCTGAACTGTCATTATACTCAAAAGAAATCAAATCAACCATCTTCCAACTACAGTTTTTCTGCGTTCAAAGAAATCTACGAACGCAGTTTGTTTGATAAAAATTACTTAATTACCAGAACCCTTCTCTGCATATTTAATGTCATAAACAACCCCCGCAACCTTTTCCAGTTGAAGTAACAAGTCTTTATCTTTATGAAAGCCAAATCTTATGCAGTGCATTAGACTGTGTACATTAAGTTGCTGAATCAAAGCCTGTTTCCCTGTAATATCTTTCCTAACAAACTTCTTGCCACTCTCGTTCTTTGGATATGTAGCTACAATCACTACACGTGGACTCATAACAAACGATTGCTCTCTTGAGAGAAAATCATTCCCCCAAAACTCTTTACTCAAAGGCAAATCAAGATAAGGCGCATCAGTGGTAATAAAATTCCCCTCACGAGACAAGTAAACCCTCCAATACTTTGCAAAAAGAAGATTGCTGAAACCTTGCATATCTTCCATAATCCGTAAGTGATGTATGTTTCCAAAATCTACTGTGTATTTGCCTTCGTATGCAAATTTAATCATTTCTTCTTTTGTCACACCTAGCTCTTCCATCTTTGCCTTGGCTTTCGGGTCTTTGTCGAAAAAATGAACTGAACGCTGTAATACTTGCTTCATCATCTCGTCTGTCATTCGCTTTGAGTCGTCGAGGTATTTCTTCCCGCGGAAATGAAGGAAGGTCATACATTGAGCTAAATAGTATTTCTCTTCATCAGTAATTTGCTCATTATTGAGTATCTTCTTTTCAATTAAAGGTAGCTCTTTGGAAAAGATAGCTTCAATTTCAGCAAAGGTTTTTTCAACCATTTGACTCACTTCATCGCCTTTCCCTGTATGTTGTGCGTAAAAGAAGTTTTCATAACAGAATCTACTCGGATTAGACTTTTGAGTAAAAATACTCACTTTAGGGGGCGTTCGTCCCTCAACTTTCATAGGATAAAAACCACCACCCTCATCAACCCACTGTTTAAGATAAAATTGTGGTACGTAATGCTGGTCTTCGGTTATTTGTTCTGTGTTTTCCATCCATTTACTCTTTCAGTTCAGCAATTTTATTATAGAAATCGGTTTCTATGCTTCCTGCAAAAACGCCACCTCCAAACAAATCATCAATAGAATAAATCTCTTTAGGGTCGAATGTAGTGTGGATTGTATACGCGTATAAACAAGTATTTTTCTTTGGGCTGTAAAAGATTTCATTCACAGTAAAACTATCTTTTTCAAAAACCCGACCACTATCTTTTACTTTTTGATTTGCGAGGTCTGTGTACTGTGCACATTCTTGCTTCTGATTAAAAGTTGTCTCGGTAGAATTCTTATGTGAATAAACAAAATAGCCTCCAACAAGTACTATCGCTACTACAGTAAGTGAAGAGAGATTGAATTTATTCATAGGTACATTTTAACATTTTTATGTTTTAAGTTTAAATACAGAATTTTATTTCTAAATTGATTTTGACAAAGCAATTTGAATCTTATCGAGAACAAGAGGAAGATTATTTTCAACATCCGAATTATCTATTCGCAAGGTTCGGAAACCATTAGCCAGCATTACGTCACTTCTTTTTTTGTCGTGAACCTTGTTCTTTGGGAGATGATGGTACAGACCGTCTATTTCAACAACAAGATTATGCGAAGGGCAATAAAAGTCAACAATCCATCCCAATATGATTGATTGGCGACGAAATTTTGCACCAAGCTTCTTCCCTCGAAGTTCTTTCCAAAGCATCTCCTCTGGTACGGTAGGACTTTCCCTCATTGCACGGGCATAAAGCTTCTTTTCAGGCTTTACACGGTCTCGAAATGTACGAAATGGTTTCATTGCTTATCGCTGATTTTATCACTTTTTCTACTAAAAAATAGACGCAGAAAATGTTAAAATATAAAATAATTTATGGAGCAAAAAACATACAACTTCCAAAACCCAGAACTTCAACAAAAAGCTTCTCGAAAAGCCCGTCATTCTGTACGTCCCAAGACCTATCGTACGAAGTCAAAACGAGTCGAGGAGGTTAAGAAGGAACTGATTAAGGAAGAACTACTGAAAGAGGGGTTTATGCAACAAATTGGTACAGTTTTACCCCAAATAAACGAGGCTCTGATTGCATCAGCACTTCAACCTACCTCTGCTGGCACAAGCGATAGGAGAATAGTCTATACCGCCCTTAAAATCATAGCAAAAGAACGAGAAAATGAACCACAGGAGACTATGGGACAGATTATTGCAGACTTGATGAAATCCTAGGCAATTCTAGGAAAATTATTGTCCTATATCTAGTCCACCAAATAAGATTAGACCCGTAAGCCACATAAATCTATATGCATATTTATAAAACAAGATTTTGTTTCGTAAGATAAGTGCGAGGAGACCGCCTAAAATACCTGAAATGCCCGTTATCGTGATAAGTTGTCCGACACTCTGTCCTGCAAGAGCAAACCATTGCTGGTCTTCTGTAATTGACAGTGAGCCATCTCTGAATAGGAACACAAAGAATCCAAAGCAGAGGAACAAGACGATACTTCTTTTGTAGTTTTTTGGTTTTATTGGGTTTGTGTTTTCCATAATTGATTTAGGCTTTTTTCTACTTTCCCTTTGCTGCGTCTTACTCTCTATATCAATTCTTGTATCCATTTTAAGACCGTAACCGCGACAGTGAGATACACAACAAACATAAGAGCTATTTGAGAGCTTTTGTAAATTGTCTCTAGGCTTTCTTTATATTCCTTACCACTTTCCAAAGCCATCTTGCAGTAAATAAAAACGAGAACAAAATATACAGCTAGTGCGGAGAAAATAAACTCTGTTACGTTACTCATACCTAACAGTTAGGGTCGTATTGTGAACTGCAACCTTGCTCTTCAAGGTAACCAGATTCAGCATCTTTCGTATGTTCAATGGCACTTTTGTTCGCTTCATCGACCATTAAAATTAAATCTTCACAAATAGCCTCTTTGTCATTTGATAGTGTTGAGAATTTTGTATCGCTAAAATAATCAGTACATTCATCAGTGAAATAATCGTAGTCACCACTTGTTGTGTGAGTGAGATTGTACTTAATGTTGTCTACTTCACGAGCGTTATCTTTATGGATTGTATGATTTACAAATATTGATAAGAGCAAGAGACCGAGTGTGACTGCAAACAATGGTCTGTCTCCAAAAAATGTAGTTATTCTTTCAGTGTTCATAAAGCGTTATTTAACAATGCCGTATTTTAATAAGCAGGTAGAATATAGTTTTTCTTGGGTAGTTAAACTCTTGTTTCCTGCTCCTGTTGCTTCATAAACTTCAACGTAACAACTTTTTCGTATATTGGTCGGTCGAAGTTGATACCAATAGAAGCCTGTTAGTAGAGTAATCACGCAAACTAGCGCTAGAGCAACAATGTACGGACGAGTAATAAGTTGTTGTACTGGTTGTTCAGGAGTGTGAATAGGCTGTACGTTCGCTTTGTCGACTTGATTTATTTCCTCTACCATCTGACTCAAACCTTTTCCATCGTGTGCAAGTTTTCTAACTGCTTGTAGGAATTTATGGAAGTGTAGTGCCTGTGTCTCACTAAAAAGCATCTCTGACCCCGATGCCGTTAAATGTGATTTTAATTTTTCAAGTGTAAATGTCTCGCTGTTAAGCGCGAGAATAGCAATGGCTTTAATAAAAATTGTCTCACAGGTATCAATGTCAACTTCTTTATTCAAAATGTTAAAGAGACTTTTTGCGCCTACATAAATATCTTTTTGACCGTTCGGTAGGTACTTCTTTTCCACGGCTTGATTGAAGTCATCAAATTGGTTTTGCATAATTTTATAATTAAAAATCTTGATTAGATTAAGTCGCTCGCACCTTTACCTTCATCTGCGGCAGCTTCTATCTTCAACAAATACATATAGAAGGGATATAGGTGCTCGGGTGCAAAGTATTCAAGTTCAGTTGTGTCTTCAAGATGTTCTATTAGACCTTCAAAGGTGAGGTTTTTGGTGATACCAAGTCGCCCCACTGCTTGAAGAAAAATCTTCCTGCAAATTGGCAAGTCAACACCGTGAGTCTTCATTATTTCAGAGATAACATACATCCCTTCATCTACGTCGTCATTTCCATTAGGAAAATAATGCTCTAGTATTGCATCACTTATTTTTCTTGATTCTATATCCATATATACAAAAAACGCACTCCCGACAAGAGCGCTAGCAGTAACCAAAAACCGAAGTCGTTGATTCTGTTTCTCTTGCGAGAGTGCGTGTTACGCACACAATCAACAACAAAGCTCTTGGGAGAGCTTACGGTTATATGGTTACTACTAGCAGGTAAATTATACTCTAAATACGGAGTAATCCAAGTAGAAGTGATGTAAAATCAGAGGTATGAAAAAGAGTCTCAATGAGGAAAAGACCAAAAAAATTGATACGCATTCCTAACTGATGCAGAAGCCTATCTTTTTACCTTAACGAGACAGGTTCGTGAATTACGTGATGTTCACGAAATTCCCTATATGGTTAATGAAATAATCAAACTTAAAGAAGCTGGGAAAATGAAGATTATTTCAAGCTCTTTTTTACAGAGAAAGTACAGGATTGGATTTGCACACGCATCGCATTTAATGGACGAGCTGAAAAAGCAAAGGGTGGTGTAGTAGACCAGACTAGACCTTGCATCGCCACGGCTGAACGAGGTATAATATATAAGTACAGAAATGTGCTTGGCGTGTCATTGGCCAAAAGTGAAGAGAGATGTAGCTAGTTTGTTCTTTTCTAAAAATCTTCACCAAAAAATGACCAAGTAAGTAGCAATGGAAGCTTTTGGGCTGGCTTGGCACCACGAAAACATATTTTGTATGTTTAAGTAGATGTGTAAACAAATATAAAGCTTACTCTGCATATTCAGAGAAGACCGTAGACGACAAGCTACGGAATACCGATTAGGTATTTCTTTATATTTTTGTTTGTATATTTACTCAAATACGCAATGTTAAGGCGACCTAATTGGGTCGCTTTTTCGTTTTATCCAAAAACGAGGAGGCAAAACCCTATGACAAGCCACTCGCACAACATTACTGGGGGTCTTGAAAGAAATACTGAACTAGACAGTAGTGTGTTCGAGGTGACAGGTGAGAAAGAGTGTTTTTCTGAACAAACACTCAAATCAATTTCAAAATTAGCGGATGTTTTTAAGCGTATCGACAAACGAATGAAGCGAGAAGGATTTTCAATACAATATGGTAAAATTGTAAAAAATGAAAACTCTTAATGCTGACGAGAAAATAATAAAAGAAATCAATGCTGGAAAATACAAGGAGTATTACATTATTTACGACAGAAAAAGTACAGACGACACTGATAGCCAAAAAAACTCGCTTGACTACCAACTTGTACAAAATACCATTTTTGCGCAAAGAGAAAATCTAGCCATTGCACCAATAACTCTCACAAGACTTTTTACGAATGGTGTTGTGACTGAAAAACATTCTTCATTTAAGGAGGACGACATTATGGTTTTTAATAACGATGGTACTGTTACACTCCGTATCGAGAGACCAAAGTTTTATAGAGTGGTGGAGTTTCTGAATAAAAAACTCTTTAAGGGTGTAATTTTCCTTTCTCTGGACAGAGCAAGTAGGAATGCAACGGACACAAACCTTTTGAAAAAATTGAGTAAAAATGGTGTCGATATTCGCTTCACACTTGCCAAATATGAAAAGAACAGTGCAGGTGCAATACATATGGATATTGATGGGATGTTTTCAGAGCATCATTCACGAGTAACAAGCGAGAAAGTAACTGAAACATTAAACAAGAACAGGGCTAGCGGTAAATGTTCTTACCAAGCACCCGTAGGCTATATCAATGAAGGAAACGTTGATTGGAAGCCTTTTGACCCTGTTAGAGCACCCTTTGTAAGGCGTTTCTTCGAGCTTGCTGACGAAGGCTGGTCGCTCGCTGATATCGCATTCTGGGCGAACAAGGAAGGCTTTACGATGCCTGCTCGCAGACCAAAGAGAACACGAGCAGAAGTTGAAATGGACGAGAGCGAAGACATTAAAGATATACGAGACAAGGTGCCACATAAAGTTCTTTATACGACCATTCAACCAATTTTACGAAATCGTTTTTACATAGGATATTTTCAAGGAGAAAACAAAGAATGGATATTAAGCACTAGCCACGAGCCGTTGGTTGGAACTGAATTGTTTGAGAGAGTACAAATAAAACTCACCAAGAAAAACAAGAGTAAGCAGTATGACAAGCCTCTGGATTATCCTTTTAGAAAAGCATTTACCTGTCTGGTTTGTGAAAGGTCATATAATCCATACCCAAAGAAAGGTATCCTGTATTGTGCTCTCAAATGCAAAATGGGTTGCAATAACACGTATACAAGCTTCAACATCAAGAAGTTTGTTGATGCTCATATGAAACCCCTGATTGAACAACTGGTCTTTACTCAAGAAGAGCTTGAAGGCTATGAAACTCGTCTTGGGGGTGATATCGGAAGACTTGAGGAGAAAAGACTTAAAGAAATAGAGAGCGGGAGTAGAAGACGAAAGAAGCTTCGTGAAGAATTAGCTTATCTTCGAGAAAACAAAATCTCTTTGCTTAATGTCGGTACTTTTACCCCAGAAGGAATGCGAGATGAAGAGCGACGTTTGGAAGGTGAGATTGACGCGTTAATGATTGACGAACAAGCTTCCGAAGAAGCAATGAGGGAGACTCTGAAAGACGTATACGTAATTTCTGAACTTTTAAAAAACGTTGCAGTCTATTGGGATTTTGCTGATTTATACGAAAAAGACGAAATAGCCAGAATTATTTTTTCTGAACTTTTCGTTTTCGATAATATGTTGACCTATAAGCTCACTTTGGGTTTTAAACCTTTTGAAAGCCGTTTTGTCTTTTCTAGTGCCCGGGAAAGGACTTGAACCTTCATGGGTTACCCCGCTTGCTCCTAAGGCAAGTGCGTCTACCAATTTCGCCACCCGGGCGTATTTTTCATTGTCGTGTCAGGTTGCTAATTCGCTTACGCTCATAAGCACCTCCTACCCGGACTCGACTGTTTTCGCATTAGGAATAGCGAAAACAAGTCTCCGTCTCGGACAACCGCACGCACGTAAAACAGTTTACGTGCTAAAACACGTCAAGTCCATTCTTTCGAATGGACTTGACGTGTTTTGCGGTTGTCCGCCCACTAGGGATCGAACCTAGGACCTTATCCTTAAGAGGGATCTGCTCTACCAGCTGAGCTATGGGCGGATGTCTTTCGTATACCGACCTACTCCTTAATGAGGGTAGAGAATGCGGGGCATGCTCTACGCGTCACCTCTGAGCTATGGGCG
>JANOXF010000078.1:0-2933 GCA_031418275.1 Candidatus Kaiserbacteria bacterium
AAATACATTGCTCGCGTTTGTTCGAGATGAGCTCGGGTACACCGTAGAGGACTGTGGTGCGTACGAAGAGAATCCTGAGGACGACTACCCGGATTTTATTGCGAAAGCTGGCCAGGCGGTCTCAAACGATTCTGCGAATACAAAGGCAATTATCTTAGGGGGGTCAGGGCAAGGGGAAGCCATGTGCGCGAATCGATTTCCCCATGTGCGAGCAACGGTCTACTACGGAGGGAGTCCTGAAATCATTACGCTCTCACGCGAGCACAATGATGCAAACGTGCTCTCCCTCGGCGCGCGGTTTGTGTCTGAAGAGGATGCAAAGGAAGTAGTGCAGAAATGGCTCACTACAGAATTTAGCCCCGAGGAGCGACATGCTCGGAGGCTTCAAAAGCTTGGGTAGTTACACACATATATGGAACGCATTATTCCCGCAATCATCCCGCAATCGCTCGATCATCTGCGGGATACGTTTTTGAGTATTGTGCCACCCGCACATGAGGTGCAGATTGATATTGTGGATGGAAAATTTGTTCCCTTCATCTCGTGGCCGTATCGAGGGAGCGGTTCAGTAATGCTCCTCCGCGAATTCTCTGATGTTGCAGTTGTGGAGGTTGACCTCATGATTCAAGCACCAGAGGTCGCAATCCCGCTCTACGTGAAAGCGGGAGTACAGAAAGTCGTTGTCCACCTTGAAACTGTTCGTGATTTTAATGAAATTCTTCGACATCGCGACGAGTACGGTTATGAGCTTGGAGTCTCGGTAAGCAACACGACACCACTCGCGGTCCTCACGAGTGTGTGCGCGAACGTGGAATACGTACAGCTTATGGGTATCCATCAGATTGGCTCCCAAGGACAGCCATTTGATACTGAAGTACTCGAGCGCATCAAATATCTCAGGAATCTTTTCCCTGAACTCAACATAAGTATTGATGGCAGCGTGAATGCGGAGACGATTCCTTTACTTCTTGAAGCAGGAGCTGACCGATTTGTCTCTGGCTCAGCAATATTTGGGAGCGAAGATCCCTGTGCACAATATAAAAGGCTCATGGCTCTCGTAGGATAAGATAAAGATATCGACACTCCTCACCCCAGCAACTTCAATCCCCTGTATACTTAGAACTAAGCGTATTGGTTACCTGGTTACCTAGTTTTATTATTCCTTAAATCAAATCTATGAACACACCAAAGATTAATGAGGAGTTCTGCTCAGAGCAGACTGCAGCAAAACTCATGTGGGGACTCCTTTTTGCTTGTACCGTAGTATCGCTCAATCTCATGATTGAGCAAATAGGAGATTACGCCAAAGAGAGCGAACTTGCCTACGGCCAAGCACAGACGGCACTCTCCTCAAACGCGAGTCAGAAAGCAAAGAACGTCCTTGAAACCATCGATCCACCAGCATTCCGCGCTCCTGAAGAGACTGACTCAATCATCGTAAAATACAAAGACGCTACCACGAAGATCCAAAAGGGAAACATTGAGAAAGCAGAAGGACTCACGAGAAAGGGCACCATCGACCAACTGAACGTCGTGGTGTATGACGTTGACACGTCAAAAGACACCGGTCGTGAAGTCACTGAACGTATGAAGCTTAATCGCAAGGGCGAGGTGGAGTTTGTGGAGGTGAATATGAGGGTGTACCCCGCGGCGTATGTTCCAAATGATCCATACTATGGAGGCGAGTGGCATATACCCAAGATTCAAGCTGATATGGCATGGGACATGACAAAGGGTGCCGGTGTCACGATTGCTGTCATGGATGGCGGCGTGAACTGCGCGCACCCTGATCTCTCTGCAAACTGTGTTACGGGCTACAACGTAGTAACGGGTACAACCGACACTACAGATATTACCGGTCATGGAACAGCAGTAGCCGGCACCATTGCTTCAGTAGGCGACAATGGCACTGGCGGTACTGGTGTCGCGTATCAATCGAAGATCATGCCGATCAACATCGCAACTGATTCAACGGGAGCAACGACGTGCGATGTTGGAGCACGTGCAATTACATGGGCTGCTGATCATGGCATCAAGGTCCTTTCGAACAGTTACAATTGGATTGGCTGCACAGTCACGAATAGCGCCGCTGCATACCTCGCATCGAAAGGTGGTGTGTACGTCCGTGCCGCAGGAAACGAAGGAATTGACCAAACTGCACTCGTAACTCAGTGGGATCCAAGTGTTAATGACCCCAACATTGTTGTGGTGAGCGCAACTGACGTTAATGATGTACGAACAAGTTGGTCAACGTATGGTAAGCATGTAGACATCTCAGCTCCCGGTACCCCTATTTATTGTACGCAAGTGAATGGTGGTTACGGAAACTGTTGGGGCACTTCATTTTCCGTTCCCATTGTTTCTGGGGTTCTTGGCCTTATGTATTCAGCGAATCCAGCCCTCAGCGCAGACCAGGCACGTAACATCCTCTTCTCAACGGCCGACGACCTCGGCCCTACCGGCTGGGACATCGAGTATGGCTACGGTCGCGTCAACGCCGCTCGTGCAGTCGCCCTCGCTCAGTCCACCAACGGTGGTAACGTAGTCGACACCCTTCCACCATCAGTACCACAAGGTCTCACTGCGTCTAATGTCACCGGGGCATCTGTCACGCTTTCCTGGTCACCAGCGACCGACAACGTCGGTGTTGCTGGCTATGACGTTTACCAAAATGGTACAAAGCTCACCACTGTCTCTGGCACACTGTACACGAGCAATGGACTTTCTGAACTCACTTCCTACAGCTACACTGTGTTCGCACGTGACGCTGCCGGTAATACCTCGTCATCATCAAACCAGGTTTCTACTACCACGCTCACAGCACCACTCAGTATCATGAGTAGTGCCGTCACCGTGAAGACCGGTACCACTGCAACGGTCGCGGTCACCACAAGCAAAGCAGCCACCATCACCGTGAAGTACGGCCTCACCGC
>JANOXF010000079.1:0-3337 GCA_031418275.1 Candidatus Kaiserbacteria bacterium
CATTGAGGATTTCGACGACTGAGGATTTTCCTTTTGTTCCGGTGACTCCGATGACCGTAATTTCTTTTGACGGAAAGTTGTAAAGTACGGCTCCGATGAACGAAAGGACGTAGTGGTAAGGCGGTTGGATAGCTTTAAAAAGAGACAGCGGCACGAGACGCTTGAGTCGGTAAAGTAGGGTGTCGAGATGCATACTATTTCGTAGAGTAACCCACAGTATAGCGGTTTTTTTGCGTCACTCAAAATAAGACTCCACCCATGATGGACATCCGATGTCCATCATGGGTGCTACGAGCTCACAATCTTGAGGGCTGCGGTGATGCGCTTGCGCGTATCGGTGATGTCTTGAGGTATTTTGAGTGATGCTTCACGGGCATCTTTCTGCGAGTAGCCGAGTGCCATGAGTGCGTCAACGACATCGTGGTCGCCGGTAGGGGTACTTTCCAGAAAGATTTCATCTTCAAAGGCATCCTTAAGCTCAGCCACAATTTTTTCTGCAGTTTTCTTTCCTATTCCGGACATCTTCGTGAGGAAGACTGAATCCTGAGTCGTGATAGCTTTCTTGAGTGTCGCGACGTCAGCCTGAACGAGTACCTGCATTGCTGACTTGGGGCCAATCTTCGGAAGCTTGATGAGCTCTTCAAACATACGGAGCTCTTCAATGGCGAGAAAGCCGTAAAGGTCGAGGGCATTTTCGCGCACCGCGAGGTGTGTATGCAACGTTGCCTCTATACCGACGCTAAAATCAAGCGTAGAACGGACCGCAACGATGTAGCCAATTCCTCCCACATCAATAATCACGCGCCCCCCACGAATATCAGCAACCGTTCCTCTAAGCATTCCTATCATATGCAGGGAATGCTACCGTGCTCAGAGAGGAAATACAAATGAACGGCTTCTGCATTCTTGGTGATTTACTCAAAATTGTTCCCCCAGGCAATCAACAGCCGTAAAACATCTTGCACAAAGTTACCTGTACAATATAGGTACATGAGTCAAAGTAAGCTCCGTATTCTTTTTGTCGTTGTTCTCGTTTTTTTATTGGTCGGAATCACCTACACTTTATTTTCGGAGCAAAATAAAGAAGTGAATCAAGAAGCGGTGACTGCTCCTCAGCTAGGAGCTGAGGAAACACAAAAAACCTTAGTTTCTGAAGAACCGAAACCACCCCGCGTAGATTACGGTAACTCCGTACCTCCTGATTTTTTATCGAGTCTTCCCATTGAAGATGGTGCGGCACTCACCGAAAGCTTTGGCCTTGATTACCAAAATCAAGGCCAAAGCACGGTCTCCTTCAGTTCAAAAAAGACTGCGGAACAGAATTTTGATACATACCGCTCATTCTTTACCGAGGAGCAATTTAGTATCGTCAACGAATACAAAAGTGAAAGTCTATACTCCCTCTATGCCACGAATGAAAAAGTAGAGGTGAACGTAACCATTGCTTCAGATGAGCGTTCGGAGGGGGCGACAGTAACCATCAGTGTGTTAAGAAAAAAATCATAGTATGAAAACCATCTCGAGCACACTGAGAAATACAATCTACTTGACAATATGTACCCTGTTACTGTGTGCTCCAGGCACAATACGCGCTGCGATTGGTGATATGACGACCTATACAGGAACAGGAGTTAATCCTAACGGTATTGCCTTTGATGGCACCAACATGTGGACGGCGAATAGTGGTAACAACAGTGTTACTAAAGTATCACCTACCGGTGTTATGACCACATACACAGGTGCGGGGGCAGCACCCAATGGGATTGCCTTCGACGGCACCAACATGTGGACAGTAAACCAAGCTAATAATTCTGTCACGAAAGTTTCTCAAACAGGCGTCATGACGACGTATACCGGGACAGGATCGGGACCGAGTGAGATCGCCCGTGGTGGCACCAACATGTGGACAGTAAATACTAATGCGGGTTCCGTCACTAAAGTATCACCTACCGGTGTTATGACCACATACACAGGTACGGGGTCGAATCCACAAGATATTGCTTTCGACGGCACTAACATGTGGACGGCGAATAGTGGTGACAACAGTGTTACCAAAGTATCACCTACCGGTGTTATGACAACGTATACCGGAACGGGAGTAAATCCTCATAGCATTGCCTTCGACGGCACCAACATGTGGACGGCAAACTGGGCCGCAAATAGTGTTACTAAAATAAGCACCGTTAACGCAACAGGAACTGTTGTTGTTTCATCAAATATTTCAGGGAGCTGGACTATTACGGGGCCTGCGACATTGTCTGGCTCTGGGACAACGCAAAGCTACACTACGCAACCAACGGGGAGTTACACAATTACGTGGGGAAATGTTGTTGGGTACAGTAAACCAGCAAATAGTTCTGTAACGCTGACGACCGGAGGATCAATAACTTTTAATGGCACGTACATACCGCTTCCTGACCTCGTGCCAGAGCCAGGGTCACTCGTTCACACCAGTGGTGTTCTTATGCAGGGTATAAGTAATACGTTCATGGCATGGGCTCAAAATATTGGAATCGGGCTGGCTGATCCGTACAATGTCAACTTTAGCTATCGTTGGTTGCCTTCTGATCCTTGGACAAATTTTTCTCATCAGAGTAAATCAGGACTCATGCCTGGGTTTCCGGCTCCGCAGGCTGATACGCAAACGTTTATACCTCTCCAGAGCGGAACACTCACGATGCAGTATTGTGTCGATTCACTTCTTGAAATAAACGAAGGTGCACTCGGTGAGAGCAATAACTGCCAGACACTTAACGTAACCATTGCTCCAACGTTTTGCTCGGATGGGCTCGATAATGATGGTGACGGAAAAGTTGATTATCCGATAGACCCCGGATGTGTTGATGTCTTTGATGAGATCGAGGACGATCTCCCCGATTTGATTGTGACGACCTACAATCCCGCAGCAAATTCGACATCTACGACCGCGCAAACCATTACTTTTACCGGTTCCGTTCAGAACAGTTTTTCACAACCAGTCGTTCAGGGTGGTTGGGGAGACATTGAAATTGACTGGAACTCTGACGGTTCATTCACAAATTACAACGCGTTCGGCGGTGTACAACTCGGGGCTTTTTTACAAAATGAAAGTAAATCACTCACGTATGCTACGAGTGGCGTCGCAACAGGTACCCACCGCTTTCGATTTAATGCCGACACGACAAATATCCTCCCTGAATCCAATGACAATAATCGCACAGGATGGAGAACTTTTACCGTAACCCAAGCCTCAGCTCCCGACCTCATTTCCCAAAGCCTCACCCTCTCCGCAGGGCCATACACTCAAGGAACCCCAATCTCTCTCACTGCAGCAGTACGAAACGGAGGTACTGGCCCC
>JANOXF010000080.1:0-2506 GCA_031418275.1 Candidatus Kaiserbacteria bacterium
CCAAATGAAGACACCAAAAAGCGTAATGAGTGAGAGGAATGCAATTCCATACAGTACCTGGCGAAGCATTGTCTTCGGCTCACCGCGCCCACGTGCAACACGTTTTTTCCTGAGATTTGTGAGCATCACCCTATTGTATTACAGAAGCACCAAAATGCTTATGAAGTACTCCGGGGAGTTTTATCGTACCATCTGCTTGCTGGAAATTCTCAATAAGAGATACCAGGATACGTGGTGTCGGAATTGCAGTACAATTAAGTGAGTGTGCGTAGCGCGTCTTCCCCTCTTCATCCTTATATCGAATATTAAAACGACGAGTCTGGAAATCGTGGAAGTACGACGCTGAACTAATTTCTCTGTAGCGCTCTTCAAGAGGTACCCAAAGTTCGATGTCATACTTTTTCACCTGTCCAAGACCGAGGTCCCCCGCGCAGTTAAGCACCGTATGATAGGGAATACCAAGTGATTCAATAAATTCCTCTGTATTCCGATTGAGCCACTCATGCCATTTTACCGACTCTTCATGACTCGCCTCGCAGAGCATTACCTGCTCGAGTTTATAAAATTCGTGTACACGAATAAGCCCTTTCGTATCTTTCCCATGACTTCCAGCCTCACGACGATAGCATGGGGAGAACGAGAGCCATTTTATGGGAAAGACACTCTTATCAAGCACTTCGTCAGCGTAATACCCCATTGTCGACACTTCTGCCGTACCAATGAGGTAATCCTCGTCTTGAGTGTTATAGACATCTTCAGCATCGTTCGGGAGATGTCCCGTGCCATACAGATTCGATTTTCGAACAATGGTCGGCACAATCATAGGATCAAATCCGCGCGCGAGGAAAAACTCCTGCGCATAGTTCCAAATTGCCCACGAGAGACGTGCGCCGCCATTGATAAGGTAGTAGCCGCGGAAACCGTGGACCTTCTGACCGCGTTCAAAATCTACCATTTTGAGTTTCGTCATGATGTCGACATGACTCTTTGGCTCAAAATCAAAATGTGGTTTCTCACCCCATGTCTTTATTTCTTGATTCTCACTGTCGTCCTTTCCTTCAGGAACCGACATATCAGGAATATTCGGCACCTGGAGCATGAGCGCATGCCATTCCTGCATGACACTCTTGAGCGCTTCTTCTTCATTCTGAATCTCATCTTTGAGTACCTTCATCTCAGCAATCAGTTGGGCACGAAGCGCTTCCTCGACACCTCCCCCAATTTGCACCGAGACGGTGTTCTGTTCACTCTTCTTTGCTTCAATAGAGACGAGCATCGTTCGACGTTTTTCATCGAGTACAATAAGAGCGTCAAGGTCAACAGAAACGTGCTTCTTCTCTGCCGCCATTTTGATGAGATCAATATTCTCCCGAATGAATTTAATATCGAGCATAGTTGGGATTCCAAATTATCAAAGTAATTATAGACTACCGGACATTTAAAAAATACGCAAAAGAAAAGCGCTGCCGAAACAGCGCTTTCACATCTGATTTTTTTGTTGAGTTCGACTGTCAGTGACAGTACTCGAACCGCTCCCGCTGTTCGAAACTTCCAGCGGTGACCGTGCGTACCGGTGACGATGCCTCACGCCGCAAGTGGTACACATGAAATGCAGGCTGCGGTTTGCCAATCGCGTACCCCTGGAGCGCCGAGACTCCCAGAAACTTCATGCTGAATGTGTCCCGTGAGTCTTCCACCCCTTCGGCGACGACCCTCATGCCAATACCCTTCGCGAACGTCAGATACCGAGTCAATTCAGCGAGTGAACGTGAGCGGGTCAGAGCGTCTCCAATCCAGATCTTTCGCGTGAGCGAACGATCAAATTTGAGGACGGTGACTCCGAATTTCTCCTTCTCCCGTTCGAGCCAGTTGAGCAACCCTTCCGGATCGCTCCAGCAAGGAAAATCATCGACGGCAATCTCCACGCCTACCTCTCGCAACGCCAAGAGCGTTTTGAGGATGCGCGTGTCCTTCCAGAACGTACAGGTCTCCACCACTTCGATGGTGAGGAGTTGCGGAGGGACCTCGAACTGCGCGAGGAGATCCTGCACGTACGACGCATATTCAGCGTCTCGAAGTGCTTCACTGCTCGCGTTCACGTTCATCGTGACGACGGTCTTCACCGCAGCGCGCCACAGACTGAGCTGGCGAACCGCTTTGTAGAGCATCATCTGATCGAACGTGGCGGAGAGTCCCGCCTGGGCAATGCCGGGCATGAATGCATCAGGTTCATGGATTTCTCCATTAATGCTGAGACGGCCGAGTGCCTCGTACCCGAGATACTTTCCGTTGACCGGAAGTATCGGCTGGTAGTAAGGTACAACGTTGTCACGCTGAACGGCTGTTGTGACTGAACTGCTGTCCAAATTCTTCGCGGTCATAAGACCTCCTGGTTTGTGAGCATCCTTGCCCACCAATCAGGGAGAACTGGGCAAAGACAAGATTTGCACCGAAATTGGAAGACCAAGTTCAGTGCGCTTAAGAAACAAATCAAGCTAAACTATAA
>JANOXF010000081.1:0-31427 GCA_031418275.1 Candidatus Kaiserbacteria bacterium
CGCACGGGTACGAGATTGCAAAGACTGGCCCCGGCTCGCCTGGACAAGAAATACCCAGACTTGGACCAGCCACGCTTATACAGTTGAAGAAGTTCCAAGCGTCAAACGGACTTCCTGCAACGGGTATTGTCGGAGAGCGTACGCGGGCAATTCTTAACGGTACGCCGGCGGTTCCCCCTCCTGTATTTACTCCATCAATCGTGAGTACTATTAGTTGGCCGATGATACCACCAACCCTCACAATTACCGCATCCCCACGAACGGTGAAGTATAAGAAGACCACCATAATTACTTGGTCAGCACCACAAGCAACTTCGTGTAAGACTCCATGGAACAGTAAGGCCCCACCAAGGGGCACACACACTACCAAAGCACTCGCTACGACAACCGTATACTCGATTATTTGTAGTGGGCCCCGCGGTACCGTTACATCATCCATTAGAGTCATTGTCTTAAAACAGACATCCCACGGTGGAGGATCCTCTTCTGGAGGAGTGGAGATTATCCCTACACCTACGACTCTCACAATTACAAAGACCGTCATCGGTGGCACTGCAACGACCGGTTCATTCACGTACCGCATCGATGGTAGCTCCGTGCCGCTCGGAAGCAATCTTGTGACTCCTGGCACACATACTGTTACTGAAACTGATGGCCCTACGGACTACATTGCTACCTTCGGGGATTCGTGTACCGCGAGCGGCACTATTCTCGTTGTCTCAAATACAAATGTGACGTGTTCAATCACCAACACCTTCGCACCCCCACCAAGTGTTGAAGGTCTTATTGCCTCATACAATATGGACGAAGGTGGCGGTGCCGTGCTGAATGATAGAAGTGGCAATGGAAGAAGTGGCACACTCGTTAGTACTCCTACCTGGGCACCAGGGAAAAACGGTGACGGCCTTACTTTCGATGGTACGGACAATGTAGACCTCGTTTCTCAAGTTCCTCTTCAGGGGATTCCACAATTCACCATTTCTGCGTGGGTAAAACGTGCTGCACCAGGGTCTGCAGTGTTGATAGGAAAGCAAAATGGAGATAACACTACAAGTATTCAATTATGGACAGATGGAATAGTGTATTTTGCTGTTTCCGCGGGGGCAGGAGCCTACGGGACACTATCGCTCAATGATGCCGATTGGCATTATGTCAGCATGGTGTTTGATGGTAATCAAACAGGCAATACTAATCGGTTAAAGGCTTATGTTGATGGAGTGCTGCAGACGCTTGCATTTACCGGTGTTATTCCCGCGCTTACAACCAGCACGACTGACTCGTTTGGACTGGGCTCGTTAAATGGTGTGTATTCAAACGGACAAATTGACGATGTGCGAATCTACAATCGCTCGCTGACCGCAAGTGAGATTGCCTTGGATATGGGTACTCCTGTTGTGGATACAGTTACTCCGGCACCAATTCCTTTTTCTACGCTCGAAGAGCGCATGCAGTTATTCCGTGATGGTGCGCTTCATGGCTTTGCACTTTCCTCACTTCCCGAAGACGAAGTCGAGCCGTACTCCGAGTCTGACTACCAGGACTTAGCAGATACTGGTGCAAATGTTGTTCGGGTACCAATTATATTACGCAAAGCACTGAGTGGTGATAGTTACGATATTCCTGAAGCAGACATCGCTTACGCAGAAAATATTCTCACTCTTGGATCACAATATGGATTTCGAGTATTTGTCACGCTTGTAGCCCTACCGTGGGGCGATGCCCCGTCAGACTATTGGGGTAATGCAAGTCTTATGACAGACCTTGCAAGTAAGTGGGCACTTATTGCAGGGAGACTCAAAGGGTATTCGGCACTACAAGCGTATGACATGATCAATGAGCCTGTGATAACTGGTGTAGAGCGGGTAAGTGGACTCACCCAGTGGCACGACCTCGCTGTCTCGCTCGGTCAAGCAGTTCAGTCAGTGGATTCGAATACCCCAATTATGTTTGAACCACATCCGTGGGGTCTACCCGGCTCTTTCTGGCAAGCGGCGCCTCTTGGTTTGTCGGGTGTTGTGTATAGTTTCCATATGTATGAACCGGCAACATTCACAAGTCAGGGTATAAATGGCTATCCGGAACCTGTTGTATATCCAAGTATTGGTTTAAGCTCAACAACACTCTATGACTACATGCTCGAGGCACGCACCATCGCAACAAGAGATAATATTCCTATGTTTGTGGGTGAGTTCTCGTGTCTCCGATGGGGTCCGGGTTGTACGCAGTATTTAACCGACCTCATCTCTATGTTTGCAGATGAAAACTGGGGTTGGACGTATCATACGTGGCGCGCCTATCAGGGTTGGGATGCTGAAATCCCATCAACCATTACTCAGGTTCAGGCCTATCCGAGTGGTGTGCAATATCGTACAGCGACGAGCACATCCTTTATGTTGTTGAAGGACGCAATGTCCGGGAATCAAACTTTCTAGACCGCGTATAGGTTGGTTGCTTTGCTCACGATGTACGTGTTGTATACTGGCCGGTATGTATATTTATTTTGGACTTGCTGTTGTGGGGTTGCTCAGCGTTTGGGCAATAGGAAGCTATCTCGTAATCAGAAATATTGAAGAACCAAAGTTCACTGTCATAGCGAGCAAGGATGGGTATGTGGTTCGTGAGTATGAACCGTATATCATAGCTGAAACAGAAGTGACGGGTACGTACAAAGAAGCTACGAATAAAGGGTTTAGAGTCATTGCGGACTATATTTTTGGTAATAACACTGCACGGTCGAGTATCGCGATGACCGCACCCGTCCTTGAGAGTTCATCAGAGAAGATTGCGATGACGGTCCCCGTAATTGATAGTGAAGGAACTGACCGCACTCGGGTTATTTCATTTGTGCTTCCTTCATCCTATACGATGGAGACACTCCCCATACCAAACAATCCGCTCGTAAAACTCACCGCAGTCCCTTCCCGAAAAGCTGCCGTTGCGTCATTCACCTGGTACCCAACTGCAGAACGGGTTGAAGCAAAAAAGGAAGAGTTACAGGCGCAACTCATACGTGATGGAGTAACTATCAATGGAGACATACAGGTTGCGCGCTACAATCCACCGCTCTCAATGCCACTTATACTTAGAAATGAAATAATCATTCCTATTAAATAGGTATTTAGTATCGGAACAATCGTCCGTATAGTGTGGTCTTAGCGACACTAGCTCTGCATTCGAAACGCAACCCAGATACCAAGTAGGGCGCCCGCAGCACTGAAGAAAATAGAGGAGAATGAGAATAAATCCGCACCCCAGAGGAGAGGGACGTATCCACCAATAGTGCTTCCGACGAAGAGTCCCAACCAAATAGTTCTTTTATCCATCTATCCAATTTACCATACGGGATAATGGGCACCTTGCCATTTTCAGCATAAGTGCGAGAATGTCCATATATGTTTGAACATGCAAATGCCCCTGAGGCACCAAAATCTAGAGAAGTCTTAATGACAGAACTACTAACACTTCGAGCTGAAGCAACGCGTCTAGAAAATGCTATTGATGCAAGTAAAGAAAATGCAGGTGATAATGTCGTTCTTGGAAGCGAGGAGCACAGGGATTTCGGATATACTGCAGCGCTCACTGAAGTGAGGGAAAAGATTAGCACAATAGAAGCAGTGCTTAATGATATGGATGATGTTGATGCTGCGCAGCGAAAACTCATAATATAGTAGCGTAATAGGCTATAGAAAAAGGCGGTCCTTCGGACCGCCTTTTGAGTTGTGTCTGTAATCGTGGCCGAAGCCCCTCGATTACTGCGTGATGGGGCTTGTGGGCCCCTCGACGAACTTCCAGTCTGCCTGGGTGTCACTGAACCCCGCCTGGGTGTCATGAGCGACAGGGTGCTCCGTGAGCGCGCCATCGCGTCTGAACATGTTGCGCGTTCGTTCCACCACACGTTGCCCGTGCAGAAGCGACGTTTTTTCCATATGTACCGGCATGCCTTTCCTCTTTGTTTGAATTACTCAGCCTCCATACGAGCCGAGCAAACAAGAAAGTATCGCATGGGGTAACGCCCTGTGTGCTCGGCTCGTATTCGTATGGAGAGTCTCTCGAAAGAGGGGAACGGAGAGTGTACTATGAAAAATTGAGGGAGTCAAATCCCCGCCGTTCCCCTACGGGAACGGCGGGGATTTGCTACACTGCATGCAATACACTAAAGCATATGGAAAAAAGCGATCTTGTTATGATATTTGGGTTTGTCCTTCTCATTGGTGCAGGGCTTGGTTTCTACATTGCTCGCATAGTTTTTGGCTCTTAAATAGGGCTCACGCAAACGGATGCAGTTCGAGGCGCATAAGGAAAATAATACGAGGCGTATACGAATTACGGTGAGTTTTATTTTGCGCAGTGCAACGAAGAAATGCTCCGTCCGCGTGGGTCCTATTAGAGATTGTGACCGAAGGTGATGATGGTGCCAATGAACGTAGCACTCAAAAGCGTGACAATGAAAGACTGTGTGAAATGGTCGCGGTGGGAGTGACGGAGTTCCGGGATGAGGTCTGCCGTCGCAATGTATAAGAGGTTGCCAGCGGCAATGCCGGTGAATATGTACGTATAGTTCCCGATTCCCCCTTTGAGAAGGTACGTAAGGAGTACACCAAGGACGACCGTACTTGCGGAAAGGAGGTTGAGCAGGATTGCTTTTTTAACGCTGTAGTGAGCTGCTCGGAGTACTCCAAATTCAGCTATTTCTTGAGGAATTTCATGGAGCGCAATGCCGACGGTGGTGAGTAACCCCACTACCGGATTAATCATGAATGCCGAAGCAATGACGACGCCATCAGCAAGGTTATGGATGGCGTCCCCAATGAGCAGTTTCTTTGCCCCGTTTTGTGTGCAGGCATCGTGATCATCACCATGGTGGTGATGGTACGTATCGAGAATGTGAGAGAACAGATAGAAACCAAGAAATCCAATGAGAATGGCGATTGGCCCGAATGTCTCCGACCCCGCGAGGGTCTCGGGAACGAGCTCAAAGAAGGTGACACCAAGGAAGACGCCAACTGCAACAGGGAGGATGAACCGGTGTACCCCCCGGAGTCGGTGGTGTTCACCAAAAAAGAGCGCTCCCACCATAGAGAGGAGGGCAATAAAGAGTGAGGCAATGAGTGCTTCCACCATACGTGCTCAAGTGTATACTCATGTTCTTGAACTTTCCAGTAATTGAGATGTTCAAGTATACGAAGTAACGTGTTGACGATTGTGCCCTAAAAGTGCACCATTAAGCGTAGATACAGGTAATTACTATCAGTATTAGTAAATAATCATATTTATGTTAGAAGAATTTAAAGCATTCGCGATGCGCGGGAATGTCGTTGACCTCGCCGTTGCCGTTGTTATCGGTGCAGCGTTTGGGAAAATTGTAACATCACTCGTTGATAATATTTTTACGCCTATCATCGGTGCAATACTCGGTGGTATTAATTTCAGTGGCCTTGCGATTGAAATGGGTAAAGCAAGCGTTGCATACGGTAAATTCATTCAATCAGTCTTCGACTTTGTTATTATCGCGTTTGTCATTTTCATGGTGGTGAAAGCGATGAACCATATGAAGAAGAAGGAGGTGGTTGTAGAAGCTGCACCCGCTGAGCCAAGTGAAGAGGTGAAACTTCTCCGCGAGATTCGCGATGGACTTCGTCGGTAGAGAGAGGAAATAGTAGATAAAAACCACCCGCGACCCTCAGGTCGCGGGTGGTTTTTATCACTCCAATACAAAACGGAAGTGAGCACAAGTCTTGCGCACAGCCTCACTCTATTGCTATCCACAGGGGCATCTCAATTTACTGGAGTCTGGATTCCAAAAGACCTATATTTTCTCTCAGTGCGTACGCATATACGCCATTTTTGTTTCGGTTGGGCAGTGCATATCTGAAGTGATATGATGCATATACCACACGCCGCTCTACCGTGTGTCGGCTGGAGGCACAATTTGTAACCACAACTAATTATGTGGCCTCTTTGGAAGCCCTCGATGAATAGCACGCACGGGGGAGTCCACCATTACGAGAACGGGTAATACAACAAGGTCTATGATCACTCAGATTACAAAACGAAATGGAATGACGGTACCGTTTGACCCATCAAAGATTGTCATCGCAATGAAGAAGGCATCAGCTGCCGTACAGACGCCAATCGACGATGCAATTCTTGAACAAATGGTGGGCCGTGTTGTTGCGAATCTCGGTATTGTCTGTGAAGGGAAGTCTGAGGGATGCCCAACCGTAGAGTTGGTGCAGGATCTTGTGGAAGATACCCTTATGGAGCGGGGCTACTTCAAAGTGGCAAAGGCGTACATTCTCTATCGTTTTAGGCAGAGTGAGGAGCGTAAGCAGGAAGTGGTGAAGGAAATAGAGGAGCAGCGTCTCATGATTGAGCGAACAGACGGCTCACTCGAGCAGTTCTCTCGTGAGAAGATGCGTGCGTACATCGAGCAGTTTACCGAAGGGTATGAGTCAGTAATTGACCTCAATGACATTGTCGCGCAAATAGAGCGCGAGGTGTACGACGGTATCAAAACCTCTGAGATGGCGAAGCTCGTCACCCTCATTCTCCGTGCACGTATTGAACATGATAATGCATACTCATACGTTGCGGGACGCCAGCTCTGTGATCGTATTGCACATGAGGCTATTGGTATCACTGCAGGAATGACTGTTGCAGAACGCACGCAAGCATATCGGCACGCATTTGTGCGCAATATTCGAGTGGGAGTAGAGGCGAAGAAATATGATGCGAAACTTCTCACCTTCGACCTTGAAAAGCTCGCTGGAATCATTGACCCCGTTCGCGATAATCTTTTTAAATATTTGGGTGTTGAAACATTTCACGATCGGTACCTGGTCTCGATTGAAGGGAAGGGTATTATCGAAATGCCACAGATGCTTTGGATGCGCGTCGCAATGGGGCTTGCACTCAATGAGGTGGACAAAGAGGTGCGCGCTGCGGAGTTCTATAATGTCATGTCGCAGTTTCATTTTGTTCCGTCTACCCCCACTCTCTTCCATGCCGGCACGCCGCACCCTCAGCTTTCTTCCTGTTATCTCAATATTGTGGAAGATGATCTTAAGCACATTTTCAAAGTTTTTGGAGATAATGCACAACTCTCAAAGTGGGCGGGAGGTATCGGTACGAGCTGGAGCAAACTTCGTGGAACGGGCGCACTCCTCAAGAGTTCAGGAATTACCTCGCAGGGAGTTATACCGTTCCTTAAAATTGCAAACGACGTAACCGTCGCTATTAATCGCTCAGGACGCCGTCGTGGTGCGACCTGTGTGTACATGGAGAACTGGCACTATGATTTTGAGGATTTTCTCGAACTTCGTAAAAATACAGGTGACGAACGTCGTCGCACGCACGATATGAACACCGCCGCATGGATCCCTGACCTTTTCATGAAGCGTGTTCGTGAAGATGGGCAGTGGACACTTTTCTCACCCGAAGAGGTCCCTGATCTCACTGAGACATTCGGTAAGCGTTTTGAAGAACTTTACGAGCAGTATGAAGAAATGGTTGACCGTGGCGAAATTAGACTCTCGAAGCGCCTCAAAGCGCGTGACCTCTGGAAGAAAATGCTCGGCATGCTCTTCGAGACCGGGCACCCATGGATTACCTTTAAAGATCCTTCAAACATTCGCTCACCACAAGACCATGTAGGTGTCGTTCATAGTTCAAACCTCTGCACTGAAATCACGCTTAACACCTCAGCCGATGAGACTGCCGTGTGTAACTTGGGTTCAGTGAATTATCCCGAGCACATTAAGGACGGTACCTTCGACCGTGAGCGTATCCATACAACCGTCACGACGGCTATGCGTATGCTCGACAACGTCATTGACCTTAACTTCTATCCAACGGCTGAGGCACGCAACTCAAACATGAAGCATCGTCCCGTCGGTCTCGGCATTATGGGGTTCCAAGATGCGCTCTACATGCTCGACATACCCTTTGGTTCCCCCGAGTGTGTTGAGTTTTCTGATGCCTCGATGGAACTCATTGCATACCACGCGATTCTTGCTTCCGCTGAGCTTGCTCGTGAACGAGGAAGCTACCAGAGCTACAAGGGTTCAAAGTGGGATAGGGGCATTTTCCCTATCGATACTATTGCGCTCCTCGAAGAAGAGCGCGGCATTCCAACCGGTACCGACCGCATTGAGCGCCTCGATTGGAACATGGTGCGTGAAGTGGTGAAGCAATATGGTATGCGCAATTCAAATACCATGGCGATTGCGCCGACTGCAACAATCTCAAATATTGTCGGCTCAATTCCAGGAAACGAACCAATCTACAAAAACATTTACGTGAAGTCGAATATTTCAGGTGACTTCATTGTCATCAATTCGTTCCTCGTCGATGATTTGAAGAAGATTGGTCTCTGGGACACCGACATGCTCGCAGCAATCAAGTACCACGACGGAAGCCTTGTAGACATCCCCAATATCCCAATAGAACTCAAGCAAAAGTACAAGGAGACGTTTGAGATTGATATGCGCTGGCTCGTCCGTGCTGCTGCAAGCCGCGGTAAGTGGATTGATCAGTCCCAGTCACTCAATATTTTCTTTAGTGGTACCTCTGGTGCTGAGCTCTCTGAGCTCTACCTGTACGCATGGGAAATGGGACTCAAGACAACGTATTACCTCCGCTCGCTCGGCGCATCGCAGGTAGAGAAATCAACGGTGAGTACTGCGGGCACGCACCTCAGAAAGCCAAACGAGACACAGCAGAAGCCCGTCGCAGAAACGCCAATTGTTTCTGCAGAGATTCCATTTACTCCCCCTGTCGTACCTGTTGCGGCGAGTGTGCACACACCAATTCTCTCACCGCTTTCGACACTATCGCCAATAACGCGTGCCTCGATTGAGGCAGAAAAAGTAGTACAGGAAGTGCCGAAGCTGAATCCAAATATTCGGTTGCATGTGGCTGAAGAAGCGATATGCGAGTCCTGCCAATAGAACTTCAAAATTGGCGAATTTCGTCGTCGGGACGGCAATGTGTTCCATCACCGTACCGTTGTACGGCTCAGTCGCACATTTTTCCCCTCCTCGAACTTCATCCAATTTTGAAGTTCTATCCTCGAAAGAAACAAATTGGTATAATTGCCATCCAATCATTACTCACTAACGATTCACTACTGTGTCCATTACAAAAACTACAACACCAGTCGACATCAATAAGCGCCGCGCAATAAACGGTGCTGACGCTGATGTCATCCAGCTCTACCCTATGCGGCACAAGTGGGCGTGGGAGTACTACAATGCCGCAAACTCAAACCACTGGCTTCCGACTGAAATTAGTATGCAGCTCGACATTGAGCAGTGGAAGTCAAAGACTGTCCTCTCGCAGGAAGAGCGTCATGCGTTTGAGACGGTCCTCGGCTTCTTCACCACTGCAGACTCCATCGCAGCGAACAACATTGTGATTGCGACATATCGTCACATCACATCGCCTGAAATTCGCATGTATCTCCTCCGTCAGGCGTACGAAGAAGCAATTCACACGCATGCGTATCAGTACATTGTGGAATCACTCGCGATGGATGAGTCGAAGATCTTCAATATGTACCGTGAGCGTGATGCGCTCTACAACAAAGCGAGCTTCATTCTGAATTTCAACGATGGTATCTTCGACCCTACGTTTAAGACAGGCACGTTTGAGAACGACCAGAAATTTCTTGAGAACCTCTGTGTGTTTTCGCTCATTCTCGAAGGTATCTTCTTTTACAGTTCGTTTGCGGTGATGTTTGGTTTTCAGCGGCAACACAAGCTCACCGGGTCAGCTGAGCAGATTCAGTACATCATGCGCGACGAGTCGATGCACCTCAATTTTGGATGCCAGCTCATCAACACGATTCGCGAGGAGCAGCCAGAGCTCTGGACAAAGGAATTTCAGGATAAGATTGTGGGCTACATCCGTGAGGCAGCTCGTCTTGAGTACACGTACGCACAGGAAGTGTTTCCGGGGGGTATCTTTGGCATGAATGCTGCGGGCTTCCGCCAGTACATTGAGCATATTGCCGATCGTCGCCTCGAGCGTGTCGGTCTCCCCAAACAATTTGGCGTCGAGAACCCATTCCCATGGATGAGCGAGGCAATCGACCTCTCGAAGGAGAAGAACTTCTTTGAGACACGTGTGACGGAGTATAAAGTGGGCGGTGCCCTTAATTGGTAAAGTGAGATACAGAGCGTAGCGACAATATCGAGACTTTTACAGGAACTCGTAGGTATTTTTGAGGACAAAGCGAAAAAATATCACGAGTTGTCGTATAAGAAATTACAGAGCGAAGCGACAATAATTTCTGAGTCCGTCCTGAAATTCTATTCCTAATGAATTTTAGGACGAACTAGTCCAATCCTGCTGTAAAAAATTGAAAAAGGCCCCAGCTTAGGCTCGAGTCGTTCGGTATTCTCTAATACGTAGTCAAGTAACAAAAATTCCTATTTTTGCTATACTCTTCGTATATGAGAATCGGTTATTCCGTGATGCTTATGGCGGCTGTCCTTTTTGGGGGCGGATATTGGTATTATACGGCGCTCGCCGTGTGTAATGTACCTATTAGCTACCGCATCGGCGACATAGATGAGCATTTCAAGATTACTCAAGATGAGGCAAAAAATGCGCTCTCTACGGCAGAGTCGCTGTGGGAAGACGGGACTGACCGAAATCTCTTCTCATACGATCCAGACGGTGATGTCGTCGTGAACTTTGTGTATGACGACCGGCAACGACTTTCTGATGAGGAAAAGTCATTCCGGACGACACTCGACACAAAAGAGGGGATGAGTGATACCGTACGGAGCGAGTATGAAAAATTGCTTACCCAGTATCAGACGCTTCGGAGTGGGTACAATGATGCAACTGACGCATATGAACGAAAGCTCTCCGCCTATAATGCTGAGGTTGCTGAGTGGAATAGGAAGGGAGGGGCACCAAAGGATGTGTTTGCACGTCTCCAGGATACACAAAAGACACTCGCAAAAGAAGAAACCCGTCTCAATACCCTTTCTGCACAGCTCAATGGTGTGGTAAATAAAATGAATACGCTCAGCGAGAGGGGTAACTCGCTCATCAAGGATTACAACTCACTGGCGAACGAGTACAATAACCGTTTTAGTGAAGGTGGCGAATTTACCCAGGGCGACTATGAGAGTAAGGCCATTCACATCTATGAGTTTGATACAAAAGATGAACTTACCTTGGTACTCGCCCACGAGCTCGGGCACGCACTCTCACTTGACCATGCGGGAGAAGAAACAGCGATTATGTATCACACCATGGGAAAACAAGTGCTTGCGAGCGGGCTCACGCTCCCTGACCGAGTGCTTTTTGAAAAACAGTGCGGGACCACGAGTTCAATTCCAAATGCAATCAGACTCCTCGTTGAAGCCCTGAGGAAGGCGCTCCTTGGGGGATAGTGTGTTACTAAAGCACCTTTCCTTCGTAGATAAGTGTAGTACCATTACGAGTACCAATACTAGCAGTAATTAAGCACATTTATATGTTTCAAGATTCAACTATCCGTAAAACAGGGGTCCTCGTAGGAGTGGCGGCAATCATTGCCCTCCTCGCATATACCTATTTTGCCTTTACCCAAGCGCGCAACATTGCACACATGCCCGTATCCATCACGGTGGACGGCAAGGGTGAGATTTTTGCAAAACCTGACGTTGCTACCTTTAATTTCTCAGTGAATACGAAGGAAGCCGACGCAGCAACAGCACAAACAAGCGCTGCGACGCGCGTGAATGCAATTGTTGATTATCTCAAGACAAAAGGTATCGACGAAAAGGATATTAAGACGACGGGGTACTACCTCAATCCACGCTATGAATACCCACAAGTTCGCTGTACAGAGTGGAATTGTCCACCTGCTGGCGAACCGAAACTTGTCGGCTATGAGGTGACACAATCAGTTGATGTGAAGGTGCGAAAGACAGAAGACGCGGGGATGCTCATTGCTGGGGCGGGTGAACTTGGCGCAACGAATGTAGGAGGTCTCAACTTCACAATTGATGATGAAGACACACTCAAGGCTGACGCGCGGACAGCAGCAATAGCCGATGCGAAGTCAAAGGCTGATGCCCTTGCAAAGCAGCTCGGTGTTCGTATCGTTCGCATGAATGGCTATTGGGAAGACCAGGGCATAAGCCCAATGTACGGCTACGGCGGAGGTGCGGCTATGGATTCTGCTATGGTAAAGGAGCAGTCAGTACCACAGGTTCCAACTGGTGAAAATACCATCACCTCGATGGTACATATCACGTACGAAGTTAAGTAATAAAAAAGACTGAAAAACCCTGCGGTTGCATGAAGCAACCGCAGGGTTTTTCATAAATATCGAAGAGTCTTGACGACCGTGCACTCTTCATATATGCTTTATCTACGTCGCCCGCAGGGGCGGTTTTATTTTGGAAACGTAATCCTAAACACCATGAGCCGTTTCATTGATTATCTCAAAGATACAAAAGAAGAAATTAGTCACGTATCGTGGCCGACACAGAGGCAGGCAGCGGTGTACACCGCACTTGTTGTAGGCATTTCAATTATGGTTGCGATATATCTTGCAGCGTTTGACTTTGTTTTCAGTCAGGCACTCGATTGGTTTATAAAATAACGAGTGGATACGAGTAAGAGTTTTATTTCAGCAATAATTTAGAGTTCGTTCATCGCTTCAAGGCATTAGGAATAGCTTGAAGCGATGGCCAAGTTTTTCTAAATTCATTGCATTCATTAAGAAAAACTAGGCATGTCAAAACAAAAAACAGACGGAGAGCGACACTGGTACGCAATCCATACATATTCAGGGTACGAAAACGCCGTTGCGCGTAACCTTCGGCAGCGTATCGAGTCTCTTGGTATGCAAGACAGAATCTTTGAGGTGGTGGTGCCAACAGAAAAAAAGATTCGTATTAAGGGAGGAAAGCGAGTCACTGAAGAGGAACGCATCTACCCAGGATACGTACTCGTGGACATGATTGTAAACGATGACTCATGGTACGTCGTGCGCAACACACCGCGTGTCACGGGGTTCGTTGGAAGTGGAACACAGCCCGTTCCGCTCAAGAAGGAAGAACTCGACCAACTCCTCAACCGTATGAAGGACGAAGCACCAAAGCATCACGTCGATCTCATGGTTGATGATACAGTCACTATCGTTGATGGACCCTTCAAGGAACTTGAAGGAAAAGTGGGTGAAATCGATACTGCGCGTGGCAAGATTAAGGTACTTGTTTCGATGTTTGGGCGTGAGACTCCTGTTGAGCTCGACTTCCTCCAAGTTAAGAAAGCATAACGAGTGAGGAGTGACTAAATGTCACTCCGCAAGAGGTTGTCGATATTTTGGAGAAATATCAAACAACCTGAACAGCCTCTGTAAGAGGTAGCGACTATATGCTTTCTTATGCCGATAGCCCCTATTCATAATGGGGCTAGCCAACCAAAAAACCTTAACTACGTCTTCCTCGAAAAATCCCTAGACCCCCTTGCTCTTCATCGGATTTAAACCTTTTTGAGCAATTTGAGTGAGCTGAGAAATATTGAGATTCCTTGCAAAAGCCTCATATTTCTTGTAGGATACGCGGGCTTCGAAAAACCTGAGGGGCCCGAATATGGAACGGGCAACTCGTAATCATTTAAAATACTGTGGCAAAGAAACTAGTTAAAAAAATCAAAGTACAAGCGACCGGTGGTAAAGCTACGCCAGCGCCACCACTTGGTCCGGTACTCGGACAGGCCGGTATCAACATCGGTGAGTTCGTGAGCCAGTTCAACGAAAAGACTCGTGACCGAATGGGAGAAGTTGTGCCCGTTGAGCTCAATGTATACGATGACCGAAGTTTTGACTTCATCACAAAGACATCTCCGGCATCGAGACTTATTCTCAAGAGTATCGGGAAGGATAAAGGTTCAGGTAAGAATCTCACTTCAAAAGCCGGAGAGATTACTCAAGACCAGATTCGCGAGATAACTCTGATAAAGATGGCAGACCTCCGTGCAAACTCAATCGAAGCAGCAATGCGTATGATTGAGGGAACATGCAGGAGTATGGGCGTCGTTGTGAAGGATTAACGCAGTTGAACAACGACGGACCTTGCTAGCTTCTTTGTGAGGCGAAGCCGAAACAAGGAGCGACAAGGTGTACTGTTCCTGTAAGGAATAACAGTGAAGGACTAACTGTTTCACAATCAAATATGACAAAGACCGTAGCCGTTGGCTGCGGTCTTTTCATTACAGTCAAAATGTGGTATAAACATTTCGGGCACGTCGCCCTTTTTCGTTCTTCAACCGAGGAGTTTGAACAAATGCAAGCAACTGCAGCAAGCAGTCAATCACAAGACCTGAGGATCAAGCCTGCCCGGGGCGGTCTCTACGAGAAGTGGGTAAAGGAGCTCACACAGTTTCGCAGGGTGATGGGTGTCGTCCTTTTCACGACAAGTGAAGGGGGCACTATCTTGGTCAGGCAGGGTGAGGGCTGGGATCTTCCGATGAGTCCGGTGAACGGGCGTGACTCGGCTCCCATCCGCATCCCGTTCACTGTGGCCAAGCGTGTGCTGAGCCTGAAACCAGAAGCTCTCGGGGAAAACCACTCGAAGCTTGTCGGTGAAGTCGCTGATGACGACGATCTTTACGTCATCGTGAAGGCAGCAATTCCGAATCGGCTTCGTTTCGACAACACCCTGTTCGTGAAGGGCGACACGTGCCTCGCGGCGCTCGAGGGGGTCAGTTCCCTCGCCATGAGCGCAATTGAGTACGCTCGCAAGCATCACTCGCTGAGTTGGTCCGCACGCACCGCCACGGTGCAGTAGCCACCTCCATTGAGTGCTCGCAAGGGACCAGCTCCGGCTGGCCCCTTTTTTTATGCTACAATTTACCTATTATGAAACTCACAAAATCAGTTTCAACTTGGACATCATTTGAGTAACTACAAGCGAAGCTTTATTCGCTCTAGTTACTCTGTATGGAATTCATACCTATTAAGACCCGCATTCTCCACCCGCCCAAAGACAATCTATTCGAGGTTTTCGATGCAGTACTCACTGATCTTTGTGATGGCGATGTTGTGTGCATTACCTCGAAGGTTGTTGCGATTCATGAAGGGCGCACTATACTCATTGAAGGTGCGGACAAGGAAGCCCTTGTAGAACGAGAAGCTGATGCATTCTACTATCCTGATAAAAAGAGAAAACCACTCACGATTACACACAATGCACTCATTTCTGCCGCCGGCATTGATGAAAGTAATGGAGAAGGGTACTACATACTTCTTCCCAAAGATGCATTTACGTCAGCACGAACGATACATGAGTATCTCAGAGAAAAATTTGGACTTCGTACATTTGGAGTTGTGATTACCGACAGTCATTCACTTCCATTTCGCTACGGTGCTATGAGTGTGGCAATTGGTTGTTGGGGTTTCGAGCCAATCGAGAGTCACATTGGTCATCCCGATCTTTTTGGTCGCACTATGGAATACTCAAAAATAAATATTCCCGATAGTATTGCTGCAGCGACCACCCTGGTGACGGGGGAGTGTGATGAGTCACAACCAATCACGGTTGTCCGTAATATTCCGAATCTTGTATTTACCGATGCTGACCCGCGACCAGAATTCTTTGTGCGACCCGAGGATGATATCTACCGTGATCTTTACAGAGATTTTCGTCCCATGGGAGAGAGAGGAGATGAGCGCTCAAGCGTAAGCCACGTATAGCGAAGTCCGTTATGTTCTCTCTCTTCACGCTCAATTACCTTTGTGAACTCAGAATAATCAGGAAAGAAAGCATCAGCCTCAGGTTCGTCATCAATGATAGTTAAATAGAGGCGGTCTACATACGGAAGTACCTGATTGTATGTTTCGCTACCACCACCTATATGAATCTCCTCGTCCTCAATTGCTTCCGCTGCAGTAAGTGCCTCTTCAAGTGAATGATAGACAAGACAGCCATCAATACAAATGTTGCTTCGGGTTATGACGATGTTCGTGCGTCCTGGAAGTGGCCCACCGAGGTACGCAACAATTGAGTCGAAGGTCTTCCTTCCCATGATTACGGGGTGTCCGAGCGTAAGACGCTTAAATCGCTTCAAATCTTCGGGGATATGCCACAGTAATTTTCCACTCATTCCTATAGCACGCTTTTTGCTGCTCAAGGCAACGGTTATTGCAACACGAGGTTTTGACATCCGATGATTATGCCACACTCATGAGCAGGTGTCTTTTGGCACAAAATAAATCTACCAAGTATAATATCCATATTAATATGGCACACTACGAAATTGAAATTAAGAGTCTCCTCGGAGCAAAAGAGAATGCAGAAGCACTACGCGCAAAGATGCGTGAACTTGACCCTACGCACGCGCGTGTGAGCACGAACACACAGCTCAATCACTACTTCAAAGATGGTGAACTCATGGAACTCTACAAAAACACTGAACACTTGTTCAGTGTTGAGCAAAAAGAAAAGTTCAAACTCATTGCAGAAAAGGGCACCGACTTCTCAGTACGCTCACGACAGCGAGACAACGAAGTGTTGCTTGTGGTGAAGGCGTCGGTTGACGCAGGGACGAGTGCAAATTCAGTTTCTCGACTTGAGTTTGAAGAACCTGTTCACGTTACGCTTGATGAGCTCGATGCGCTCATCCTTGGGGCGGGTTTTGTGTACCAAGCAAAGTGGTCGCGTGAACGCGAAGAGTATTCATACAAAGGTGCTAATGTCTGCATCGACAAGAACGCGGGATACGGCTACCTCGCCGAATTTGAGAAGATACTCAGTGATGGAGAAGACATTGCTCGTGCACGGATGGAAATAGAAGCACTTATGGGAGAACTTGGAGTCGTAGAACTACCGCAAGACCGACTCGAGCGCATGTTTGCGCACTACAACAAGGAGTGGCCGAATTATTATGGGACAGAAAGGACGTTCGTAATAGAGTAATAAATTTTATATGTTCTTATCAGACAAAGATATTCTCGCAGAAGTAAAATCAGGCTCGATAACTCTCGAACCTTTTGACCTGAAACGACTTCAACCGGCAACGTACGACATCCGACTCGGAAATACATTTATCGTGAACGAACCACACTCAACGATGGCAATAGATCCTGCTCGTGGTGTGTACCCCAAAACGCATAATGTTGAAGTTGCTGATGGTGATGAGTTTATCCTCCATCCTGGCGTGAGCATTCTCGGTTATTCAAAGGAGCGTTTTGGCTCGGACAATTTCCTTATCGAGGTAAATGGAAAGTCATCACTCGCACGCATCGGGCTCATCGTGCATAACTCAGCAAGTATCGTAAATCCAGGGCATTACCTTAATATCGCGCTTGAGCTCTGCAATCTCAATAACGTCCCCATTGTTCTTCGTCCGGGCATGGAAATCGCGCAACTCTCGTTCTCGACTCTATCATCACACACGAAGAAGAGCTATAAAGAGACAGGCCGGTATCACTTGAATAACATCGTTGGCTACGTTCCGCCAAAGACTGGTCCACTTGCGAAGAAAAACATTGCGAAGCGTGTTGTTACCAAGTCTAAGAAACGATAATCATGCCAAAGCATCCTGAATATCAGTATTTAAACCTATTGAGAAAACTCATTGAAACGGGCGACAAACAGGTTGATAAAGGAACTGGTGTGGTGACGTACAGCTCGTTTGGTGACCAGATGCGTTTTGATCTCAGAGAAGGACTACCTCTCCTTACCACGAAGAAAGTGTACTGGAAGGGAGTACTTCATGAGCTCTACTGGTTCCTCTCGGGCCAATCGAACATAAAATACCTCGTCGATCAAAATGTGCATATTTGGGATGATTACCCATACAAAATCTACAATGAGAAAGTTGCGAAAGGCGAGAGTGCATCACTTACCAAAGAGGAGTTCGTTGCAAAAATTGCGAGCGATGCCGCTTTTGCAAAAGTGTATGGTGAGCTTCC
This sequence comes from Candidatus Kaiserbacteria bacterium, assembly GCA_031418275.1. GTDB lineage: Bacteria > Patescibacteriota > Minisyncoccia > Phycocordibacterales > UBA918 > Damh-18. Next base: position 17,924 of record JANOXF010000081.1, read on the forward strand.
GCATATTTACGGTGAATCATGGCGACGGTGGCCAGGGGAAAATGGTCGTGCTGTAGATCAACTCGGGTGGGTGGTAAGTGAGGTGATGAAGGACCCTGATTGTCATAATGCGATTGTGACCTCTTGGAATCCTGAATACTTGTACGGTATGGCTACACCTGGACAAGCGTGCCGATTTCCAATCTGTCACAACATGTACCAGGTCAACATTAAAAAGGGTAAACTGTGTTTACAGCTCTATCAGCGTTCAGCCGATATCTTCCTCGGCGTGCCGTTCAACATAGGAAGCTACGCACTACTCGCATTCATACTTGCAAAGATTACGGGTTACGAGCCAGGAGAATTCATTCATACGTTCGGGGATGTGCACATATATGAGAATCACATTGAGCAGGGTAGAGAGCAACTTATGCGCGACCCACTCCCGTTCCCGAAGGTAAAAATTAGTGATGCAGCTACCTCACTCGATGCATTTCGTCCTGAGCATGTGGAACTCATTGGGTACGAGTCACACGATGCAATAAAAGCAGAACTTACGGTTGCCGGTGGATACAATAAGAACTTGCATAGTTAAGATTGAGTAAACTACACACACTATGATCTGATAATTTTAAAATTAACGATTACTTACGATTAATATTTTTAGTTATGCAAAACTATCAGTTTATAGAACAACAAGACAAAGAAGTATTTGACACCCTCATGGGAGAAGAGCGCCGCGAAGAGGTTGGACTCGAACTCATCCCGAGTGAGAACTATGTGTCGCGCGCGGTGCGCGAAGCGAACGGCTCGGTGTTCACGAACAAGTACTCAGAAGGGTATCCGGGACGTCGCTACTACGGCGGACAGCAGTTCACTGACATCGTCGAAAACATTGCAATTGAGCGAGCAAAAAAACTCTTCAACTGTAAGTTTGCAAACGTGCAGCCACTCTCAGGAGCTCCCGCGAACGTCGCCATGTACTTCGCACTCCTTGAACCAGGGGACACCGTCCTCGGCATGGACCTCTCGCATGGCGGACACCTCACCCATGGGCATCCGACCACCTCGATCAACAAAGTCTTCAACTTTGTACGATACAAGATGAAAGATGTGAACACGGGCGAGATTGATTATGACCACCTGAGGCAAGTCGCGCTCGAGCACAAACCAAAAATCATCCTTGCGGGATTTTCTGCGTATAGTCGTGAACTCGATTATGCGAAATTTGTAGAAATTGCAAAAGAAGTAGGGGCATATACGGTCGCCGACATGGCGCACATCGCAGGGCTCATTGCGGGAGGTGTAGCGCGGAATCCATTCGAAGATGGCTTTGATGTCATTACAACCACAACTCACAAGACACTCCGTGGTCCACGTGGTGGCATGATTCTTGTGCGTGAGAATGAAGAGATTGCAAAGAAAATAAATAAAGCGGTCTTTCCTGGGCTTCAGGGCGGTCCTCATATGAATCTTGTCGCCGCAAAGGCGGTCGCATTCGGTGAAGCACTTACTCCTGCTTTTAAAGAGTATGCCGCACAGATTCTAAAAAATGCAAAGGCAATGGAGACTGTATTTAAGAATGCAAACATTCGTATGCTCTGCGGGGGCACGTCAAATCACCTTATTCTTGCTGATGTCTTCGGTTCACTCGGCGTGACGGGACAGGAGGCAGAAGTGGCACTCGACGCGATTGGCATTACTTTGAACAAAAACATGATTGCGGACGAGACCCGTACGGCCATGGATCCGTCCGGTATTCGCTTTGGCACACCCGCAATGACGACGCGACTTATGAAAGAGGGAGAAGCTACTCAGGTTGCGGAAATTATGGTTGCACGTCTTACGGATATTAAGAACGAGGCAAAGGCAGGGGAGCTTAGAGCTGCGGTAGAAGAACTGTGTCTGAAGTTCCCAGTCCCTGACTCATTTGTGTAGCCAGAAGTCTTGAGACAGCGCATTTCTTTGTTGCGCTTCAAAAAATAACACTCATCGTATATTGAATACGTCTCGTGTTATTTTTCTTGCGCGCCGCGAACTGCATCTGTTTCAAGACTTCTGAAGCGTTCTTACAAGCCATATAAATGGCATGGGAGTACTTGCAAAGTAACTAAAAATGTAGTATAATATAAGTATTGCAAGATTGGCTTGCGACTGGTCCGGCAGATCGCCGGAAACGCCTGTAAGTAGCAGGTATGGTCTTTTTAAGGAGATACGATGGGTAGCGAACCCAAGGAGAAGTTCGCGCTTCTCCGTGACTTCGGCATCATCGAAGTGCTAATGGATTACGATCCGGAAACTCAGGTCACCACGCTGATGAAGTTCTGGGAACAGAAGGATGAGGCCTTTGACCGTTCAAGTTCGAGTCGGGTGCCGAGGCCAGGAGAAAAGTTTCAGGCCCGTGCTTTTCGGCAGGTGGTCGGCGGGGTAACCAATTCTGAAGAACGTCTGGTATTCCTCAAGCAACAACCTGGGAATATCTTTCTCGGCGTTCACGGCCTTGGTCTTGTCTTCGAACAGAAACGACATCTGCTCGAAAAGGGTAGGGCGTACACGTCGTTCGACGAGTTTCACCGGCTGCCGCGGAATGGATTTGGACCCAGTCTGCCGTACATCATGCGTGATTGGGGATATGGCACACTCCCTCATGGTTGGCTTTTCGGTCTCGATCCGTTTGAGCATGCAGGTTCTCGGGCTCGGATGCTCTGTTTCACCCAAGTCGAGTAGTCGATCACACCCCGTCGCGGAGACCCTGTCACTCGGCGGGGTTTTCTTTTTATAAACCTGCTATCGAAACGCACGAAACTGGATGCAGTTCGAGGCGCACAAGTAAAACAGCCCGAGACGTATTTGATATACGACGAGGATTGTTTTGCGTAGTGCAACAAAGAAATGCGCCAATTGCGTGCGTTACGCGGTACAATACCTTCATGCTCGACCGCCTTCTCAGAAAAATTCCATTTGTCCGCCACCATTTCCTTACGACGATGTTCATTCTTGGATTTGTGATGGACAACCTCACGCTCAACCGCGTCGACCAGAAATTCGATAATGCGGTACTTGCGTCTTACGTCGTACTTGCCATGGTGGGGATTCTCTCACTCTACGCTGGAGCGGCACAACGCTTTGGAGAGCGCATGAATGCCTTTGTGCGGAAGTGGTCACCCGCACTCATTCAGTACTCATTCGGTGGACTCCTCTCAGGCATGCTCATTTTCTACGGGCGTTCGAGTGCGCTCTTTGAAAGCTGGCCGTACATGCTGTTTATCGTGATTGCAATTTTGGGAAATGAAACCATTAAGAATCGTGATCAGCGCCTCGTGTACAACCTTTCGATATTCTTTATCGGACTCTTTTCATATGTGGTACTCGTGATACCTGTGTGGACTGGGAAGATGGGTGCACTTACGTTTGTTCTGTCGGGGTGCGTCGCGCTCTTCATTATGTACTGGTTTTTTCGAGTACTTACGTGGGTCGTCCCCAACTTCATTGCTCTCCAGAGACGAACCGTCGTGTTTACTATCGGTCTCATTTATGTGACGTTTAATTTTTTCTATTTTGCGAACATCATTCCACCCATCCCGCTTTCGCTTAAAGATTTAGGGATTTACCACAACATCATTCGTTCAGAGAATGAGACTTACGCCCTCACATATGAAAAGCCCTCGTGGTGGCTTCCGCTCCGCAAATCAGATAGTGTGTTTCACTATGCAGCGGGCGACAATATCTATTGTTATGCATCAGTCTTTGCTCCCACAAAACTTGTGACAGACATTTACCACAAGTGGGAATACTATGATACGACCGGAAAAGGATGGACGCAGCATAGTCGCATCCCGTACCCTATTCAAGGTGGTCGGGGAGATGGATATCGTGGATTCACGGTCATTGAGAGTGTTCGAGAAGGAGAATGGCGTTGTACGGTCGAGACTGGTCGGGGGCAGGCGCTCGGCCGTGAGACAATTACCGTTGTAGCGGGGCCGAAGGGTGAGCTCGTGACGAGAGTCGATTAGTTGTGTATTCTGAGCAATATGGAATCGGAAATTCGAAAAGCTATTACTGTCGAACTTGAATCTCTCGGAATTACGGGTGTTGATTTTGCTGTGGAGCATCCTGCCGACCTCTCGCACGGTGACTATGCGACGAATGTGGCGATGGTCTGTGCAAAACAACTTGGGAAGAATCCACGCGAAATTGCGGAGCAATTTCGCGCATCATTCGACGGCAAAATTTCTCATGTCGCAAGCATAAGCGTAGCGGGCGCAGGTTTCATAAACTTTCATCTCGACCGTGATTTTTTCTCCGAAAAAATCACGAACATTGTGACCGAAGCTCATACGTGGGGCGCGAACAATTCGCTTCATGGTGATGACATTATTTTTGAATACACGAGCCCAAATCTCTTTAAGCCGCTCCACGTCGGGAACCTTGTGGGGAACATCATCGGTGAATCTATTTCTCGTCTCTTTGAGCTTGGGGGTGCAACCGTGCATCGGGTGAATTATCCGTCTGATATTGGTCTCACGGTTGCAAAAGGTGTGTGGGGACTACAGAAGACTAGGGGTAACCCAAGTGATATTAACCAAATTGGTGAATCGTACCGTGTAGGAAACGAAGCGTACGAAAATGACCCTGAGGCAAAAGAAGAAATCGAATCAGTGAATCGCGCACTTTACGCGGGGAGTGATGAAACACTTTCTGCTCTCCGAGCAAAGGGAATAGAAACATCGCGTGCTCGTCTCGCTGAGCTCTGTCGTATGCTGGGCACGAAATTCGACACCGAAATATTTGAAAGTGAAGCAAGTGGGATTGGCGCGCAAACTGTTCGTGAGCAGGTGGCACATGGTGTGTTCGAAGAGAGTGAAGGGGCATTTATTTTCAGAGGCGAGAAGTACGGACTCCATACGCGTGTGTTCCTTAACTCGCAAGGACTCCCTACGTACGAAGCAAAAGACCTCGGTAACTTTGCGTTGAAGCAAGAGAAGTACCCTAACTGGACTGAGTCCTTTGTGGTAACGGGCGGAGAACAACGTGAGTATTTCAAAGTAATTATAGCGGCAATTCGCGATGTATTCCCCGGGGCAAAAGACAAGGTCATAGAGCATGTTCCGACGGGTTTCCTCACACTCACCACCGGTAAGATGTCATCAAGGAAAGGAAATGTGCTCACCGGCGAAGCACTCCTTGAAGACGTAAAAGAAGAAGCGCGAAAGCGGGCGGAGGAGAGCCGTGCGGACAATCTCGACGAACTCACCGAAATGGTCGCGGTCGGCGCGCTCAAATACCAAATCCTCCGCCAGGGAATTGGTACCGACATTGTATTTGATAAAGAGCGCGCACTCTCGCTCGAGGGCGACTCCGGTCCGTACCTCATGTACACACATGCACGCATTGCTTCGATAGAGGAGAAGGCGAGAGAAATGGGTATGGAAACGAGTACCGATGTTGTACCTGATGTTCCTTATGTACTTGAAAGACTCGTCTACCAATTTCCTGAAATAATTTTGAAAGCTCAGACTGAGCGAGCGCCGCACCACCTCGTCGTCTTTCTCACTGAACTCGCGAGCGCGTTCAACTCTTTCTACGCACATGAGAAGATTGTGGATATCGAAGACACTTTCGCACCGTACAAACTCGCTGTTGCGAGTGCTGTGAAAGCGACTTTAAAGAATGGCTTGTGGGCATTAGGCATCAAAGCTCCCGAACGAATGTGATATACTTTTTGAATGAATAACTTCATTCAAGTTAGCATATTCACTCTACTATTCGCTGGTGCCATTGGAGGGGGTTATTATTTTTATAATAATAGTTCAGCAAAACCCTCTGTTGTCACTGAATCTTCTACCACACCCTCAGAGAAAGTTAATCCTGGATTACCTTATGCAAAGTCCGATGCTGAAGTCTCCGATGTAGTGGAAACTGTGAAGAAGAACCCAAACCGTCAGTAGGTCTACCACCCCAAACCATTCAAGTAGAAAATGGCCAAAAAGAAAATCTTGTTTCAAGTGAAAAGTTTGCAAAATTTGGAGATGAATATGACACCATTTTTCTCGGAACCATTTTTGCGGTAAACGGTAAATTAGCGTATGAGGTTCAGAACAACGAAGATTCGTACATTGTATATGATGGTAAAGAAATTGGTCGGGAATATGATAGTGTCCAGTCCGTAGTGAAGGTAGGTGAGAAACTCGCTTTTCTTTCAATAAAAGATCGGAAATCGTTCATCGTATTCGATGGTATCGAACTTGGAAAAGAATATTATTCAGTGGGTGAACCCATAAATATTGGCGGTACATTGGCGTTCATGGGCCAGAAAGTTTCAGGTAATGATGTTTCCTGGTATGGCAACTTTGGTGGTAAGGAAATCACAGAAGAAAATGGACGCTTCTTTTTTGACTCTCAGGATGATGTAAAAACAGCAGTTGTTAATGGAAAACTTGCGTATGTAGCACAAACTGACGAGACATGGTACGTCGTATACGACGGGGTTCCTGTCGGGAAGAAATATGAGAGGTCGAGCCACCCAAAGAGCATTAATGGGAAATTGGCATACTCTGCAAGCAGAGATAATAAAGGTTTCATTGTGTACGATGGCGTTGAGATAGGAAAAGAATACGATAACGCAGGTGATCAGACAGAAGTGAATGGAAAACTTGCATATTTTGCAGTGCAGGGGACAAAGTATTTTGTTGTCTATGACGGCAGAAAATACGGGAAAGAATACAACAAGGACGAGATTCTCTTCGTTTCTAATACTCCTAAAGACGTGGGAAGTAAATTGGCGTACGAAGCGTACGATATCAAAGCGAAGAAGCGTCTCGTGGTCTATGACACCGAAATACTAGGACCTGCGTATGATAGGGTTGATTACGACAGCCTCCAAATAATTGATGGAAAATTGGCATATATTGCATTCAAAGGATCGGAAGCTTTGGTTGTGCGGGGTACTACTGAGTTTAAAAACGGATACACAGAGATTTCAAAACTTACTGCAGTGAATGGGAAGATTGCATATGAAGCTGTAAAAAATGAGAAGTATATCATTGTATACGACGGCACGGAGTACGGGCAAGAGTTTGATAGTGTAGGATATCCTCTGGATGTGAACGGTAAGCTCGCATTCTATGCACGTAAAGGATTCAAACATTTTATGATGCTCGAAAATTAAGAAGAAATAATCAAACAATAATTGCAAAACCCACAGGTTGGTCCTGTGGGTTTTGTGTTGGTGTGACCGAGGTCACAAAAGAATTGATCCTCTACTACTTGACGGATACCCCAGGGGGGTATAGACTATTCGGGTATGCATATCAACACATCAAAACAAAAACTCATTCGGAGGCTTAAAATTATTGAAGGGCAGATACGGGGGCTTCAAGACATGCTTGCAAAGGACACCTACTGCATCGACGTCATTACGCAGACATCAGCAGTAAAGCGTGCGCTCTCGGGCGTCGAGGACGTGCTCATGGAGGAGCATCTCGGAACGTGCGTCGTGCACCAGATGAAGCAAGGGAAAGACAAACAAGCGATTGGGGAGATTCTCAAAGTGTATCAACTTAAACGTAAGTAGTTACTATTCTTTAAGTCATTTTTAATATGGGAAAAATATCGGTATATCTCACAGCGGCACTCATGGTTATTTCAGCGATCGTGGGTGTCGGCATTGGGTATGTACTTACACCGCAGTACACGCTCTCAATGTATGATAAAAATGTCATGGATCTCGGGCGCCCCGACAAATGGCTCGATTTACGATATGTGGACGCAATGATTTCCCATCATCGTGGAGCAATTCTTTTGGCAAAACAAGCAGAGCTGAGTGAACGTACTGAAATAAAAGACCTTGCGAAGGAGATTCAGAAAGGAGAGCCCGTACTTATTGCAGAACTTTACGCATGGAAGAAGGAGTGGTACGGCGATACGCGAACGGTTACCGATCCGGTGGTTGCAAAGCTTGGTGCATATGACACAACCTTTGATTTGCGCTTTTTGAATGCACTCATTGCACACCATGAGAATGGTGTGCGTATGACGGAGGAGGTGCGCCTCAAATCAAGTAGGGGAGCGGTGCTTGATAACGCGAATGCGGTCGAGGCGTTCCTTACCGGAAGTGAGGAAATGCTCAAGGGGTGGCGCAGTGCGTGGTATAGCATCTAACACTCATTATTATGACAGGAAATATATATCGTATAGAGGGGATGCACTGTGCAAGTTGCGCAACCATCATCGACAAACAGCTCAAAAAGCTCGAAGGGGTAAAAAGTGCACAGATTAATTTTGCGACCGAAAAGGCAGTCATTGATTTTGATCCGCTCCTCGTGAATGTACCACGCATGAATGAAGCGATTGGAAAGCTCGGCTATTCAATTGTTGAATCAGAACCGACTGCAAAAGAGATGACGCACGTAAGTGGAATGGATCATAGTGAGCACCTTGGCCTCACTGCAACAAAGACGGCCAAAGAACAGGAACTCGGTGCCTACAAAGCAAAGACAGAGTTTGTGATGCCTATTGCCCTCTTCATCTTTGTAGTTATGTTGTGGGATATCGCCGCGCGCACGCGTACGTTTGAGGCAATACCGAATCTTCCGATTCCCGAGAGGCTTTTTAATGTTATTTCGATGATTCTTGCGACGGTGGTTATGTTCTGGATAGGGAAGCCATTTATTGATGGCGTGGTGCGGTTTGTGCGGTTTCGCGTTGCAAATATGGACACACTCATCGGGATTGGAACCCTCAGCGCCTACGTATACAGCACCATCATCACCCTCTTGCCTCAGGTGCGTGAACTGCTACGGCTCCCTGAGTACACATATTTTGATGTGGTCATTGTGGTCATTGGGTTTGTGACCTTTGGAAAGTATCTTGAGACGCGCTCGAAGCAAAAAACAGGAGAGGCAATCGAAAAACTACTTGGACTCCAAGCAAAGACTGCACTTGTCATACGTGAGGGAAAAGAGCAAGAAGTACCGCTCGCTGAGGTTGTCGTCGGTGACACCATTGTAGTGAAACCGGGTGGGAAAATTCCGGTTGACGGAAAGATTACTCACGGAGGTACCTCCATCGACGAATCGATGATTTCAGGTGAGCCGATTCCCGTTGATAAGAAAGTGGGTGATATGGTAATTGGCGCAACACTCAACAAACAGGGGAGTATTCAATATGAAGCAACGAAAGTGGGTGAAGATACACTCCTTGCGCAGATTGTCCGAATGGTTGAAGAAGCTCAGGGCTCAAAAGCACCCATACAGGCACTCGTTGATAAAATCTCTGGAATTTTCGTCCCTGTGGTGCTCCTCATTGCCGTGCTTACACTCGCTGTGTGGCTCATTGTGGGTATCCCACTTTTAGGGTCCTCACTCGCGGTCTCGTACGGCATTCTCTCATTTGTGGGAATATTGGTGATAGCGTGTCCGTGCGCCCTCGGTCTTGCGACCCCGACGGCAATTATTGTGGGTGTTGGAAAAGGCGCAACGCAGGGCATACTGGTGAAAGATGCAGAGAGTCTTGAAGTGCTCTCAAAGGTGAATGTCATCGTCATGGATAAGACAGGAACAATTACGAAGGGCACACCTGAAGTTACCGACGTTGTGGTGATTGATCCGAAATTTTCTGAAGCTGACATTGTGCGTTATGCAGGAAGCGTCGAACGCATGTCTGAACATCCGCTCGCGCAGGCAGTCGTAGCGTACGCTGAACGAGGGGGAGCATCGTTGCCTCAGGCTGAGCACTTCGTCGCACATGAGGGAGCCGGTATCGACGCTACCGTACAGGGAGTGCAGGTGTCGATTATGAAACCTACGAGTAATACAAAAGACGAGAAACTCACTGCACTCGAAGAAGAAGGAAAGACGGTTGTAGTTGTTTCTCTTAATTCCAGGGTGGCTGGGTACATCGCGCTTGCTGATACACTCAAAGATGAGGCAAAAGAAGCGGTCGCAAAACTGCATAGGATGGGTATTAAAGTGATTATGCTTACGGGTGATAATGAGCGCGCAGCGCGTCACATTGCCGCACAGGCAAACATTGATACTGTTATTGCGGAAGTACTGCCCGCAGAGAAAGCGACAAAAATTAGAGAGCTCCAGGAGAGTGGACTTATTGTGGCGATGGCGGGAGATGGTATTAATGACGCTCCTGCACTCGTGCAGGCACATGTCGGTATTGCTATGGCAACGGGTACAGATATTGCGATAGAGTCGGCCGGAATCACGCTTCTCCACGGAGATATCACAAAAATTGCATCAGCAGTGAAGCTTGGTAAAGCAACGATGCGAACGGTACGTCAAAATCTCTTCTGGGCATTCATATATAATGTTGTCGGCATACCCGTTGCAGCAGGAGTTCTCTACCCACTCTGGGGCATTGTGCTCAACCCAGTATTTGCCGGACTCGCCATGGCAGGGAGTAGTGTTTCGGTGATTGGAAACGCGCTTCGATTAAAAGCAACACGACTGTAATCAACATATGAGTAATCAAACTACACAACGATATACATTTCATGTGCATGGTATGCACTGCAATGCCTGCGTACTCGTCATTGAGAGTGAACTCGGAGATTTGCCAATTATTACAAATGTCAAAGCAAGTCTCGGCGGACATTCTGTTGTTGTTGAGGGAAATTTTGAGGACAAGACACCTGAACAAATTGCTGAGACACTCACCGTTCCGCTTCGATCTCACGGTTACACGGTTGAAATAGAAAAGCAGATGAAGGAAAAAAAGTGGTCTGACTTTAAAATTGCGATACCCATTGCACTCGCGTTTGCTGTGGTGTTTGTAGTGCTTCAGAAAATGGGAATCGTGAATCTGGTGGGTGGGGGAGATGTTACGTACGGCACGGCGTTTGTGATTGGTATTATTGCCTCGCTCTCGACGTGCATGGCGGTGGTTGGTGGACTACTCCTCTCAATGTCCGCAACCTTTGCAAAAGAGGGTGACAGGGTACGACCACAGCTCATGTTCCATGGGGGAAGACTCATATCATTCTTTATACTCGGTGGAGTCATTGGTGCGATTGGATCGGCTTTCACATTGAGTTCATCAGCCACATTCATTCTGAGTTTGACTGTTGGTCTGGTAATGCTCATTCTCGGTGTTAACCTTCTCGATGTGTTTCACTTTACAAAAAAGTTGCAGCCATCAATGCCAAAGTTCATTGCGAGGCACGCGCATGGCATATCAAAGTTCAATCACACGCTCACACCACTTCTTGTTGGTATTGCGACATTCTTCCTCCCTTGTGGGTTTACCCAGTCGATGCAACTCTATACGCTCACCACAGGATCGTTCCTCAACGGCGGACTCACGATGTTTATCTATGCTCTCGGAACGCTCCCGGTCCTCACCCTCATCAGCTTTAGCTCATTCAGCATACAGAACAGTTCCAAATCAGGAATCTTTTTCAAGAGTGCAGGACTCGTGGTCATTCTGTTCGCGCTCTTCAACATCATTAATAGTATGGTGGTGATTGGACTCATACCACCAATCTTTAATCTTTAGTATAATCCACGTATATGAAACAGACCGTTATAGCAATTCTCATTGGCGTACTGCTCATTGGCGGAACAGCGTTCCTCGTACGCAACAAAGACACCACTGCGCCAGTCGCGAATGCAAACAATGTCACCATTGTGGATGGAAAACAAATTGTCGAGATACGAGCAAAGGGTGGGTATCTCCCTGAGAGGAGTGTTGCAAAAGCAGGTATCCCAACGCTATTACGATTTGATACGAGTGGCACCTTCGACTGTTCGTCATCAGTTCGTATCCCCAGTATGGATATCTCGAAGATGCTTCCACAAACAGGTACAACAGACATTGATATTGGCGTCCAAGAAGCGGGAACGTTTAACGGAACGTGTGGCATGGGGATGTATCCATTTGAGGTAGATTTTCAAAATTAGTGTTTATTGGCGAGATTTTTATTAGTCATTGCGCTGTTTTTGCTGACGCGGTACTATCGCCAAAGAAACTCTCGATGGTCGAGGGTAGTGGGAGAAGTTAGATGCCTGAATACGGACATTCGCGCCCACCGTTTACTGGTGACTGCGCAGACTGCTTTCTCCTCGGAGTTCTTCAGGGGAGTGTGCACAAAGAGCTCAGTATTTGTGAGCTTAAGGATCGGGTGTATGCGGAGTGGGGCCCAACTGATTCCCTCCTCATCACAGAACTCTTCCGGTCGATTGAACGACTCAAAGACAAGAATCGATTCAGTGTCACTGATCATCATTCGGTCCTTGAAAACAATCTGGTGCGCCTGTCGAGGAGGAGGAGGTAAAAGCTTCGTTCACAGCGAGAAACCCGTAGCTTCGCTACGGGTTTCTTTATGCTATGATGCCTTTTGCGTCTGATACACGCGATTTATCAGTATGTCTGATACACATATGAATAAGGATATGGAAAAGAAAATAGAAAATAGAGAAAAAGAAACAACGGCAAAAGTTAGTGGAAGTGCTGAGAAAAGTGACGTTGCGCTCCGCGAAGAGGCGATACTCGCTTTTTGGAACGAGCACGATATTTTTAAGAAAACAGTAGCAACACCAGCGGGCAAGAAGCCTGAAGGTGATTTTATTTTCTACGATGGGCCCCCGTTTGCAACAGGGACACCACACTACGGACACATCCTCGCAGGGACGATCAAAGATGCGATACCGCGCTTTCATACCATGAATGGAAAGCGTGTCGTACGTAAGTGGGGATGGGACTGTCACGGGCTTCCCCTTGAAAACATCATTGAGAAGCGACTCGGACTCGCCACAAAGCGTGATATCGAGGAGATGGGGGTGAAGAAATTTAATGAAGCCGCACGCGAAGCGGTACTCGAATATGCAGATGACTGGAAAGTGGTTGTGCCACGCATGGGGCGCTTTGTCGACATGGAGGACGACTACCGCACGATGGATGCTTCCTACACCGAATCAGTCTGGTGGGTGTTTAGTGAACTGAACCGCAAAGGACTTGTCTATGAAGGATTTAAATCGATGCACCTCTGTCCGCGATGTGGGACAACACTCTCGAACTTTGAGGTGAATCAGGGGTACAAAGATATCAAAGATATTGCAGTGACCGTGAAGCTCCCACTCCTCGACCCCGCTGGAAACGACGCGGCAAGCGCTGTTTTGAGCGGGGCAAGTACATCGCTTCTCGTGTGGACCACAACCCCATGGACGCTTCCTGGAAATATGGCCGCTGCCGTTCATAACGATATCGATTATGTGAAAGTACGCTGCACGCTCGAAAACAAACCAGAAACAGTCATCCTCGCGAAAGCACGCCTCGCGCAACTCGGTACCGATCAGTATGAAATTGTTGAAGAGATGAAGGGGAGTGCACTCGTTGGAAAGCGATACACCCCGCCCTTTGATGTATTTGAGAATCAAGAGTTCCCGAATAAAGAGAATGCATGGAAGATTTACCATGCGGACTACGTTGAGCTGGGTGAGAATGGCACTGGTGCGGTGCATCTCGCGCCCGCCTACGGTGAAGAGGATATGGAACTTGCGAAGCGCGAAGGGGTGCC
>JANOXF010000082.1:0-2445 GCA_031418275.1 Candidatus Kaiserbacteria bacterium
AGTTGAAAAACAATTTATTACTCTCGGCATACAAGCGCAGGTAGAGTTCGAACCAGTACCCGATGAAATCGTTTCTCACATGAAATCAGCCAACATCCTCATTCACCTCTCAGAAGATCCAAACGACGACCCCATTGTGCTTGAAGCAGCGACAGTGAAATTACCGATGATTGCCTCGACAGCATCAATCGCGGGAACGCTTTTCAAAGATAGCGAGTCAGCGTTTCTTTGCGAAAGTGCTGACCCTGCGTGTGTGACGCACCATACGAAAGCATTTCTTAATGATAATCAAGCGCGCGCGCGACTCGCGATGAACGCACAAGAATCAGTGTTTGAGCGCATTGAGCAGGATTATACGGCGTATTTACTCGCGTATCGGAGCTCCATAGAGCGTTCTCTTGGCACATAGATAAAACGAGAACAACACATTCAGCGTTTACGAACTTTGTCTATTAATCACGAGTTCTAGTAGAATTGCGTGTATGCGCCTACTTATCACTACACAGGCTGTTGACCGAGATGACCCCATTCTTGGATTTTTCCATGGGTGGCTCCTTGAGTTTGCAAAACATTTTGAGCGGATAGATGTCATCTGTCTTAGGGAGGGTGTGCATGTGCTTCCCACAAATGTGTATGTGCACTCACTCGGGAAAGAGCATGGTGAAAATCGCCTGAAGTACATCACACGCTTTTATGGGTACGTATGGCAATTGCGAAATACAAACGACGTTGTATTTTCACATATGAATCCACACTACATCGTGCTTGCCGGTTGGTTTTGGTTTTTGAAAAATAAGCGCATGTATTTTTGGAGGAATCACGCAAGGATGGATTTCCGGACAAAAGTTGCCGCGTATTTTGCAAAACGTGTCTTCTATACGTCGCCGTTTGCGTGCACTAAAATATTTCTACACGCAATCCAGATGCCGGTAGGTATCGATACAAACCTTTTTACTCCACAAGAATCTATTCAAAGAAAAGACAATACCGTTCTCCTTTTGGGACGTATTTCACCAGTTAAGAAGCCAGAGATCTTCATTGAAGCGAGCAAACAGCTCGAACACTTTGAGATGCATGTCTATGGTGACGAATCACCGGGTCAGAGTAAGTATCGAATAAATCTTATCGAGCAGGGAGTCGGCCACACTATTTTCCATTCAGCAATACCGAATTATGCGACTCCAGCCATTTACAGTGAATTTGATATGTATGTTAATCTAACTCCTGAAGGAAGTATGGATAAGACCGTACTCGAAGCCGCTGCATGTGGAGCCCTCCCTATTGTTGCGAATCGCTCATTTGAAGGAATTCTTCCCGATGTTTGTCTACTCAGCGAATCTACCCCGAGAGCTTTAGCGCTTCACATCGAGAGGTTTGGAGTAATGTCTCAAGATGTGAAACAAACATATCGTAACGAAATGAGGCAGAGTGTTATACAGAAGCACTCACTTCAAAAATTAGCAGCTGAACTAGTAACGTTCTTTTCTGCATGAACGGAGAGATACATTTCATTGGAATTGGTGCACAAAAATCGGGAACTTCGTGGGTGTACACGTGCCTCTATGAGCACCCTGCGGTGTGTGCGCCGATTAAAGAAATTCATTTTTTTAGCCGGCCGCGTTTCAGTGAAGGAAAGGAATGGTACGAGGCACACTTTAAAAATTGCGCCATTGGAAAGCTTCGTGGAGAATTTTCGACATCCTACCTGTATTCAGAGGAAGCCCCTTCACGCATTGCTACCCTCTACCCGAATGTAAAGCTCATTGTAATTCTCCGTAATCCAATAGATCGTGCGTTCTCCCAATACAGGAACGCTATTAAAGCGGGCGAGATTACAGAGCAGATTTTGTTTGAGGAGTTTACAAAGCAAGAGCCAAGTGTACTTGAACAAGGTAAGTATGCAGAGCAGCTTACTCGGTACTATGCTCGTTTCAGAAAGGAGCAGATACTCGTGCTCATTTACGAAGATATTAAAAAAGATCCTATCGCATTCATACGTCGCATCTACGAGTTCCTCGGCATCGATGCAACGTTTGTATCGCATATGGTACATGACGAAATCAATGTGGCGCGTACACCAAGATATGTCTTTGCTGATCGAGTGATGCACCATGTTGCAGAGACGTTACGGCGCATTGGTTTTGATCGATTTGTGCACCTTGTTCGAAGGTCAGGTATTCCTGATTTTGTACGCTCACACAACACAAAAAGGCAGCAAGAAGTACGGCACACTATGACCTATAACCGTGACGCATTCCGAGCTCACTTTACTCATGATGTGGATGCGCTTTCGGTTATTATTGGACGTGATATGAATAAGGAGTGGAATATATGAATATACGACATCGCATACGAAATCGAATGATTACTCTTTTTACGAAGTCTGGTACTGCATGGATATATCGAAAGGTAGTTGCAAGACAAGGACCGCCTACACGCATCGTC
>JANOXF010000083.1:0-6457 GCA_031418275.1 Candidatus Kaiserbacteria bacterium
CGACTGCCACTCAGTGCTACAGAACAGAAGGAAATCAACGAGATCGTTGTAACAAAAGGGAAGTTCACCCTCACGATTGAACATTCGGAAGAAAAAACAAGGCAGATGCGCGATAAGGTAAAGAAATATTTTGAGTTTTAAATACAAAACCGCCGGCCCGAAGGCCGGCGGTTTTGAGAAATTAGTTACTTGAGAATAGTATCGACGAGACCGTAACGTTTCGCTTCTTCAGCGGTCATAAAGAAGTCGCGGTCAGTGTCTTTCTCGATTTGTGCAAGCGGCTTACCTGAGGCTTTCGCAAGCATTTTATTGAGTTGATCACGGGTGCGGAGGATGTGGCGTGCGGTAATCTCGATGTCGGTTGCCTGTCCTTGTGTTCCTCCCCATGGTTGGTGAATCATCACCTCTGCGTTTGGAAGGGAACTTCGTTTACCCTTTGCTCCCTGGGAGAGAATGATTGAGCCCATTGATGCTGCAAGACCAACACACACGGTTGCTACGTCAGGCTTCACGTGATTCATGGTGTCGACAATGCCGAGACCAGCGCTCACTGAGCCACCGGGGGAATTTACGTACATGAAGATATCTTTTTTTGGATCCTCTGCTTCAAGGAAGAGAAGCTGAGCTACGATGAGATTTGCCATATGGTCCTCAATTGCTCCGGTAACGAAGATGATGCGCTCCTTAAGGAGACGCGAAAAAATGTCGAATGCGCGTTCGCCACCTTGGGTCTTTTCAATGACCATCGGGACGAGGTAGCTATTGATTTGTGATTCTTTTGATTGCATATGGCGGTATGGTAACAGAAAAGAAATGTCTTGACAAGTTTTACTTAAACATGTTCTAATACTTTTTGGTTTTTTGTACAACAACCCTGCGTACATGCAGAGAAAGACTACCGTGAACACTGATCAAAACGCCGCCACCTCGTGGTGGGAAGAAAACTGGATTGTCATCGAGATGATCCTGTGTGCCCTCGTGACGGTTTGGTTTTCTCTCGAGGCCCTGAAGTATGCCACCTCAGTGGTGGAGACTTGGCA
Source organism: Candidatus Kaiserbacteria bacterium (assembly GCA_031418275.1). Lineage (GTDB taxonomy): Bacteria > Patescibacteriota > Minisyncoccia > Phycocordibacterales > UBA918 > Damh-18. The sequence goes on from JANOXF010000083.1 coordinate 1,041, forward strand.
AACATGCTCCTCCCGGGGCAGCATCAACTGTATGCCGTGGAAAGCTTTGGGTCTCGCGGCCGGCATTCTTGCCGGCGTCGTCATCCTCAGTTACACGCAAAGGACCTTAATGCGCTTCATCGGCGCTATGTTCTTCGGCCTTTTTCTTGCAGGTTTCTGGGGAATGATCGGCCTCTTTGCAATGGTGTACCCGTGGTGGGTGCATGTAGGCGCACTCGTGGTCGGCAGCATTGGGGCATCAATCCTGCTCCCCGACGACAAGCTCGACGAGATCCTCTATGGTCCAATCAAGGAGCCCACCTTGCTCGAAAAGATCCTGTACGGCTAAAACAACTGCTGTACAAACAACCCCAGCACGCTACGGCGAGCTGGGGTTGTTTTAATTATGTCGAGTGACCAGAGGTATTTTTGTGATAAGCTTTGTTTTGGTACTGAGAATTTTGTTCCACAACCACTTTTCCAAGGAGAAAGCTGTGAAGTCACCGTTGGCACAAATCAAGGGAGCCGTCCCTGTTGATCCAGGGTGGATCGAGAGATTCGCCGCAGAAGGCGAGCGGGTGGAAACAGAGGCCCGTGCCCATGAAGAGCGGCTGAGGCGGCCTTTCTCGCTCAAAGTGGGTGTATGCATGTGTACCGGAGATGTATTGTTCGTCTTCGGCGGATATCGATATGACGGCTCGCCAAATGACTTTCGCATGGGCGGAACGAATCCAATGACAGAAGTGTCAACATGCTCGTGCAGTCAGTGTGGCCTGCTCTTTGCCCAAAGCCATCCACCAATTGCCGCTGCGATCAGGAAGTATCGCGACAGCCTGTGAGGCAAAGCGTCAATCGCAAAAGCCCGTGCCAACTGAAGGTTGGCACGGGCTTTGTTCATATTTTTTACTTTAAATTTTAAACACGATTTATGCCCCTAGGTACGCGAAGCACAAGAAAAAAGACCCGAGACGTACTTGGCGTACGATGAGGGTCTTTTTTCGTAGTGCGACAAAGTAGATGGGGGCAGAAGCGTGTTTAAACTCCTTCGAGCATTTTCATAACAGCTTCGTTCATGAGGACTGATTCTACATAGATACGCACACGGGTCTCGTCCGCGTCTTTGTGTTTCTCAAGAAGATTCGACACCTCATGATCCACAATGCTCAAATCTGCTTTTACTTCGTCTTTCTTTGCGATGGCGTTCAGTACAAGTTGGAGTTTTGCACGTTTTTCTGCTGCAGGAGTCCATTCTTTCACTAAGTCTTCACGAGTCTTTTTCATATGCCCGAGATAGTCGTCAATCTTAAGTTCGGCACGCTTTAAATCCTCTTCCATCTGGCCAAACATCTGGCCAATCTCAGAATCAATCATGATTTTTGGAAGTTCAACAGTCGTGCTGTCAATGATTGCATCGGTAATCTTTGCGCGGTGACGAGAGTCAACATCCTGCGCCTTCTGGATCGTGAGGTGCTCTTTGACCATGTCTCGGAACTGTGCGACTGATGTGAACTGACCTTCTTTACCGAGCCCTTTCACATACTCGTCGGTGAGTTCGGGAAGCGTAAGTTTCTCTGAATCTTCATTCATGTCCTCGTCAGCAGCAACACTTTCGGGAGTGGGGAGTGCAGTTGCATCACCGAGTGCTTCTTTTTGTGTGTCGGCTTCCGCTTTGGCCTTTGCTTTTGATTGAAGGCGTTCATACGCAACTTTCTGTCGGAGGATATCTTCAACTTGCTTTGTGATTTCTTCTTCAGTTACTTCCTTTGACTCCTTATCTTTGTTGATTCCACCAGCAATTTTCTTGTAGTCGGGGAGTATGACTTCGGGCACAACTGCAACGGTGATTGAGAATCCGAGTGGATTATCTTTTGCGAGTTTGGTGATAGTCACCTGCGGGTGTCCAATGACGTCGAGTTTGCGCTCAGTAACGATTGCGCGGTATGCGTCTTCGAGCGAGTGCTCTGCCATGTCGCTGAGGAGCGCCATCTCGCCCACTTTTTGAATAAGAATACTCTCGGGAATATGCCCCTTCCGGAATCCATCTATCTCAATGCCGGCACCCACGTGCTCGACTGCGTGCTTGCGGTATTTTTTAAGGTACGCGTACGGAACTTCACCAGTAATTTTCACTTCTGATCCCGGGAGTGTCTCGACCGAGATCGCTTTCAGTTCTTCATGTGTCATAACCGCCCTAGTGTACAGAAGAACAATACATTTGCAATATCAAACTGGGTCATGCGAAGCATGACCCAGTTTGATATTGCAAGAACCTACGTGGTTGCGGAAAGTTCGCGGCGAAACAAAGGGTCTGACTGAGACGTACTCGACGTACGATGAAGGAAGAACCTGATGTTTCAACAAAGAAATTTCCCGACCGCGTAGGTTCTCTCTACTGCAATGCGGCGTTGAGTTCTGTATCAACTTGATTGAGCTCTGTGTCGAGTGAGTCGAGGTTGGTACTCAGTAAGTCTGCTTCAATAGTTGCAAGCTCGTCAGATGAGCTCACGGTACCCATAATCTGACTATCCGCTTCAGCGCGGGGAGTTTCCGGTTCATTATTCGGGATGATTCGTTCAGCCTGTTCACTCTGTCTATTCTCTTCAATCAAAGAGCCCCAAAGATAGAGTCCTCCGAGTACAATGACGAGCATTATGACGAGTACCCCAAGGATAGCTCCGACATGATTGTGATGTTCTTCAGAGAAGACCTTTGGCGTACTTGTGTTTTGTGTATCTTCATTCATATCTTGTTTATTATTTTGAAGGACTATTGAGGCGTTGTAATTGGTTCCGTACTTACGACAGCGCTACTCACACCACGGTTAAGCTCAGCCTCCATGACAGCGTCTTTAAGTTCCGTGAGGGATTCACGGAGGAGAATGTATGCATCACGAATTTCAGTACGGATTGCAGCGAATTTCGCGCGAGCTGCGGTGAACCGTTCTCGTGGTGTGTCTGATACAAGACCAGTTTCTGCTTCTGACTTTGCCTCATCCAGCATGCGCTTCGCGTCTGCAAGTTTAGTCTTTGCTTTGTTGAGTGGTACAAGTGCAGGAGCAGTATCAACACCGAGGGCGGTGAGTTTTGTGATTCGTGTCTCGAGCCGTGTTGCGACGTTTTCAAGTCGCGTAATCGCCGCGTCCATTCGCTCAAATACATTCCGGACAAGATTGATAAAACGATTCTGAAGCTCAGTTGTCATCGCAGACCGACGCTCTTCCCGCGCTGCTTGTCTATCATCCATACGCGTCTCCACCGACGGTCGCACTGCCGCCGGTTCAGTAGTTGTCGTTTCTGCACGAGCATAGGACACGAGGGCGAGAAGAAGACTCACGATGGCGAGAATGAGGTAGAGGTAGTGAGTTTTTCGCTTTGAAAAAGAAATCTGCATAGGTACCTAAGTACTAATAATAAACGTCGAAGTATACAAGTAGTATAACGCCGGCACCCTTCGGGTGCCGGCGTTATACACAACAGATCACATACAAAAATCCTTTGGTACGTTCTTGCTTGGTCATTCGAGCAGTCATCGTATGTAAAATACGCTTTTTGCTCTCATTTCTTCGCGCCTAGTACCAAAGGATTTTTGAGATGTGCTCTTAGAAAAGAGTTGAACTATCCTGCCTTTGATTTTATGTACAGCGTGCAGCTTCGGTCAAAGGCTTCTTTTGCCTTCTCAGCACCGTGCCACTCACCAATTTGCACCTCTTTGTTTTGAATCTTCTTATATGTTTCGAAGAAGTGTGTCATTTCTTTGCTGAAGTGAGCATTCAAATCACCGATGTCCTTAATCTCGTTCATGCGGGGGTCATCGACAGGTACCGCGACAACCTTATCGTCTCGCTCACCTCCGTCAATCATTTCCATGATTGCGACTGGGCGTGCTTTCACAAGAATGCCGGGCATGAGTGGGTAGGTAGTAATGAGTACGACGTCGAGCGCGTCACCATCGTCGAAGAGTGTCTGTGGCACAAACCCGTAATCGAATGGGTAGTCTTGCGCAGAGTGCATAACACGATCGAGCGCAATGATGCCCGTCTCTTTATCAATCTCGTACTTGTTCTTTGAGTACTTCGGAATCTCAACGATGACGTTCATCACATCACGTGTTCCCGGTTTTATATCGTGCAATAGATTCATAGTATGGGCGAACATTCATATGCGACGCACTTCTTTGTCGAACCGGCGATTTTCTCCTTCATCGTACAGTTGTACGCCTCAGTCGTAAATCTTGGTTCTTCGCGAATTGCACTCGCCTCTGAATGTTCTTGGTTAAGAACTTAATAAATTTAATTTTTCTAACTTTCTGCAACAAACTCATCTGGTTTCACTTCTTCCGCCTTTGGTTCAGTTCCGCCTGCAGAAACAATATCAATCTTCCATCCGGTAAGTTTTGCGGCAAGGCGCACATTTTGTCCGCCACGGCCAATGGCGAGCGATTGTTGTTCAGAAACCACGGTCACGAGGGCACGTCCACGTGTGTCATCAGTGCCCGTGCCTGCTGGTTCTACAATTTCTACTTTCATGACTTCAGCAGGTGAGAGCGCATCTTCAATGAAGAGGACAGGGTTTGCTGACCACTCAATAATATCAATCTTCTCTCCTCCGAGTTCGCTCATGACGGTTGATACACGTACACCGCGTTGTCCAACCATTGAACCGACAGGGTCTATATGGTCGTCGTTTGCAAAGACTGCAATCTTAGAACGTGAGCCCGCCTCGCGTGCAATCGCCTTTACCTCAACCGCTTTATTCTGGAGCTCAGGTGCCTCAATCTCAAAGAGTTTCTTAAGGAAATCAGGGTGTGAACGTGAGAGTTTGAGGAAAATGCCTCGCGGGGTTTCATCAACGGCGAGTAGGAGTGCACGAATGCGTTCTCCTGGTTTGAATCGTTCTCCAGGAATTTGTTCATCGTATGGCATGACACCGGTCACACGACCGAGGTCGATATAGAGGTTGCCGCGTTCAAAACGCTGTACGTGTCCTGTAATGATGTCCCCTTCCTTTTGTCCGAACTCAGAAAGTGCAGACTCTTTTTCAGCTTCACGAATTTTCTGGATAATAACCTGCTTTGCTGTTTGCGCTGCGATACGTCCGAAATCGTCTTTCGATTCAAGAGGGAATATGAGCTCATCGCCGAGCGCCACATCTTTCTTGATGAGCCGTGCTGATTCAATGAGAATGTGCTTCTCCGGGTCAAAACGTACACGACCCTCACCATCTTCATCGGATGTTTCTGGAGCAGAGATAGCTGGTCGACGGTCGTCTTCCTGATGCCGTTCATCGCTCGGTAATTCTTCCATGCGAATCATGGTTTCGTCGACAACGATCTTTATTTGGTCGAAGTCGGTCTTTCCGGTTGTCAGGTCAAACCGGGCACGTATAATTTGCCCTCGTTTTCCGAATTCTTTCTTGTACGCGGTTGCGAGCGCTTGCTCG
>JANOXF010000084.1:0-9213 GCA_031418275.1 Candidatus Kaiserbacteria bacterium
CATAAGAAAAACCCCTCGCTATTAGGCACACGAGAAGGGGTGGCCAGAAAACAAGGAACGTAGTGACTATGTTTTCTGAGCCCGTACTAAAATCCTATTCATAATGGATTTTAGGACGAACCAGCTCAAACTTTGTAGAGATTCTATATTCCAATTATAAAATCTATTTACGAGGTCAAAAAGTCCAGAAGAGTTTACGCTCTGCATGTGGGTAGCACACTTTTTTCTGTGTGAGTGTTGGTATACTAAGAACATATGCGGACGCTCTCATTTGAGTTCAGTGCTTCGGTTTTTTTTGTACTCTTCAGCGCACTTGTATTCTTGTGTATTCCCTCAAACGCGAACGCAGCACTCCTTTACTTTGACCCCGCAGAGGCTTCGATTTTTCGTGGTGACACCGTTACGCTCGGACTCCGTATAGATACCGATGAAGACGAGTGTATTAACACGGTAGATGCGGTTATCACCTACGATGAGGGGATTCGGGCTATTGATGTATCGCGTGGTGAGTCAATTTTAAGTATTTGGGTTGAGGATCCCGTTATTGATGAAACTAAACATACAATAACCTTTGCAGGAGGTATTCCTGGTGGGTACTGTAAGCGTGCACTTGGAGACCCGAGCCTTACGAACGTAATTGCACAGATTGTTTTTCTATCGCCTGGCTTTACCGTAGGTGCTAAGGAAAACCCCTCAGTAAAGATATCTGTTTCACCTGAATCACGAGTACTCCTTCATGATGGGTTAGGTACTGAAGCAACACTTCGCACGCAAGACTCCGTTATTGCACTTCTTTCTACTGCTGGACCAGAAGGAAGTGACTCGTGGCGCGATGAGGTAGCGAATGATGTTGAACCGCCGAGTGATTTTAGTATTACCCTGACACAGGATGAGACCGCCTTCAGTAACAAGTACTTTATTGTCTGGAACACACAAGATAAACAATCAGGCATTGATCACTATGAGGTGATGGAGGAGCCGCTTGAGGATCTCTACTCATTTACCTGGGGGAGAGCTGATGCTCCGTGGAAACGAGTCGAGAGCCCGTATGTACTTGAAGACCAGACACTCAATAGTACCCTCCGAGTGAAAGCTATCGACAAAGCAGGAAATGAAACAATTTCAGTCTTAGTACCTGATACAGCAATTCGCTCCCTTTCACTTAATAGGATGGTAACGTACGGACTTGCTACTGGCCTAACGCTTATTGTGCTCGTTGCTATCGTATTTATTCTTATAAGACGGAAAAGGCAGATTGAAGGAATATATGAATAAGGAGTATCGCAACAAGAATACATTCATTTTACAATTTTGTTTTTTGCTTGCGCTCCCGTTTCTTCTCACTACTGAAACTGCTGAGGCTGCAACACTGAAGCTTACGCCTGATACAGGTGTGTATACTGCTGGCGGAACTTTTACAGCAAGTGTGGTCATAAATACGGATGGCAAGTCAGTAAATGCTGCAGACGGGCAACTGAGCTATAACCCGAAGGAAATTTCGGTGGTTAGTGTAAATCGCGCTAGCTCAATATTTAATCTTTGGACTCTTGAACCAACTTTTTCGAATACCACGGGGAGTATCACGTTCGGCGGTGGTTCTCCCTCAGGATACAAGGGTACAAACGGCAATATATTGTCGATTACATTCCGTCCACTCGGAGCAGGCTCCCCGAAGGTTATCTTTAAAGGAGGCTCTATACTTGCTGCGGATGGGCTCGGTACCAACATTCTCACCTCTATGGTTGGTGGCACGTATACGATAAGTGCAAAGACCGATACACCTGAGCCTGAGTACATTGCTCCTCCTAATACCCCGAAGGCACCCGTAGTAACATCAAAGACGCATCCTAATTTTGATGCATGGTATAAGGAGAAAGACGCAGTGCTCACCTGGTCACTGCCAAGTGACGTTACCACTATGAGGACACTCCTCGACAACGCTCCACTTACCATTCCTACCATTGTGTATGAAAATCCAGTGACAGAAAAGAAGCTCGAAAATCTTGCCGAAGGAGTTTCATATTTTCATATTCAATTTAAAAACAAAGATGGGTGGGGCAAGGTAACGCATGTAGCGCTTCGTACTGATACTGAGTCCCCAACACGCTTCGAGATAGCCGAAGAAGGTGGGGACCCGACAAATCCTATACGGAAACTCGTCTTTACCATTGACGACATTTCTCCAATCCTCCGGTACCGTATACAGATTGATGGAGCTGAGCCACTTGAGTATAGCGATGAGAAAAACACCAAGCGGTATGAACTCAATGACCTCCAGCCCGGACGTCATACTGTTATTGTTGAAGCATTTGATAGTGCAGGGAATAGTCGTGTAGCAACCTACGCTTTTTCAATTGAGGCCTTTGAAGCTCCTGTATTCACTGATTATCCCACGCGCATTAACACAGAGGTTATTCCTGCGCTGAGGGGGACGACCCGACCTCTCGCACGTGTACGTGTCGAGGTTACTGATACGAATGAAGTTTCAGAAACATACGAGACTACGAGCAATACTGACGGTGTGTTCACTTTTATTCCGAACTCACCCTTCTCGCTCGGTGTGTACAATGTTATTGCTGTTGCCACCGATGTTCATGGTGCGGTAAGCGCGCCTTCTATTCCTATTCGCATTATCGTTGAGACACCCGGTATCGTACGTATCGGCACGTTCTTGGTAAGTGTTCTCTCGGTTATCATCCCGCTTATCGCACTTTCAGTAATACTGGCATTTGGTACGTGGTACCTTATTCACCGTCTCCGCGTGTGGAAACGTCGCGTTATGCGTGAGACCATTGAAGCAGAAGACAAACTCCGAAGTGAGCTTGATGCACTCATAAGCAACGTACATGCACGAGTAAGTGATCTTAAAGAATCTCGTAAAGGAAAACTAACCCAATCTGAACAGGCACTGATTCAGCAGATAGAGACTGATGTAGAGCGCGCGCGGGTAAAAATACAGAAGGAAATCAAAGATATTGAAGATATAGTAGAATAGGGTTATGAAATCTTACCTCAGCACACACCTTCTCATTGCGCTCAATACGCTCATGCTTGCTCTCATAATGACCGGAGCTGCGTGGTATATTCACTCGACCAAAGAGCATTCGCTCATGCTCCTTACAAGCTACATCCAGACAAACACAGCGACGATCAGTGAGCTTGCTGAGCTCACCGATCGTAATGGTGCAGACGAGTTAACCGCTCAAATTATCAGTGACTGCCCACGACGCACTGATTTTGAGAATCAACTCAATTCACTCGGTTCAGCATCGAAGAAAGAACTTCTGAGCGTACAGCAACTCTTCGAAAGTTGTGGCGCCTTTTATGCTGAACGTAAGGCACTTATGGTTTCACGTCTTGAGCAGGTATACACAGTCCTCAGTAATAACTTGAACCTTCTTGAAACAATGAGAGATCTGAGTGGGGAAGAGCGACTCCTTTACGGTTGGAAAAAACTTATAGAGCTTGAGAAGACGAGAAGTTCACTCCTTACTGAGCAGACTTCAATACAAGAAAATATTATAATGCTCCTCATTCAGGGTACCGAGACTCGTGCTCGTATTACCAAGCTCGTAGAGGAGGCACAGAACGTCAATGATTCACTTTCAATAACTGATGTGCAGATAGACGAACTTCGGCTATCGCTCACAAAATAGCATTATGCGCTCATGGCTCTCACGTTTACTTTTCCCCGCATACTACCGCACGCGTAAAAGCGGACCGGTGCGCTATGCGTTTCCCATTGTCGCGCTTACCGCACTCTTTGCAGGTCTTGCTGCAGTGGTTACACAAGATGGTTCGTACATAGAAATTAATACCTCCCCAAGCTCTGTTCATGAAGGAGAGCAGTTTATTGTTGACATACGCGCGTATGCTCATACCCCAATTAATGCTGTTGATATAACACTCAATTACCCCCCAAACCAGATGACGGTCGACAGTATAGATACGGGGACATCGGTTATAACGCTGTGGACACAAGATCCGTACGCCAGAGACGGAAAAATTCATTTAAGCGGGGGAGTCTTTCAGAAAGGATTTCTTGGTGAACATACTATTGCACGAGTACGAGCTCATGCTACTGCTTCTGGGCTTGCGTATATTTCTCTCGATAACGCTGCACTTATAGCAGGAGATGGGAAAGGTACTGAGGTAAAGGTTGAGCGAACTGATAAAGACACTACAAAGATTTTTGTAGTGAGTGCTGACGGTGCGCTCATTGGCGAAGCTTCAGTAGCTATTGTTACTGATATCAATGGAGACGGAAGTGTCGGCATTCAAGATATTTCTGCGTTTATGGCAGCGTGGCTTACTCGAGGAAAGATTTTTGATTTTGATAATGATGGCAGGATGACGTTTAAAGATTTTTCTATACTACTTTCAGACTCCTTCTTTAAGTAAAACTGTTGATATCCTGTGGAGAAAGGGTGTACAAGTTGCTACTATTAGTAGTACAAGGTGGATTAGGATTTGCGCCTTGTGACGTAGAGCATAGGTATGAGGAGTAATACACGGCAACAAAAACTTACGTATACATACGGAACACGCTTTGAGCGTGTGCTACAGAAGTTTTTTGCACTTGCCGTAGTACTCGTGCAGTGTGCACTCCCTATTGCTCCTGTGTTTGCAAGTGATGAAACAGTGGCTCCTCAAGCGGAGCAAGTAGTTGTCTTGGAAACCCCAAGTGCTGAAGTACCAGTCCCAGAAGTAGTCTCAACTGAAATTCCTGTTGAACAAGTCGTTCCTATTATAGAAACAGTAGAGATTCCCATTGACATACAGCAACCAGATACTCTTCCAGAAACAGTAACTGAACCTGAGATACTACCGATTGAAGTCACACTTCTTCAAAGTGATGAAACCATTTCCGAGGAGAATGTACTGCAGAACAGTAGTGCTGAAGAAGTAGTTGGTGCAGACAGTGCGCAACAGGAAACCGCAAGCTCCACGCTCGTAACGACAGATGAAACCCCTGTTGTTTCAGAAACAGCGAGTACAAGCGTAGAGAGTACTCAAGCAGAGAATGTCGATACGCCTGCAACGCTTATTGATGAAGTTACAACAGAACTAATACCTGCAGATGGAGCGACTCCGACCCCTTCCTCAACCCAACCGGTAACGGTGGTCCAACCCGAGTATCACGTCGTCGTGAATGACACAAATCGATTTAGTTTTAGCGAGCAGGAATGCGCACGTGTTGGTGATGGCTCCTTCTATTGCTCTACTGGAGTAGCAACGGTAACAGAGACGGGAGTGAATCGAGTATTCTCAGCCCCTGATGCTGATGGAGATCAGGAGATTTATATTGAACACGACGGGGCACTCACGCAGGTGACCACAAACCTCACTGATGACAGTGCGCCATACTATGATGAGGAGTCTGACTCAATTGTGTGGCATCGTCTTGTGGGCGAGCGATACCAAATTGTCTCGTACGACATTAAAAGCGCGACAGAAGAAGTGCTCACTGCAGATAGGTACAACAACATGCAACCATCGCGCGGGGGGAAGATTACCGTGTGGCAAGGTTGGATTGGAAATGATTGGGAGATAATGCTTGATACGAGCGGGGAGATTACTATGCTTACTGACAACACGACGAATGACATCGCACCTCGAATAAATGGTGACTACATCATCTGGCAGTCGTATGAAGGAGATGCATGGAAAGCGAAAATCTATAACATACGCACAAAGGAAATCGAAACCATCGCTGACACAGAAGGGACGTCGGTTGAAAATCCACGATTTGTACTCGTGTACGATGCAAAATCAGAAAATGGTGATGTCGAGACAAAAGGGTACGACCCTGTGAGTGGTGCGAGCGTTCCTCTCTCTGCTGAACCAACTCCTACACCATCTGATATACCTGACCCCGACCAGACGGGGGAAAAGCGCGCACTCATTACCACAAGTGCACAATTAAAGACAAAAACCGAGGATGAGTCTGATCCGAACGCTCTACCGAATGAACCAACCCCCATGGACCCAAATATTACGGCAACCTCAACACGTGATGTTGTCGTACCTGCCTTCTCAGCATCATCAACCGAACAAATAGCTGATACCGTAGCAGCAAGTACGACTGAAATACTCGATATTGTTATACCGGCGCCGACTGAAGTTTTACCAGCGATTCCCGACCTTGTCGTAGAACCATTTGTACCAGTATTCAACGAAGAAGTTCTCCCACAGCAGACGGTCGCAACTAGCTCGTAGATGAGCGATAATGGTACGTATGTGTGGAGGTAAGAAAAAAACACTTGCCGCTCTTAAGCAGTGCATTTCATTGGTACTTGTAGTACTGATTCTTTTTAGCCATACAAGTCCATTTTCTACGTATTTTAAAGTCAAAACAGTTGAAGCAGCACAAGTTACGATAGATGGAGATGCGCAAGTCGCAGGTATTTCACACATAAAAGCTGGCTCACAAACGGTGTTTATAAACGACACGACGGGGTATAAATTTTTTCGTGACGGCCCCGGGTACTGCGTGTACCGCAAGACAACAGACAAAGGAGCAACATGGAGTGCAACGACGTCCGTTGATGCACAGACTGACTGTATACAGATACAAGTGTGGTATGACAAGTGGACACCAGGGTCCGCGAGTTCAAGTATTCAGATACTCACCATGGATATCACTGGAGGTGGTGACCTTTACTATAATCGACTCAATACAACAAACGATACTCTCCTCCAGAGTTCAACCACTGTTGTCAACATCAGTGCAAGTAGTAGTAATAGTACTGCGTCGTTTGTTTCTGGAGCTAACTACTCAAGCATTTCACGCGGAACTGATGGTACCATCTATGCAGCTGCCCTCGATGCAACTGACTCGTACGTTGTTGAGTGTACAGTGAATTGTAATCTTGCCGCAAACTGGACTGAAACAGGAGCGAACCCATTTACTCCACTTGCGAATGACTATGCGATCCTTATGCCGCTTGCGAGCGGCAACATGATGGCCATTCACCGCATTATTGGTAACGAGGATATTGGAACTAAGATTTGGAACAACGTAACGTGGAGCGCAAGTACGACTATAGACGGAAACACAACCGATAACACGACGTACGATGTAGGCATGGCTGCATCAGTGAGTTCGACGACTCCGGGAAACGTATTTCTTGCCTACATTGCGAGTAATGCGACGCTCGGTACCGATGACCAGGTGCGTACGGCGTTTTACAATGGCACCGCATGGGCAACGAGTTCAAATGCAACCTCGAGTACTGCGCGCGGTATCACGAACGTTGCCATAGGACTCGACTCAGCAAACGATGATGTGTACGTTGCCTACAGTGCACGAACGAATAACGCTGTTGCAACCACGAGTAACATATTCTGGAGAACGGCAACGAGCTCTATGAGAAATTGGAGCACGGAAGTTGGCCCCATAAATACCACTGCTGATGATTATTACGGAGTTGACCTAAACTTAGCAAGTGACCAGCGCATTTTTTCGAGTGCCTTTAGTGTCACTACTAATCCTGCCGATATTATTGGTGATACTATCGCCGACATATACCCGGGAGTACATGCGTCCTCGACGAATATTATGACCTCACCACAGTATGCGAGTACTTCGAATGCGTATCTTGGCGGAACATTTTTGCTCACCGATACCTACAAGAGTCATACCATCACGGGACTTACCATTACTGCCACTGGTTCAATTGATGCGTCGACGGATTTGAAAAATATAAGGATACTCTACGACACTGATACGACCTATCCGTACAACTGTCAGAGTGAATCGTACGCGAGTTCAGATACACAGTTTGGTTCCACTGATGCAGACGGTTTCTCGTGGGCAAACGGGAGCTCTACGCTCTCCGGGGGTTCGGTTAACGTGAGCTCGACCACATCGATGTGTGCGTATGTCGTTGTCGATATACAGGACACTGCACCGAGCATATCAACACTCGATATTGAAATACGTGACCCATCCACAGATGTTATCGTGACTGGATGGACGGTGCAATCAACGACAACAGTCGCAATGGCAAGTAGTACAAATATTTTAAATGACATACCGACGCAATCGCGCTTTCATTTTCGAAACGATGATGGAACAGAAGTAGCGGCTACATCAAAAACAGGCGGTGTTGAGAACACTGCTTTTGGCGCACTGAGTCAGAGTTCTTCGACACGACTCCGTATTGAAGTTGCAAACGAGGGAAGTAGCTCAACGCCAGCGCTCCAGTATCGCCTCGAGTACGCGCAAACCGCGGGTGCGTGTAGCGCTGTTTCTTCCTGGACTGATGTGGGTGCCGCTGGTGGCGATTTCGATATGTTTAATTCAGCAAATCTCACTGATGGTAATAACACAACAAACATAGTAGTGGGTACTGGAGGAGTGACTGATGACAATCCAGGATTTGTGACGACAAACGGAGGTGTCAAAGACACATCATCGCAGACGTCAGGAGTAGTCTCAACCTCCACGCAATTCATTGAGCTTGAGTACTCACTATTTGCATCAACCACAGCCGCTACGGGTGCTCGGTACTGCTTCCGTGTGAGCGACGCAGGGCGAAGTCTGTACGCGTACACCGCTTACCCAACTCTTACCATTAACGCTGATGTGGTAGCCTCAACCACACTCGCATCACAAACAACGGCAACATCAGTCCCTGCAACAAACTTTTACGTTGGGGCACCGTTTACTATTACTGAAAACCTCGGAAGTAGAAACGTCACGAGTATCACTATTGCTGAAACGGGCTCAGTTGATGCACAGAATAATCTCGATAATATTAAACTGCGGTACGACCTCGATACGTCAGCACCCTATGATTGCGCTGGTGAGACGTATAGTGGTGCGGAGACGCAGTTCGGTACGACTGATACAGACGGGTTCAACTGGGCGAATGGAAGTTCAACATTTACGGGCAGTGTTGCCATATCTCAAACACAAACAATGTGTGTATACCCGATTGTTGATGTACTCGACACTGCACTCGATGGTGAGACGCTCAATATCATCATGACGAAACCGAGCATTGACATACTCGTCTCAGGGGGAGGATACGTTGCACCAACATCAACACTCGAGCTTAACGGGTTTACGACTTTAAATGGACCTATTTTGTCACAAGTACACCACCACTGGAGGAACGATGATGGGAATGAAACGGGAGCAACATCAGCAACGTTTAATCTTGAAGATACTGCCGCGCCGAACGTCGCGCGAACTAAGCCACTCCG
>JANOXF010000085.1:0-4058 GCA_031418275.1 Candidatus Kaiserbacteria bacterium
CGCCTGGCCGGCAACACGGCCTGGTCCACATCCGTGCCGGGCGACAAGTTAAGTATTTTCGCATCGCTATCTTCTCAGGTGTCGCTGGCGCAATGCTATATAGTATTGATGGCTTTCGTGGTCCATATCAGATTTTTCTAAGTATTCCGGTCATATGGTTTGGTATATTTTTTGGTTTAGGAAGAGTACTATCTTCAGTACTCCTTGCGTTCAGTGGGAAAATTCACGCGCTCATTGGCGATATATACTCCTATCAGCGCTTTATACTCATCGTTTATGGTTCATTGTTATTACTTCTCGGAATTACGAGTAATCCGTGGATTATTGTGGTGGTATTTATCCTCGACAATGGATTACGGTATGGCCTCAGCCAAATTGAGACTGGCTACGAGCTTGAAATTATTGGGAAGCAGAGATATAAAGCGACACTACTCTCGATGAGTAACCAAATCCAAAACGTTCTCGCGATGTGCATTGTTGGACTTATGGGTATCTCGATAGAATACATTGGTTACCAGACGACATTTGTTGTCATTTCAATAGTCTTTATCCTATTCCTACTCCCATATCACTTATGGATTGTACGTATGGCAAAAATAAACTATGGAACACGCTGATTTTAAAAAGAAAAAACTGCCAGACTCACCCGGAGTGTACTACTTTCTCGGGGCAAAGAAGGAAATTCTTTATATCGGGAAAGCAACGAGACTTAAGAGTCGTGTAAAGAGCTATTTTGATAGTGCGCTCAGAGAAAAACGTAGTCCGCTTATTGAGAACATGGTGCGCGATGCAAAAAGTATTTCGTGGACGATGACTGATTCGGTGCTCGAAGCGATGCTTCTTGAGGTGAACCTCATTCGTACGCACAAGCCGAGGTGTAACACCCGTTCCAAAGACGATAAGAGCTATAATCATCTCGTCATCACTAAAGAAGAATTTCCACGCGTCCTCGTAATCCGCGGGAAAGATCTGTACGAAGAAAGTGAGAAAGAATACCTTGATGTTTTTGGCCCCTTTCCGAACGGAACGCTTTTCAGAGAAGCACTCAAAATCATTCGAAAACTTTTTCAGTTCTACGATACGAAAACTGACGTAACAAGCGCGAGGAGTAAACTCGCAAAGGGAAAAATAGACTTCAATCGACAGATTGGTCTCTATCCTGATAATGTCACGAAACGAGAGTATGCTCGTACGATTAAACATATTCGATTACTTTTTCAAGGTCAGAAACACAAAATAATTGCTGATCTCACGAGAGAGATGAATAGTCTTGCTCGACATGAACATTTTGAAGAAGCTGCTCACCTTCGAAACAAGATTAGAGCCCTTGAGCACATACAAGATGTGTCGCTCATAAAAGATGAGCACCGTGTGCACCATGATGACCGTACCATGCGCATTGAGGCATATGACGTTGCACACTTCGGAGGTGACCACATGGTGGGAGCGATGGTTGTGGTTACGGGAGGTGAGTCTGAGCGCTCTGAGTATCGTAAGTTTAAAATAGAGAAATTCACAAGAAGTAACGATGTAGGCGCACTCTCCGATATTCTTTCACGAAGACTGCTCCATCCCGAATGGAAACTCCCCAATCTCATTGTTGTCGACGGTAGTACCGCACAGAAGAACGCTGTAGAGCAGTGTCTCAAAAAGAAGAATCTCACCATTCCTGTTGTCGGTGTTGTTAAAGATGAACACCATAAGCCGAAACGTATTATCGGGCCAAAGAAACTCGTCGAAGAGCACAAACAATCAATTCTCCTCGCAAACAGCGAAGCGCACCGATTTGCGATTACCTACCACAAGTCAAAGCGAAAAATCGTCTAGGTGCGCTCGTGGTTGCAACAAACAGGTAAATCTGGTAGTTATAGAACACATGAAAATAGGATTTATTGGGCAGGGCTGGATAGGGAAAAACTATGCAGATGACTTCGAAAAACGAGGTTTTACCATAGTTCGTTATTCTCTTGATCCGGTTCATCTTCACAATCGAGACGAAATAAGTACCTGTGAGATTGTCTTTATTGCAGTGCCGACTCCAACTTCGCCCGATGGTTTTAACGCGAATTCAGTGCGTGATGCACTCCTCCTTGTAGGGAAAGGAAATATTGCGGTCATCAAATCTACCATTTCTCCTGGGACAACAGAGGCAATGCAAGCAGAATATCCTAATATTTTTGTACTCCATAGCCCAGAGTTTCTTGTTGAAAGTACCGCCGCACACAATGCTGCGCACCCCGATAGAAACATTATCGGAATACCGAAAAATACGACTGAATACATTGAACATGCAAAATTAGTGCTCTCAGTGCTCCCCCAGGCACCCTACGAAACAATTATGGCTGCTCGTGACGCGGAATTTGTTAAATACGCAGGCAACTGTTTTCTATACACAAAAGTCGTGTACATGAACATGCTCTATGACCTCGTACAGAGTATGGGGGGAGATTGGAGTCGAATCAAAGAAGCGTTTACCCACGATCCACGTATTGGTACGAGTCATGCCGAGCCGATTCACAAAAGCGGTCGTGGCGCAGGCGGACACTGTTTCATTAAAGACTTTGAGGCGTTCCGTAATATGTACGATAAGTTTACTGGTGATCCTACCGGAAGCGACGTGCTAAAAACGCTTGCGTACAAGAACATTCAACTCCTCGTTGAAAGTGATAAAGACGCCGATTTACTCGCAGGCGTGTATGGAGACCTGAATAAACATAGAATCTGGAAGAAAACACATGATACACTGCTCTAATGAGCAGAACTCGCGTTGCAATTGTTCGTGGCGGTCCAAGCGATGAGTACGATGTCTCTCTCCGTACGGGGAGCGCAGTACTTGAAGCGCTTGATACGGATTTATTTGAACCGATTGATATTGTGATAACAAAATCCGGTGAGTGGCTTATAGATGGGAGAACTCGGTATCCTGAACACATCTTACAAAGTGTTGATGTTGTTTTTAATGCACTTCATGGGACATACGGTGAAGATGGCACGTTCCAGCGGCTCCTCGATCGGTACGGTGTTCCATATACAGGGAGTAAAGCATATGCGTCTGGTATCGCAATGCATAAGGTGCTGACTAAAGAGCATGTACGACCACTCGGGATACTCACCCCAAAGTATTTACATATCGTGAATGATACAAGAACAACTCCATACGCACACGCAGAAACCATTCGCTCCTTGTTTGGCCCACAGTATTTTATAAAGCCTGTTTCGTCTGGTTCGTCACTGGGAACACAGTTGGTCTCCGACCCGCTCCTGTTGGCACAGATAATTGAAGAAGCACTTGGTGTATACCCTGAACTACTCGTTGAAGAACGCATTCTTGGTACAGAGGTTACGTGTGGAGTGATTGAACGGTATCGTGGTGAAGAGCTTTACGCACTTCCACCTACCGAGATTGTTCCACCTCGAAGTGCGAAGTTCTACGACCAATATGTGAAATACAGTCCTGAAACAGAAAAAATATGCCCTGCTCGACTTCCGTTTGAAGTAAAGAAGGAAATAGAAGACACCGCAAAAAAGGTTCACGAAGGACTTAATCTCTCGCAGTATTCTCGTTCAGATTTTATTCTTGGAGAGAACGGACTCTATTTCCTTGAGGTAAATACACTCCCTGGGCTCACGACAGAATCACTCCTCCCCAAAGCAATTGCAGCGGTAGGAGGAACATACTCTGATTTTGTTACGCACCTCATCAATGACGCACGAAGCATGTCACGCGCATGATAGAATGATGCACATATTATGAAAAGCTTACTCAAACAACTTACGCAGAAACAAATTGAAAAGAAACTTTCTCAGATTTCTGAGTGGCATCTCAATAAAAAACACACTGAAATCTCAAAAGTGTTTACGTTCACTTCGTACGTGTCTGGGCTTGCGTTTGTCGCAAAGATTGCCGTGCATGCAGAATTACTTGGACATCATCCTACGGTAGAGCTTTCATACGGAAAGGTAGTAGTCACACTCACCACGCATGATACCAAAGGACTCTCTGACAAGGACTTCGAGCTTGCCAAAAGAATTGATGGACTACGCATTGATTAGCAGCC
>JANOXF010000086.1:0-21990 GCA_031418275.1 Candidatus Kaiserbacteria bacterium
TATGTCAAGGAATCATTACGATGTCATTGTGGTTGGAGGTGGCGCCTCAGGTATGATGGCAGCCGCGCGTGCAGGCGCGCGAGGCCGTTCCGTGTTGCTCCTTGAAAAAAAACGTGAACTTGGAAAGAAACTCTCTATCACTGGTGGTGGACGATGCAATATTACCAACGCAGAGTTTGATACTCGTGCACTGCTTTCACACTACGGCGATTCGGCGAAGTTTCTTCACTCACCATTTTCTCTGTTTGGTGTACAGAGTACGTTTGATTATTTCACGCACCGAGGATTACCACTCAAGATTGAAGATAGAAAACGAGCTTTTCCAAGTACTGAATCAGCCAAAGATGTGACGCGTACTATGAAAAAAGCTGTGGACGCAGCTGGAGTGATGACGCTCCTCGGCGTTACGGTAAAAAACTTCATCCGAAAAGGGAAGTTGGTGAGCGGGGTAGAGACAGATAAAGGAACGTTCACCGCACAATCAATAGTGCTCGCAACGGGGGGTGCTTCGTATACAGAGACTGGTTCAACCGGGGAAGGATTGTCGTGGCTCTCCGAACTTGGACATACGGTGCACCCCTCAACCCCCGATATTGTGCCACTTACCGTTAAGGAGTCATGGGTTAAAAAGCTTTCGGGGAAGTCGCTCCTCAATGCGCGAATAACGTTTGGAACAGGAAGTAATCATCTACAAAAGACGGGTAAAATCCTGTTTACACACTTTGGACTTTCTGGCCCACTCATCCTCAATGCTTCACGCGAAGTAAAGAAATTACTTGAAGCAGGTGAGGTACAAGCACGTATTGATTTATTTCCGGGTATTGAGATTCATGAGCTCGAAAAAAGTATCCTCACGTATTTTGAACTTCATAAAAACAAAACACTCAGAAATGCACTCAAGGAACTGCTACCTGCGGGAATGACCGATGCGATACTCGCGGAGGCAGGAGAAACTATGGGCGAGACAAAGGTCCATAGCATTACTAAAGAACAGCGAGGATTCGTTGCCAAAACATGTAAATCACTTCTCGCTACCGTCACCGGGACAATGGGATACGACTGGGCAGTTGTGTCAGATGGTGGTGTCGACTTGAGAGAAGTGGATACAAAGACAATGGCCTCAAAACTCTATCCGAACCTTTATTTTGCGGGCGACGTGCTCCATATCAATCGTCCGTCAGGGGGATATTCGCTCCAATTATGCTGGACGACTGGATGGGTAGCGGGAGACCATGTCTAAAGACCGCTTTAGGTCACTGCCTGATGAGAGAGGGCTCTGCCACTACTTTAAAAGCGAGAGAGGTTTTGTGACATAGTACTGTAGCTCTGAAGGATTAAGTTTGAGTTGCTGTGTGCCATTAAATCTAAAGGGTAGGTGTGTGATTGTAAGGGTATAAGCGTCTGCGGCAGCTGTTGTGTCTTTCGTGAATATAACGAGTAATCTGAACGTTGCAGACGTTCCTTTGGGGATTATGTACATCCCGTCTTTCACTCGAGCATTGCTGAGTACAATACCAACCGAAGACCCTCTGGCTATTGCATTGTCGGTATCTTTGACTACATAAGAGAGTTTGTTTGAAGAAAGGACGCCACCATGTATCGCATGCACGGGTATGTATACGTCGTAATTTTTATGTCCAAATGCAAAGTCTATCGTGAAGACTCCTGTCTTGTTATCTACGGTAAATGCATTCTGGGCAGTGGTGAAGTACGCATCAGCACTCGTGGGAATTGCTCCAAGGAATAGAAAGACAACGAGAATAAAGGTAGTTATGTGTTTCATAGAGATTATCATAGATAATTATACTGGATGACTATACCTACTATACTAGACGATTACATAAAAACCACCTATGGGTAGGTGGTTTTTATAGTTTCGCTACTCTGAGTGACTAGAGTGCGTCTGAGGCATCGTTTGCCAAGCTTTCAGCGTCATGCGCGAAATCTTCAGCATCTGCCCAATCTTCATCGTCAAATGCATTTTCAGCCTTGTCGAGTTTAGTATTTGCCTCATCGAGGAGATCGTCAGCATCTGACGTGTCGCCCGATGCATCGTCTATATCATTTTGCGCTTCATCGATAGTATCCTTTGCATCATCAATTGCACCCTGTGCATCTGATTCTGATGTATCGGCTACATCGTTAATTGCATTTTCGAGTTCTTTCTTGATTTCTTTTACAAGCTTAGCGTCGAGTTCACTCACCGTTACATCGAGTTCATCTGCTACTGCAGCAAGAACCGTATTCCTGTTTGTTGAGTGTACTTCAACTTCATAGTCATCACCATCAAAGCTGAATGAAACAGTTGTTGAACCACCGTCTATTTCAACCGTGACATCCTCAAATGTGCTGCTTGTAGCGCTGTCATCATCGTCATCGTCTCCGTCATCACCATGTTCCATCTTGAGCTTCTTGCAGAGTGGTCCCATACCATGACCCTGTCCCTTGTCTCCACATCCCATTTCAAAACGCATCTCCACCTTTTTCATGATTCCGGGAGCGCGAAGCAGTCCTGGAGGAATGGTATCTCCGAATCCCTCATGAAGGTACTCTTCGAGGAGATCACGCGTTTCCGAGTCAACAGTACCGGTGACCTCAAGCTCATGTCGTGCCTGGAAACGCTTCAACGCTTCGCGAGTAAGTGGACCAAAGTATCCTGTCTTCTTTCCCTCTGGATAAATTGATACGTCAGTGGCGAGGAGCTCCTGAATCTTTGTAATATCACTATCAGTCATTCCTTCACTGAGACCATCCTTGAGTACCGTCTTCACTTCACCACGTACTGTATTCAGTTGCCTCTGAAGCTCTTGGATTTGCGTCATGAGGCTCTGAATCGTCTTGAGCATGTCGTCGATGCTTGCAGCGTGCGCGCTCTCTACTCCTCCAGAGACAAACAGTATTGCTGCAAACGTCAGTGCGAGAGCTCCATTTCGTAATGTCATCATAAATATTTTCTACTAGTAACTGTTACTTTCTAAATAACTACATACAAGCACCATCAACAAAGATGAGTGCCTTCATATCAGTATATATGAAAAAGTAGGAACTACGTTACAGTCTCATAGAGAGATAGGTGTATTACTAAGACACAATAATCTGAGGTCAAATATACGACTATGTTTTTTAGGAGATTGAACGTAGGGAAGTGGTGCATAAGGACGTCCGGAGGCCGGCATTGTGCTGTATAATGAGGGAATACATACTATTGTAAAACACAATAAATGTGGTATAATACTCACTATGTTTAAACGACTCAAGGATCTATTTGTTCCCCATGAGGGTAATAAATTTCGGCCTGATTTTCTCGAACGACTCTCGGTCGGGATTATGCTCATTCTTATCTTACTTTCGTTTGCAATGGCAAATTTGCAATCACTCTTGTGGATTAGTTCGGATTGGCTCGTTTCCACCGTTCTCCCGGCAGTCATTGTAGATCTCACGAATGATGAACGAAGTAGTGAGAAGATTGGTACCCTTACACGAAGCTCTATTCTCGACAAGGCAGCAAATCTCAAGGCTCAAGATATGGCAAAGAACGAGTACTTTGCGCACTACAGCCCGACGGGAGTGTCCCCTTGGTATTGGTTTGATCAGGCTGGGTATGATTACCTTCATGCGGGAGAAAACCTCGCGGTTCACTTCACCGATTCAAGCGACGTTGTGCAAGCGTGGATGGATTCACCATCGCACCGCGCAAACATTATGAATGGCGACTATACAGAAATTGGCATTGGTACGGCAAAGGGTGAATATAAAGGGCAACCAACCATTTACGTCGTACAACTCTTTGGTACGAAACGAGAAGCCGTCACCACACCTTCAGTCGCAGGTGCTTCAACAGCCGAGTCGGTGAGTGAACCTCAGGTCTCGATTGAAAAAGTAGCTGTTTCTAATGTTCCCACAGGAGCTTCGACTGCTGTTGCACCAGCCACGATTGATACTGCGACACTGCTCCCGCCTTTGACGACATCACCAAGAGAATCAGAACGTATATCAGAACGTATAGGTGTAAATGCAACTGACTCACTCACTGTTCCTATAGCATCGACAGAACCAGTACTTACACAGGATGTGACAAAATCAACGAGTATATATTCTGACCTTGCTACGACATCGCAGAGTGGTGTTCCTGCGTTTGCTACACCTGAAGACAGTAACCCTCTCACCAGTATCTCTATGCCACTGCGAAGTGCCACTGAGCCGAGCCTATGGCTCACGACGCTCTATGCTTTCCTTGCGAGTATTGTAATCTTGGCACTTGTGCTCTCAATACGACTCGAATGGCGAAGCCATCATCCTATACAGGTCGCATATGCTAGCGGATTGCTCGTCGCTATGGCGCTTCTCCTCTACATTCATACCTCGCTTACTTCAATCGTAACCATTGTATAATAGGATTTGTGTAACTGACACATTTCTTTGTTGCACTGCACAAAATAATATTCATCGTAATCCGTATACGCCTCATATTATTTTGCTTGTGCGCCTCGAACTGTATCCAGTTACTCAAATCCCAAGACAAATATGGACAAAAACACAGAAGAACAAGTCGTGGGAACGATATTAGGTAGTGCTTCCCGAGCAGATACAAAACTGCCGCTCTACAGTTCCCGCCCACAGGCTGGTTTTCCAGCCCCTGGCGATGACCTAATAGAGAAAGTACTCGATATTAATGATCTCGTGGTTAAAAACCCTGCATCTACTTTTTTTGTGCGCGTGGAAGGGGAATCGATGGAGGGCGCCGGCATATTTTCTGGCGACGTGCTCGTTATTGATCGCTCGCTTATACCAAAAGATGGCTCTATTGTTGTGGCTGCCGTATACGGAGAAATGGTTGTGAAGCGACTGCTTAAGCACGGTGACACTCATATTCTTGCGTCCGAGAACGTACAGTATGAACCCATACAGGTGTCCGGACACGAAGATTGTTTTATTTGGGGTGTTGTTGTCGGGAGTGTGCGATCGTTTCTCTAAGGGGATTTCAATCTTGCTATACTAGAGAGATGATAGGTCTCATGGACTGTAATAATTTCTTTGTCTCGTGCGAACGGCTTTTTCGTCCTGATCTACGACAGAGACCCGTTGCCGTACTCTCTTCGAATGACGGGTGCATCGTAGCGCGTAGTCAGGAGGTAAAAGATCTCGGTGTTCCCATGGGTATACCGCTTTTTGAAGTAAAGGAACTTTGTGAAAAACATAACGTTACCTTGTTTTCATCAAATTTTACGCTCTACCGAGACATCTCGAGACGGGTAATGCGAGCACTTCGAGATGAGTATGGCTCTATCTCTATCTATTCTATCGACGAGGCATTTTTTGAGGTAGCAGAGCCTGTATGTGTAGATGCAATTATGGATATCCGGAGTCGGATTATGCAAAAGACAGGTATCCCTGTCTCGTTTGGTATAGCTGACACAAAGACAATTGCGAAAGTGGCAAATGGGGAAGCTAAGCGGGGAACTGGCGTTGTCCGTATTGATTTAAATGAATTTAAGCGTATTGCACCATCAATTTCCTGCGGAAGTGTGTGGGGAATTGGTCGAGAGACGACACTTAAGCTTTCAGCACTCAATATCAATACTGTTGCTGATTTGCGGAGCGCAGGGCTTGGATTTATGCGACACCAATTTGGTGTGCAGGGCGAACGGTTATTCTTTGAGCTCTCCGGTATACCAGCGTCGCCTGGGGATGTTGAAGACTCGATACATGGGAGCATTTCAAGTACACGTTCCTTTGCGCATGCTGTACATGACAAGGCAATGCTCCAGAGCGCCCTTGGCTACCATGTAACGCATATAGGAGAAAAATTACGTGAACGATGTGTTACGGCCTCGGTACTCAGTATTATGTGCACTCCGAGTCGTTATGGAGCATATGCGCTTCGCAAGGGGAATGCGCACATAGAATTGGATTGTCCAACGAATGATACGGGAAAGCTTTTAAAGGAAGCTTTTATCTTACTCGATAGACTGTATGAGGTTGGTGTTCCGTACAAGAAAGCTGGCATAACAGTGTCGGGCATTATACCTGAAGCATTTGTTTCGGGGCGTCTTTTCAATAGTCCAGGAGGAGAAAAACAAGAAGAAATGTATCAGACCATCGACAGTATCAATAACCGATTTGGGAGGAATACGGTCCGACCAGGAGTAACACTCAATCAAGGTGACTGGCAAGAGAACAAGAGACTCAAATCACCTGAATATACGACACGTTGGGCACATCTCGCTCGTGTTAAGGCCATATAAGTCGTTTGTCCGTAAGAAGTCTTATAGCAGAAATGGTACGAAGTAATAAATAAGCATACAACTAATACATCCTTATAACAGTTATCAACATTTTGTTTAGGACACTTCGTATAAGACCGCGATATACTATATGAGGTCGATCGGAGATTTAAAAGTCATTGGTTTTACACTGAATAAAACGGCTGTATCATTTTTTGGTACGATTCAGCGCAGAACCTCTCCACAGACTTTCTTCGATTGAGCGTTATACGGAGGTCTCCGCATGACGTGAAAGTTATTTAAAACTTTATAATAAACAAAGTACATGTACGTTTATACACGGCAAGTTGCTTTGCTCCAAGGGATCGCGACCCTTCTAGCTATAGCGCTTGTGCTCTGGGTAACGGGTACACACATGTTTATGAAGGCAGAGGCTTCAAACCTCACCTACATAAAAGATACCCTTTCTAACTCAGCACCAAGTGAGACATCAAATCACTTAATTCAATTCTTGTCACCGACAGGGGTAACCTCGACACAAGCAATTGTGGTCACCTTCCCTAACGGGTTCAATCTCAGTACAAGCTCTGTTACTTTTGCGGACATAGACCTCGCAGAAAACGGAGTTGATGAAACGCTCGTTGCAGCAGGTGCAACAGCTTCTCAATGGAATACCGTCATCTCTGGGCAAACACTCACATTTACGAGTGGAGGAGCATCTGCAGTGATTGCAGCAAATGCTACGGTTACCATTGAAATTGGTACGAATGCAGCTGGTCCAGGAGTAAATCAAATTACTAACCCATCGGCAACCACCTCGTACGAGTTTACTGTTACAGCCGGCACAGCAGACTCAGGACAGTTCCGTGTAGCAATTGTTGACGACGTAGACGTCACTGCAAACGTTGACACAACCTTAACCTTCACGGTTACGGGAGTAGCATCAGCTTCAACAGTGAATACTAGTCCGACTACAACATCAACAACTACTACAAGTGTCACGTTGCCATTCGGTACCCTGGCGCCTGGTGTTTCAAAAACACTTGCGCAGGACCTTGCAGTGTCAACGAACGCTCGAAATGGATACGTCGTGACTGTAGAACAGTCACAGCAGTTACAGTCTTCTACCGGTGCTGACATTGACGGATTTGTAGACGGGAACTGGACAACGACACCAACAGCGTGGACATCACCAACTAACAGTATTGCAAGCGAAAATACATGGGGTCACTGGGGTCTTACCTCAGAAGACTTCTCGACAACTCGTTCAATACAGTTTGGCGCTAACCAGTGGGTAGCAGCAAGTACCACACCAGTTATCATCATGGGTCATACAGGACCATCAGATGGTGTAACAGCAGGTATTGGTGCAACACGCATTGGCTATCAAGCACAGATCACAGCACTCCAGGAAGCAGGTGATGACTACAACACTTCGCTCACCTACATAGCTACACCTACTTTCTAGGTTTGCTACAACAAAAAGACTCCCTCCGGGGAGTTTTTTTGATGTCTGTATATATTTAGTGTATTTATATACAGAGAGATTGTGTTCGAGTTGGGATTCGGATGTTAGGATATATCAATCGTGCTTTTCTCGCCGTTTTTGAAACTTTTTAGAGGTTCACTAGTAGCAGTCTTATTGTTACTACCATTTTTCACTCATGCTGATGAGGCAGGTATAAAGCTTGTTCCTGCAACCATAGAGCGCCTTTCAAATCCTGGAGAAACCTTTGTCGAGGAACTTAAAATTACTAATGTTAGTGGGGTAGACAAAGAATATTTCATATACAAGCGCGATATCCAAGGTGTAGAGGAAGGTGGTGTACCTGTCTTTGCGGAAGAAGGTGCTGAGCGAACAGGGTTTGAAATGTCTGATTGGGTAACACTTCAGACTGATCCGCTCACCGTCCGTGCAGGAGAAACGATAACGTTTCCACTAACCGTAGCCGTTCCTGACAATGCTACTCCAGGAAGTCACTTTGCAGGAATATTTGTCTCAGTCGAAGCACCAAAAATGCGTGAAATAGGCGCTGGTGTCGGATATGAGGTTGCATCAATCCTCAGTATACGAATTAATGGAGATGTTGTTGATGATGCGCGTATTCGTTCATTTTCGACCGATAAACTCTTCTATAGTTCTAAAAATGTTAAGTTCACAGCAAAAATAGAGAACCAGGGCAACATTTTAATTCGCCCACGTGGCCCACTTACCATCACAAGTATGCTCGGAGGGAAGCCTGAAACGATATTGGTAAATGATACTCTTGCGGGTGTGTTTCCCAATACTATTCGAGAACTTAACTTTGATTGGAATAGTGAAGGCATTGGATTTGGTAGATACGAAGCAGTCCTGGCGCTCAGTTATGATGCTGATGGAGGTCAAAAGACGATAGATTCAACACTTGTCTTTTGGATTTTTCCGACAAAGGTCATCGTACCGATTCTGATTGGATTTGTATCAATCCTCGTATTAGGGTATCTCCTTACACGCTACTACATTAATCAAGCAGTCATGCGTGCCGCCGGAGGACGACGAATTTCAACGTACCGATACCGAAAGCAAGTGGGTATTTCACGCTTTACCTTTGTCTTTGTTACTATCATGGGTGCACTCGTCATTCTCCTCATCGTGCTACTCATTGTGTTCGCATAGCGTGTGCTAAAATACGACATATGACCGAAGGTCTCTACCATCGTCTTCTGCGCATAAGTCTTCTCGTCGTGGCTGTGATGCTCATCTTCGATGGGGGGTTCATTACACCCGTTTCGAAGACACTTTCCGAAAATACCTATACGTATCTCGCAAGTGGAGCAGTAGGAGTCTTTGTGGGTGTAGAAAAAAATGAGATTAACACGCTTACTGCGCAAATTACAGAAAAGACGAAGGAACTTGATGAACGGGAGCAAGCGCTTAGACAACGAGAAATAGCTGCTCGGGACTTTAATTCGTCGGGTACTGACTACTCAGTCTTTATACTCTCGCTCATTCTCTTTGTGCTCACGCTTCTTATTCTTGTAAATTATTTCCTTGATTGGCGACGGACGCGCATCACATACGCATGAAAAGTAGACTTTTTAAAGGAACATTGGTGGTACTCGGAGCAACGATTATATCGACCCTCGGTATTTTTGCATCAGATACACTTAACGGTATTGATGGGGGTCTTGCCAATCTATCGAGTCGAGATACGGGTGTGTGCGCACAAGGTATGATCGCACAAAAGATACATGATAGTCTTATCTGTGTCGACGCATATGAAGGAACTCCGGCTGAGACGTGTCCTAATACTACTCCCACTAACGTTTTTGAAAGTGAGAAAAATGCAAGTACAAAAGGCTGCTACGCTGCATCTGTACCAGGGAAAGCTCCTTGGACATTCATTACGCTTTCACAAGCACAGCGAGTCTGTGCTGAGGCTGGTAAACGGCTTCCCACAAGTTACGAGTGGTTTCAAATTGCCCTCGGCACTGAGACCGCACAGTGTGTGGTGAAAGAAAGTGTTCCTCAGGAAACGGGAACCAAAACATGTCTTTCATCTTCTGGAGCATACGATACTGTCGGTAACGTCTGGGAGTGGGTAAATGAGACCGTTGAGGGAAATGTATTTCACGAACGCAGTTTACCCGCTGAAGGTTATGTAACTTCAGCGGATGCATCAGGGATTGCGATCACCACAAACACTGAGACCGCTGATGTTCTCTATGGGGAGGATTATTTCTGGTCTAAGACTGAAGGAGTCTTTGGCATGATTCGCGGTGGTTTCTATGGGAGTGAAGCGGACGCGGGACTCTATACGGTCAATGCTACTGTTGCGACCAATTTTGCGAGTCAAGGTGTTGGATTTCGCTGTGTAGAAGATATTATCTAAACTTTGCACGGAACAGTATACTAGTCATATGAAATGGGGGAAGACCATTGTAGTTGTTGTTTGTGCGGTTATTGTCACGGCACTGAGCATTGATGCTGCCGATACCTTTACGGGCAAAGAGGGGACACTCCTGTCACAGGTAATTCGGAGTAAGGGAGATACGTGTCCGACTGGTATGGTACCACTCGAAAATGTGCCCAATGTAAGATGTATAGATGAGTTTGAGGTCTCTCCAAGTGACGCCTGCCCAGTCCTTAAGCCACAAAATACACTTGAATCATATAAAAATGTGGAGGCAACTGAATGTCACAGCGAATCGAAGGCTCAAAAAGTTCCCTGGAGTTTTGTCACTCGTGAACAAGCGATGCAACTTTGCGCGAGAGACGGGAAACGTCTGCCCACAAGCGCTGAGTGGTACACCTTTAGTCTTGGTATGACTGCACTCCATGAATCGTGCAATATTAATTCAAAGAAGGTAGCCTTTACTGGTTCGTCTCCTTCGTGTAAGTC
The DNA here is from genome assembly GCA_031418275.1 of Candidatus Kaiserbacteria bacterium. Classification (GTDB taxonomy): domain Bacteria; phylum Patescibacteriota; class Minisyncoccia; order Phycocordibacterales; family UBA918; genus Damh-18. The sequence goes on from JANOXF010000086.1 coordinate 10,607, forward strand.
ACCAAATGGTGTGTACGATCTCGTGGGCAACGTCTGGGAATGGGTGAGTGATGATGTCGTTAATGGTTCGTACAATGAACGTCAGCTTCCTCAGAATGGATACGTTACACAATCCGATAGTACAGGGATGGCGGTTACAACGAGTGATACTGAGGATAAATTATTTGGGAGCGATTATTTTTGGACACGGACTGATGGAGTATTTGGCATAATTCGTGGAGGGTACTACGATAGTGGAACAGATGCGGGCATGTATGCAGTGCATGCTGACACACTTCCCACCGCTGCAAGTGTGGGTATAGGTTTCCGCTGTGTGAAATGAGCAAACGAGCGTAGCGACTATTGCGAATTTCGTTCCCGATTTGCCCCTCCCTAGGGCAAATCGCTGGAACAGACAAGTCCAACACTTGTCTAAGTCTCGCTTCTTCAATTTACTCCATATAGTTTGAGTAGCGACAATGCCGAATTTCCGTCTCACTTTCCTCTTTCATAGAGGAAAGTGCTAGACGTATCTATCATGTTTCTAAAATCTATATGTAGAGCGACAATGTATGACAGAAGATATTTTAGTAGTTTCTTGTTACTAGGTTATACGCAGTAATGTGGTAGATAGAGTTTACAGTACGATACAATGGAGAGATACCATGAGAAATTGGTGGAGTTTGGTGTATAGCACTATACGACTGTTCTACGTAGCTGTGGCGGTCTTGTTTTTCTTGTGTATTCCAGCAGTTACTCATGCTGCAACTATTTACGAATACCGTGACACAATTTCCAATTCGGCGCCAAGCGAGTACTCAAACCACACCATTGAGTTTAAGACCTCGGTTGCAATCCCTGCGGGCGGATTCATTCGTTTTATTCCGGAGGATGGTGCATTCACCATACCTGCTACTGATTTCAATTTCAAAAATGTAGAAATAGCAGTAGCTAGTTTTTCTGGGTATGTCATACGTGCCGCAACCTCCACACCGAGTGCCACAGAAGACGGTGTCACGATTGTCCCTGGCTCGTCAGGTCAGATTGAAGTCACACTCAATAGTACTGTTTCGATACCCGCAAATGCGCAAGTACGGATGCGTATTGGAGACAATACGGCGAATGCGACGACCTCTGACCTTGGTATTTTAAACCCCTCAGCAACAGGAACAGTCAGTTACACGATAGAGGCTGGATCTTCAGGAAACAGTTCCCAGGTACGGGGGGTAATCGCACTACTTGAGCATGTGGGGGTCGGACCACTTGACACGACTGAGTTCATCCCCCCAGTTCGTTTTAACGGTGCTCCGACAGGAACACTTTCCGGAACTGCAGTGATTGTACAAGTCTCACTTGAGACCAATGAATTCGCACGATGTCGTTACAGTATGGCCTCGGGCACATCGTACTTTGCTATGGGAAATGAGTTTTCTTCTCGTTTCGCCACGATTCATTCGAAGAATATTGCTGTTGCTACAAGCACATCATACACATTCTATGTTCGGTGCATTGACGATGAGGATAATGAGAATGAAGATGATTACTTAATTAGTTTCACGGTACCAGCCTTTCCGGAAGGAATTCCTGGAGACGATGGAGATGATGAAGGTCAGGGAAGTGGCGGCGGTACTGGCGCCGGGGGAAGTGGAGGTGGTACTGGAGCTGGTGGCGGCGGTGGCTCTTCTGGAAGTGGAAGTGGCGGGGGAAGTGGTGGGGGCGGTGGATCTGGTGGTGGACCAAGTAGTGACGGAAGTGGAGGAGGAGGGGGATTTGAAGGAACGCAAAAGGCGTACCAGAGTGGCGATGGGCGGGTCGTTATAACTGGATATGCGTTTCCACGGAGTACAGTGTACATTCTGGTTGATGGTGTCGTTACTGATACCGTCGTTGCGTCAGGGGATGGTGAGTTCTCTGTGACAATTGATGCTATCGCTCGTGGTGTATACACATTTGGTATTTACGCAATCGACCAAAATAAAGTACGCTCAAGCACTTTCTCCACTACATTCACAGTTACCGGTGCGCGCGCATCAACGCTCTCAAACATTAATGTCATGCCGTCTATCAAGGTTACCCCAAACCCGGTTGACCCTGGTCAGACACTGACCATCTCAGGCTACGCACTACCGAGTGCCGTTATTACCATCGAGAATCAACAGGATAAGTCGAGTGCAAGTCTAAAGACCCTCACTGCAAACTCAGATGCAAACGGAGCCTGGAGTCTGACTCTTGATACTGTTGGATTTCAGAAAGGTACCTACAAAGTTCGCGCCAAGGCAAAACAAGAAGGAGGAACGCTCGTTCAGACGAATTTTTCAGGATATACGTTTTATGGTGTCGGAGAAGCGGTTGCACAGACGCGATCGTCAGACCTTAACCGTGATGGTAAAGTAAATCTTATTGACTTCTCGATTCTCCTCTTCTGGTGGAACACTGCTGGAGGAAACTCAAATCCTCCCGCAGATATTAATGGTGACGGAAAAGTATCACTGACCGACTTCTCGATCATGATTTTTAACTGGACGGGATGACCAGAAAATAAGGAGCAAAGCGACTATATTTTCTGAGTCCGTCGCAAAATCCTATTCATAATGTATTTTGAGGCGAATTAGTCCAACCAGCCAAAGACTCAATATGTGAACTTGGAGTCCGTCGCTGTGTGCTTTCTCAATGCTCCGCAGCGACGAACGAGATCTGTAGAATTACTATAATCAAACTACTTTACGCCTCGTATCTAAGATGCTCAGTCACGTTTTAGGAATTTGTAATTGTTCTGGTAGTGAGTGAATTGAATACGATTTTGTGCATAACTCAGAACAAGAATAGTAATTAATATCGTATACTATTCACATATGTCCTTTTTGCAACGACTAAAAGGGAGGGGTATTCGGACTGAGCAGCGACTTCAGTCGAGCGAAGAAGAAACTGCGCTCGACAAGATTGTGCAGCTCGACGTCGATGTCTACCAGACTACTGACATGATTGTGGTGTATGCACAATCTGCTGGTGCAGAACTTTCCGATATTCATGTTTCGATAGAGGGTGACGCTGACGTTGTTTTAATTGAGGGGAAACGACTTCGTCCAGAACATCTTGCGTTTCCCAAAAAGAAACCCGACGGCGTGTTTTTTACTGAAGAATGCGTGTGGGGAGACTTTTATCGTCGCATTATATTGCCTGAAAGTGTTGATATCACAAGTGCTGAAGCTAAAGTTAAAAATGGCGTTCTCGTACTTGTTTTACCGCTCCTACGACCAGAAGAGAAGGAAAAGGTTCGACTTAAAATTCAGCGAGCAAAAAACCCACGGAGTGGGTAAATAGACCTATCGATATTTATGCACGTTCTTTCAGTTCATTTAGTTTTTAAAAAAAGTCTTGCATGCGCAGTAATAGTGCTGAGTGTGTTCCTGCTTGCTCAATCAGTTTTTGCGGCTGAAGTTACTGTTTCACCATCAACGGGTACCTACACCCAAGGGCAATCCTTTACGACAACAATTCAAGTAAATCCTCAAGGTAAATCAGTCAACGCTGTTGAGGCAAAACTCACATTTGATAACACTAAATTTGCAGTGGTGAGTATTTCGAAGACTGGTTCGGCGTTTTCACTTTGGACAACTGAACCTGTCTTTTCAAATACTGCGGGGACAATAGACTTTGGTGGTGGTAGTCCAACACCCTTTTCTGTTCGTTCAAACTTGCTTTCTATAACCTTTAGGACACTCGCGGAGGGAACAGGAAATGTTGGTGTATCGACCGCATCGGTGCTTGCTGCAGATGGTCTTGGCACTAACGTCTACACAGGAGCAGGAAATGGAACATACACCATTTCAGGCACGGTGACCCCGCCACCAACTCCTACACCGCCACCAGCAACACCCGGTGCACCTGCTACTGAAAAGCCAAAAGAAGAAAGTAATGCTGCAATTACGTTTGGCGATCCGCCACGTGCGCCTGAAGTTGGCTCTGCGGTCTTTCTCGAACCTGAAAAATGGTATGCAACAAAGATTGGTATTTTCACTTGGGAAGTACCCTTTGACGTGGACGAACTTGCACTCGACATAGCTACTTCTGCTGATGCTGTACCAGTAACTAAGTACAAGCCTCCACTTGAAGAGCTTTCAGTGAATGCGACACTTCTTGTTGATGGAGTGCAGTACCTAACGATGCAATATAGGAATCAGGTTGGTTGGGGAGCAACACTTCATCGTAAGATAATGATTGATACCGTCCCTCCAGAGAAGTTCCCCATAAATGTGCGCGCGGGTAATTCTGCAACTGCGTTCCCACTCCTTAATTTTGAAGCACAGGATTTAATATCGGGTATTGAAAAGTATGAGCTCACTATCGCAGATGGTGAACCAATACCCGTAACGCCTGATGAAGCAAAGCTCGGGTACCTTATTAAAGACCTTGAAGATGGTACGTATACTATCCATATAACAGCTTTCGACTTTGCTGGTAATAAAACAGTTTCATCAGTCCCACTTCTCATAACTGCCGGATGGAAAAAGCCACAAGAGGTTGTTATTCAAAGTTCTTTCTTCGACCTATTCAAAGGAAAGAATCTCATCATCATACTTCTATTCTTAATCATCATTGGACTTATGGCGTACCTCTACACCATACGAAAAGCTGCAGAGCAGAAAGAACAAAAACTTCGCAAAGAAACAAAAGAAGTTCAGGACCAAATGGAAAAAATCTTCTCTGCGCTCCGTGACGAGATTTACGACCAAATAAATATGATTACGAAACGTGAACGTCTTTCAAAGAAAGAACGGGAGGCAGTCGAGGGTCTTAATCAGGCGCTCGAGGTATCTGAGACTCTTATTGAGAAGGAAATAACTGATGTGAGTAAAATCTTGAAATAATTGACGTTCTGAATCCACACCTATAACAGAGAGAGGACCACCTCTCTCTGTTATTATTATAATCGGCCCTCATTCTAATCGAATGTTTTGGGCTGCTTGTTCAGTTGAAGAATTTTTTCTCACAAAAAACAAGTAAGAAATTCATAATAACCATATTTAAAGCGCTAAAATTTGTAATCGCGCGTTTTAATTGTACTCCATTGAGGCATTTGTTCACTCGAACAGCACTCATTCCATCAATCACACTTCTTCTCAGAATTTCTCGTATTGCAGTTTTGGTATTTTCTTTCAGTATTCTTTGTACAACAGCCACCGTTGAGTCACAGTTTTCGTTTACACGCAAGCTCGATACGATTAATGTATTTCCCGCAAATGTATCAAGTGATTCATGGAAAAATGTTGAGTCAGTTACCGATCAGAATGTATCTGAAGATGCGCTCTATCAGGAATTTAAGAAAAATAATTCAGCGTATCTTGAACACACTGAATTAGAAATTCATTCTGATGAAATGATTGACACACCAGAGCAGACACTTGATACCGTAATTCCAAATGAAATTAACTCCGAGGATTCGACTACTGATACACCAATACCACTTCCTGAAGATACACTTAGTTTACCGACGGCTCCTGAGGTTGAGGTACTCAATGAAGTTCTTCCTGCCGAGACATCACAGAATGTTTTACAAGATAATGTATTTGGATTCTTCCAGAAAGTAGTTGGATTATTGCCACTTGCACAAGAAGTAGTGACTGTCGATTCGGTAGCACTAGAACACAATGATGCGCTCACAGAACCTGTATCTGAGTCTTCGATTCAGACGGAAGAAAGAGAGCAAGTACCAGTAGTAGATGCAGCGGATGACACTGATCCGAATACTGTGAGTCAGGCTGAGACAGACGATGGTCCGTATATAATCTCTTTCAAAGATTTTGCTATTCCAGAACTTGCTTCAGGTCAGTTTATAACCAATGTGCAGCTGCGCATGTCGCTTGGTGCACTTCTCGAGCAGAATATACAGCCATCATCAGCGCTCACCGTTGAGTACACCTTCGGTGACACTTGGGAGAATGCGGGTGAGGTGAGTCTAGACGAAGAAGTCTCAAATGCGCTCAATGGTGGATACTTCCTGTTTGCGCTCCCGACACTCCCCAATGCTGACGCACTCAAGAATCTTCAAGTCCGTGTTTCGTACGTGGGTGAACTGGGAACTTCAGACAAGATATTTATTGATGCACTGTGGCTTGAGGTCCACACTGAAACGTTTGATCGAGAGCTACTCCGTGAACGCCTACTCCCTGCAGCGTTTGATACGCTTGCACTCCCTCATATACACGAGCTCCTCAGTGATACGCTCGATTTTACCCGAGAAGAGAATCCTTCCTTTGTGCTCAGGTATGAATCACAGCGGAATGTCGCAATTCGATTCCTTCGCAGTGTATTTGGTCGCAACCTCGCTGAGGTGCAGTCGGTAACCTTTGTTCGTAAAGGAGTCGGTATTGTTGACATTGAGCCGACACTCGACGTCACTCCTGATGGGCTTTGGACTATTCAGATTCCTGACGCAGTAGAGGACGATCTTGAACCGGGAACGTACACGATTGAAATTACCGTCAATGAAGGAGGTAAACTATTTACCGATTCATTTGATTTCCAGTGGGGGTTACTTGCGGTAAATCCTGATAAGACTGAGTATGAGCAAGGTGAAAGTTCACAGATTGCGCTTGCGGCCCTTTCACCAGGAGGGAATACCCTCTGTGATGCAAATCTCTCCCTTTACATCATCGACCCGAATGAATTCATATCTCGCGTTCTCGTTACTCAATCGGGGCTCTGTAATGGAAATAACGTCATTGATGTTCCAGATTACACAGCACTCTTTACTCCTGACGTACCAGGTGAATATGAAATGTATGTTGAACATCTTGGTAAAGATGGGGAGGTGCTTGCCCACACCGGAGACACTTTTAGAGTTGTGGAGCATCAACCACTCGGTATTATGCGAAATGGGCAGACGCGCATTTACCCACGTGCTCCGTATACCATGTCACTCACAGTGACGAATGACGATCCGTACTCAGGTGTTCTTACCGAACGAGTGCCTCACGATTTCTCCATTGTCTCGACAGATGGGGCAATTATAGATTACGGTGAGTATCAAGAGATTACCTGGGATATTTCGCTCGCTGCGGGAAGTAGCGCAACATACACCTATGAGTACGACGCGCCTGATATTTCTCCATTCCTCTACACACTTGGTCCTGCAACACTGAGTGGTACACCAGTGACTTCTCTGAGTACGAGTACTCCTGACATTCCTCCTCTCACCGAGCAAGTCCTCGAGTCAGGTATGGGAACAGCGACTAGCGTAAGCGAGAATGAATCGCCAGTTGTTCCTCCGTCACCGGAGATTCCGCCTGAGGTAGTACCCGATGCGTCAGTGGGTGAGGACGTTTCTCCTCCGGTGAACACAGGAGAGCCACCTGTTGTAGAGGAGATTACTCCACAACCTCTCGATACGATACCGACCGTTCAAGATACTCCGGACCAGACATTTGATTTGGTTCCAACGAATGAGACTCCGGTGCAAGCAAGTATTACGACAGAGACAAACAGTGTCTCTACAATGGCATTTACGGAACACCGCGCATGGCAGATTGCGTCTGACGCAACGGGGAGCATGATTGTGTTTTGGACAGATGGTGCGACCATCCCCTCAGGGTGGACCTGTATCTCGTGCACCTCGACGAGTACCTTTTACCAGCGTTTCCCGAAGGGGGGCTCGACGTACGGTACGACGGCAGGCATCGCAACATCGACCCATACGGTGACCGCTAACGTGAACGCTACAACTGCGTCGAGTTCAGAAAATAATGCGGGTACGAGCGTCAGTATTTCTTCACACGGACATTCACTTCTACCAACTATCGGAAGTACGACGACACTACCCGCGTATCGTCAGCTTCGTGTTATTCAAAACAATAGTGCCGGAACTCCCGCAACAATTCCGGCAGGTGCTGTCCTTGTGTTTGATAGTACGCTCCCGTCTGGGTGGGCACAGTACACTCCACTTGATGCTCGGTACCCGCGCGGAGAAAACACCATAACAAGTAGTAGTACTAACACCCACATTCATACAATGGTCGGTACGACGAGTTCGACAACGGGTTCAACATACAACAATCGTGCGGGCGGTACGCAAGCAAGTCCGCTTCCTGCAATCAATACACATACGCACACACTGAGCACCTCGACCGTTGTCGCAAACCATGAGCCTCCCTACATTGAAGTTATCTTTGCTACGTCATCAACGGCCACTGCAACACCATTATCAGCTGTTGCTATGTGGAGCGATACTCCACCGGCGGGTTGGCTTAACCGCTCAGCGCAAGCCGGGGATCCGTTCTATGACAAATTTATAAAAGGTTCTGCAACATACGGAACGACCGGTGGCGCCGACACACATACTCACGTCGACATGAGTGCGACAACGAGTAGCTCGTCAGCCTCTACGTCGGGGCGTACGGGCGCAACGGGAGTACCGAGTACCCACACACACACCGTTGATTTTACCAACTTTACTACTGCATCAAACTCGCCTCCGTCCGTGACGGTTATCTATGCAAAATACCTCGGCCTCGTCCCGGTCTATACTCAGTCAGCGTTTTGGTGGTACGCAAATACAGATTCTATTACACCCACGGACGCCTGGCCTTCCGGTACTGATGGTGTCGGAGAGAACGAAGCAATCGATGCGTCTTTCACCGCCCTCAAGAATACTGATGTAATTCGACTCCGTATGCAGCTCAATGTAACGAATTCAACGACTACGGGTGAAGATTTTAAACTCCAATTTGGAACGACCACAAGCGTCTGTACGGCAATTGCAACATGGACCGATGTTGGTTCGGCAACATCCTCGGTCGCATGGATTGGCTATGACAACCCGAGTCCGAGCGATGGTACCACACTCTCTTCCTCAACCCTCACCGGTACGGATTACTTTGAAACGTACGAAGAACAAAATCCAACCGCAGTATTACCGAACGCAATTGGCATTGGTCAGGAAGGTGAATGGGATTATGTGCTTAAGCAGAATAGTGCAGTTCCCAATACTACCTACTGCTTCAGGATGGTGAAAACAGATAACACCGCACTCTTTGCATATACGCAGTACCCGATGCTCGTTACAAATATCGCGCCGAATGCACCCGTGCTTGATAAGCTTTTTAATAATGAGAAAGTGGGCACGACGACGCCACAATTTGAGTTTGCTGCTTCTGATCCTGAATCTGATACGCTCACCTATCAGATTCAAATTGATAATGACTACACGTTCGGTTCGATTGATGTAGATAAAAACACCGCCTCAAATCCAACACAGTTTTCAAATATTACGAGACCATCTGATAAAGATCCGTATAGAAATGGTGAGACGATTCGTTTCTCGCTCACTGCCGGCCTCACGAATGGGACAACGTACTACTGGCGCGTACGTGCGCAAGATCCTACCGGGTCAAATAATTGGGGTTCATGGTCAACGATAGAGAGTTTCACTATTGATACGAGTTTTACAACGAGTGCATGGTTCCAGACAATGGAGGAGCAGTTTGATACCGATACCCTTGTGGGAACTGACGCGCTCGTAACTGACTTGGTGCAACTGTTAGTCGGATCAACTACAGGTACGACCACTTCTTCACAAATTGACTTTACGGATGCAACTATAGGAAATGCGTGGGGCTCATTGTCTTGGAATGACGATGAGACGGTGGGAGACATAAAGTATCGCATTCAGTATTACAGTGAGAGTCTTGGTACATGGCAAAATATTCCAGATGCTGATCTCTCGGGAAATGCAGCTGGTTTTGATACCTCACCCATCAGCTTGCTCTCGCTCGATACCGATACATACAGTCTCATTCGTATTGTCGGTGTCTTTACGAACAGTGGTGGTAGCCCACTCCTCTATGATTGGACCATTACGTGGGGCTACCGTATTGTCACTCCAACCTTGAGTGCACCGTTTTCAAGCGAGAAAGTAGCCACGACAACGCCGACCTTTGAATTTGAGACAACCGACCCGCAGGGAGACGACCTCGTGTATGAAGTTCAATGGTCAACGAGTTATGATTTTGCGGCATCGACGACCCGAAATTCAGCGTCGAGTACGGGTTTCATAAATATAGACAATGGGGGAGATTTTTCGCCATTCTTTTCAGGAAATACTATCCAATTTACTGTACAACCGGTTGATATACTCACGAATACAACGACGTACTGGTGGCGTGTACGCGCGCGCGATCCATTAGGAAGTAATCAGTTCTCGCTCTACACAAGCCCGCGGAGTTTTACAGTCGATACCTCAGTCACTGTATCCACGTGGTTCCAAACAACACAATCGCAGTTTAGTACCGATGTACTCTCGGGCACCCTTGCGCTTGCGGCGAACACGGTCACCGTGGCAACGACTTCAGACGAGAGTCTTATAGTATACGCTGAAGGAAATATCACGACTCCGCGGTATCGAGAGTGGGATGGAACAATATGGGGGAGTGAAGCAAACGCGCTCTCTGTAGGGGCGTCAATCAACTGGGTGGTGACACGAGGTTCACCCATCGAAAATGAGTACATTACGGGGACACTCGGTACCGATGCCGATGTGAATATTCAGGTATTTAGAAATGGTGCGTGGGGGAACCTCCAGGAAGTCACAACGAGTATCGTAAATACCAACATGCGTGGATTTGATATTGCATACGAACAGACCTCCGGCGATGCTGTGGTGGTGACCTGTGATGGCGATGCTGATCCAGCGTATTATGTATGGAATGGAACAGCATGGGTGAGTGGAGGTACCGTTGATCTCTCTGCAGGAAATAGTTGTGGTTGGGTAAAACTCATTTCAAATCCAACCTCAGATGAAATCATCCTGATTTCGAGGGACACGTCGGGTACCGCATACGAGACGCTTGTTTGGAACGGTTCTGCCTGGGGTACAAATAGAAAGGTACTCGGATCGATGCAAGGAACACAGACAAACCATGAAGGAATTGCCGCAGAGTATGAAGATAGCGGTAATCAGGCAGTCATCGCTGTATCAAACGGCGCGAACTCAAGTTTTACATGGACTGCGTGGGGAAGCGCAACATGGACTGTTCCTGTGGCCGTGGCACTCGGTGACGATTTTGAAGCTGGTGTTATCGTTGCAGACGACGGTACCGATAATCTGGCACTCTGTTATGTGGATGAAGACAGAGACATTGGTGTCGTGCGATGGACGGGCGCATCCTGGCCGGTGGCATTTCTTGAGCACTATGCTACGTGGGGCACAGGGGATATCTATAACGACCGTCCTATTGATTGTGCATATGAAGTTGGAGGTAGTCGCGATGGATACCTCACTGCGGTGTATGCGACAACGACCGCGGTTGCGTACCAGTCATGGAATGGTGCTACATGGTCGACTGCAGCGCGTGTCTCAACGTTCGGCACGGGACCACGTATACAAGCGCGTCGTACGGGCAACAACCTCA
>JANOXF010000087.1:0-5086 GCA_031418275.1 Candidatus Kaiserbacteria bacterium
CGCACACACTGTTCCCGATGACCTTAGCACTGCTTCAGTCATGAGACGTCCTGAGTCTCCCATGACCGGTGTTACTCTGGGGACACCACAATCTGAACTCATGTCAAAAGAGGTTACTGCAGCGCTCGCCCAGTTACTCCATGAGTGGAATATCTTCTCTTCAAGTGGGCTCTTTGGCATGGGGCCTGGAGGTATGGATCACCCGGTATACCAGCAAATTGCATCACTCACCATGGGCGAGGTACTTTCAAGCCGCTGGGAAAATGCTAATCATAAAGTCGCTCACTCAGTTAAAAACTACGTTGATGCATGGCGGCACGAGCAGGGTATTTCGTACACACCTACTGAGACATTTGAACACTACCTGCGCAGGGTCGCACAGCGTATCATGAAGCGAAAGCACGGGGAAATCATTGTGAGCTGACATTGCTCTTAGTGAATCAGAGTGTCTCAATACTAATAAATTTCCCCTATCCTCTAAATCCTATAGAATAGGAGCATTATTGTATGCACCACGCACAGCTACTCATAGGTTCATACGCATGGGCATGTTCAGTGTTACCCGAAAATGTTCGTGCTGAATCAGAAGACGTACGTCACTATCGCGGGGTACGCATGGGTATTGATGAAGTGCGTTCAATCATATATGAAGCGTACCTCATGCCCGTACACGTGGATAAGCGTTCTTTCGTAATTGCGTATGGACAACTTACCCTCGATGCACAGAATGCACTCCTCAAGCTCCTTGAGGAGCCACCCGTGACGGCACAGTTTTATATTATTATCGATCGCGAAGAACTCCTCATACCGACAGTGCGTTCGAGACTCACTCTCGTCGCGCGGGAAGATGTCCAAGTTGCTGATGCTGCGTGCTTAGAATTTTTTGCTCTACCGGTTGTGAAACGTCTCACGTTTATTGCTGAGCGAATGAAGAACAAAGATGATGTGTGGGCACGTGCGATTATGCGCGCTATCGAAGAGAAAGCATATGCAGAGAAGAACATGTCAGTACTGAAAACACTCGACGAACTCCGTCCGTTTTATGATACGCAAGGAGCATCACGAAAGATGATACTTGAGCATCTCGCACTCCTTTTTGAGTAATACCTTTGAGAACACGGCAGTAATACGGTAGAATAGGGAAATTATGGTATACGACTTTAAACGATTTGAAACGAGGTCCGCAGAAATTGACACCTGGCTCGGTCGTGAGTTTTCGGGTATTCGCACCGGACGTGCGACTCCAGCACTCCTCGATTTTGTGCAGGTTGAAGCATATGGAGCAAAGGTCCCCATTAACCAAGTGGGTTCAGTGAATGCTGAGGATGCACGTACGCTTCGTATTTCTGTGTGGGACGCGAGCCTTGTGCGCTCGGTAGAGAAGGGAATTATCGACGCTGACCTTGGTATGTCCGTAGTGTCCGATAGTAGTGGGCTTCGGGTTATCTTTCCTGAACTCACTGGTGAGCGACGTATACAGCTTCTTCGTATCGCAAAAGCGAAGTTGGAGGAAGCGCGTGTCTCGATTCGTGCTGCTCGTGACGAAGCAATGAAAGAAATAGATGCACTATTAAAAAATGGAGATTTGAGCGAAGACGAGAAGTTCACTGCGAAAGAGGACCTTCAGCGGCGAGTTGAGGCACGTAACAATGCACTCCAGGGGCATTACGAACTCAAGGAGAAAGAAATAAACGAATAGTATGTCAGTACTTATATTTCTTGGGGTGCTTTTTCTACTTGTACTCGTACATGAGTGGGGACACTATATCACCGCAAAGCTCACGGGAATGCGCGTTGATGAGTTTGGTATTGGATTCCCGCCGAAGCTCTTTGGCATTAAGAAAGGGGAGACTGAATATACCTTTAATGTGCTTCCGATTGGTGGTTTCGTAAAGATTTATGGTGAAGATGCAGAAGCTGCGCACGAGTCGAACGACTTTAGTCGTTCATTTACAGGGAAACGTAAATGGGCACAGGCGCTCGTGCTCGTTGCGGGGGTTTCTATGAATGTGCTTTTTGCCTGGTTTCTTTTCACAACCGCATTTATGTCCGGTATAGAACAGGCGGTTGATGAAAATGAGGCTAGTAAGGATGCGCGTCTCATTATTACGAATGTTATGTCCGAAAGTCCTGCTGGAAAGGCAAAACTTCCCCAAGGTGTTGTGGTTAGTGCAGTGAGTCGTGGAGATGAGAAACTCACCACACTCAACCCATCGTCATTCAGTGAGTTTGTAGGCAGGGAAGGGACAGAGCCGGTACAGATTGCATATACGAAAGGTGGTGAGTTGTTTCTCGCGACAATTGTTCCAGAGAAAGGAGTTATTGCTGCTGAGCCAGAGCGCGTCGCGATTGGTGTTGGACTTACCCTGGTAGATAAGATTCAGTATTCCTTTATTGATGCGGTGACCAAAGGATTCACTCATACGCTTACGAGCACACATGATATTGCAGTAGGTATCTATGGACTCGCACGAGATGCGGTCATGGGACGTGCTGATTTCTCACAAGTTGCAGGTCCTGTGGGCATCGTGGGTCTCGTCGGTGAAGCATCTGCATTTGGTTTTTCAGCACTTCTCATGTTCACCGCATTCATTTCACTCAACCTTGCGGTTATTAATCTCCTCCCGTTCCCTGCACTTGATGGAGGGCGCCTCCTCTTTGTAGGAATCGAAGCAATTACCAGGCGACCGATGCCCGTTCGTGCGACACAGGTTATGAATACAGTTGGGTTTTTCCTCCTTATTCTTCTTATGGTTGTTGTCACTTGGAACGACATCTCAAAATTGATTTAACCGGTTCGGCAGATTTCCTTGTCCGAACATCGATTCAGTTCTCCCCTACATTTGGTCGATTTTTTGACCCACGGGGGCTTTACCTATAGAATGGGACCATTATTCGAGGTAGAAAACTCGCTCGGCGAGCGGTGTTTTGTTCGCCTGTTGTAATGTTCATCCATTTTTATGCGTCAATCAAAGCTCTTCACTAAAACACGCAAGGAAGCACCTGCTGACGAGGCATCACTGAATGCACAACTCCTCATTCGTGCTGGCTATGTGCATAAAGAAATGGCGGGCGTATATGCATACCTCCCCTTAGGTCTTCGCATGCTCGAGAAGATAAAGGCAGTTGTTCGCGAAGAGATGAACGCCATTGGTGGACAGGAGCTCATTATGACGAGTCTGCAGCGAAAAGAGCTTTGGGAGAAAACCGACCGGTGGGACGATACGAAAGTAGACGTGTGGTTTAAGTCGTCACTCAAGTCAGGAGGTGATGTTGGATTTGGCTGGAGTCATGAAGAGCCGATTGGCGAGATGATGAAGAACTACATCGCGAGCTACAAGGACTTGCCCATGTACGTGTATCAGTTTCAAACAAAGCTTCGAAACGAGCTCCGTGCGAAGAGTGGTGTGATGCGTGGCAAAGAGTTTGTCATGAAAGACATGTACTCATTCTCAGTTGGTGAAGAGGACCACACCGCCTTCTACAATGCGACGATTGAGGCGTACAAGCGCGTGTATGAACGCCTGGGGCTCGGTGAAGATACATTTGTGACGTTTGCGTCCGGCGGCGCATTCACGCAGTTTAGCCATGAGTTCCAGACAGTTTGCGCCGCCGGAGAAGATGTTATCTACATTAACCGAGAGAATGGAATCGCTATTAACGAAGAAGTGTTAAACGAAGAGACGCTTACTAAGCTCGGTGTTACGCGTGATGAACTTACCGAAGTGAAGACTGCAGAAGTAGGCAACATCTTCAACTTTGGTCGTCAGAAAGCCGAGAGCCTCGGGTTAACCTTTAAGAATGAAACTGGTGAAGAAACACCCGTGTGGATGGGCTCGTATGGTATTGGGGTTACTCGACTCATCGGGGTCATTGCAGAGAAGTTCGCTGATGAAAAAGGGTTGGTGCTTCCCGCGGTCGTTGCACCTTTTACGGTTCACCTCGTACTCCTTAACCAACAAGACGGCGAGGTCCGTGATTGGGCTGAAGGTATTTACGCGTCACTCGTGAAGGGGAGCGCTGAGGTGCTCTTCGACGATCGTGACCAGACCGCCGGACACAAATTTGCCGATAGCGATCTCATGGGTATTCCATACCGTGTCGTGGTGAGTAAGCGAGGAAAAGAGGAGGGAATGTTCGAGGTAGTAGAGCGACACACTGGCGAAGTGAAGAAACTCACTGAGGAAGAACTCTATCAGAAATTTTGTACTACCGATGTTGAATAATGAGTAAGGCATCTTCATTCATACAGACCATATTCGGATCGCTTTCGACTGACATCGGCATCGACCTTGGCACTGCAAACACGCTCGTCTACGTGAAGGGTAAAGGTATTGTGCTCAATGAACCGACCATCGTCGCCATTAACAAGAAGACTGGTCAGCTCGTTGCAGTCGGAAATGAAGCGAAGACGATGCTCGGGCGCACACCGCACTACGTTGAGGTGGTTCGTCCGCTTGTTGATGGAGTCATTTCTGACTTCGAGGTGACGGAAGAAATGCTTGCGTACCTCATCGGTAAGGTGCGGAGTACATCGCGTTCCCTCATCGCCCCGCGTGTGCTCATTGGTGTGCCTTCGGGGATTACTTCAGTAGAGATGCGCGCGGCGCGCGACGCCGCGCGCAATGCCGGCGCGCGTGATGTGTACCTCATCGAGGAGCCAATTGCAGCAGCAATCGGTGCAAAACTCCCCATACACAAGCCAATCGGAAGCATGATTATCGACATTGGGGGAGGAACGACAGACATTGCCGTAATTTCCTTAAATGGCATTGTAACCGCAAGGAATCTTCGTGTTGCGGGAGATCGTCTCAGTCAAGATATAATGAGCTATATCCGCGATCAATTTAAAGTGCTCGTGGGCGACCGAACCGCAGAGGATACAAAGATAACACTCGCCTCGGTCGAAGAGCATAGTGAGTCAAAGGAACTCATTGTGCGCGGAAGAGATGTGGTAACCGGATTGCCACGCGAAGTCGTCATTACTGATACCGATGTGCGCGAAGCAATTCTTGGGTCAATAAACACAATAGTTGAAGCAGCTCGTGGGTTTTGAAATACTCACTTTTGCTCTCGGCAAAAATAG
>JANOXF010000088.1:0-7523 GCA_031418275.1 Candidatus Kaiserbacteria bacterium
TACGCATCGTTCATGGGAACCGTACATGTGCTTGTTGATCGAGATCGTACCCATGTTCCCATTTCGGCAACGATGGTGCGAAGTGATCCTGTGAAGTATGCGGAGTTCCTTGAGCCCTGTGTTTGTGCATACTTTGCGCGAAGAGTCTGTGTCCTTGGTGCAGAATCGACCGGTACCACAACGCTCTCTATGGCGCTCGCAAAGTACTATCACACGATTTGGGTTCCTGAAGATGGACGTATGTACTCTATGGGAAAGATTCATGGTGATGAGCATGCGGCATGGAGAACAGACGAATTCATTCATATTGCAGAAGCACAGAGCGAACTTGAGGATAGGCTCGCTGAAGCGTCGAATGGTCTTGTAATCTGTGACACCGATCCATTTGCAACCTCAATTTGGCACGAACGATACATGGGTACACGCTCGAACGAGGTTGAGACTATTGCCAATCGTCGACACTACGATCTCTACATCGTTACCGGCGACGAGATTCCGTTTGAAGATGACGGGCTTCGTGACGGTGAACATGTTCGTCATGCCATGCACGCGCGCTTTATTGAGCGCCTCACGGAAGAAAAGAAGAATTTCATTGTGGTTACCGGCACACCTGCAGAAAGACTTGAGAAAGCTGTTGCTGCAATAGAGGCGCTCTAAATAGTTATGCACCGATAGATCAGAGAGAGAGAGGCCTCGTCTTTTGTCTCGAAAGGAAGGTGGTGAAGGATTGAGGTTAAGAAAGTTCCAATATCGTCCCAGACGGCCAGCAAACTTGAGAGAGGTTCGGAGTCCGAACTGCATCAAAAAGTCACTATACAGCTACGAAAGACGCCCTAGGCGTACCAGACCGGAACCGCTCCAAAAGGGTGGCATTTTCTGATAAAATGAATTATATGAACATGTTTAAAGCGACAAAAGCAAAGACCGTGAAGGAATATCTTGAGACTGTTCCAGCGGAGAGGAAAGAGATGGTGCTCACTTTGCATACATTTATCCAAACGACAGTACCAAAACTTAAACCATATTTTGCTACCAACATGATTGGGTACGGTACGTTCGTGGGTAGAAATTATAAACATGAAGCAATTGAGTGGCCGATTATTGCGCTCGCGTACCGTGCGCAGTATGTGAGTGTGTATGTGTGCTCTATAGAGCGTGGAGTATATGTTGCTGAAAAGTACAAACACGAACTGGGGAAAGTAAAAGTGGGTAAGAGTTGTATCAATATTAAGAAACTCGAGGATGTGAATTTTCCAGTACTGGGGAAGGTATTGAAGGACGCCGAGAAAAATCCTGGCTTAACTGAATACAAAAAATGAAACTTGCCAAACTCTTTCTTATAATTATTGGTACGCTTGCTCTCATAGGTGTGGGCTCTATTGCGGTATCTCACTTTTTATCAAAGGAAGCTATAGCACCAGTGGATTCAGTACCGACAAACATCACGCTCTCCGGTACATATGTGTGCTTGCCCTATTTGAACAAAACAAAAACGGCACCAGAAGAGTGTGTCTTCGGTCTCTTGACGGACGATGGCGTGTATTACATGGTTAACTTCGGACAATCAGCTGGAGCGATGGAAGAATTTCAAAAAGGGGCTCACATCGTTGCTGACGGTTTCTTTATGTATAAAGAGTCTCTCAGTACAGATCAGTGGCAAAACTATAATATGAAGGGGATATTCACCATTACCAAAAAAATTACCTCAACTGAACCAATACCTACCCCCAAACCCGTCCCCAAGCCAGTTGCTTGTACAGAGGAGGCAAAACTCTGTCCAGACGGCTCGTATGTAAGTCGTACAGGTACAAAGTGTGAGTTCACGCCATGTCCTGAAGTAAAACCTCCACTAGCTATTTGTGACTACGCGGCGCCTCCTCAAGGATGCAATTATGTTGCAGGACCAAACTATAATGCACAAACCATGTGTGGCATGGTGCTACGGTGTCCACATGAATCAGAAATTCTTTTAAAAGAAGGAGAACGGAGGGGTTCTTTGCTACTACAAAAAATCCATCCAGAATACATCACTGGACTTAATTTCAGAGAGTATCCTATTGCGACAGAACAGGGGCAACCTATTACTTTACAGTTTGGTGAAACAGCGAGCAATGGCTGTACAGTAAGTTTGACTCTCAAAAAGATTACGGGAGACACAGCAATTTTTTCTGAGGAAATAGACAATAATAAAATTTGTCCAATATGTCTTGCAAAGGATACTCTGATAGACACCCAACAAGGTTCTGTTCCCGTTCAAGATATAAAAGTCGGAATGCTCGTCTGGTCAGAAACTCAGGCTGGTGCGCGAGTGTTGGAGCCAGTGGTTAAAATCAGTAAGACTGTCGTACCGTTAAATCACGAAGTAGTAGATCTGACTTTAGATGATGGTCGGAGACTGCAAGCTTCCCCATTGCACCCCACCACCGATGGGCGTACTGTTGGTGACCTTATAGAGGGGGATTTCTTTGATGGTTCAAAAATCATCTCGGCAAATCACGCTGCGTACGGATTTGATGCGACTTACGACCTGCTACCAGCCGGTGACACTGGCGCTTACTGGGCAAATGGGGTGCTACTTGGTAGCACCCTCAACATCTCTAGATTAAAATAGTTCTAACATCGTCCCAGACGGTCAGCAAAGGTAAACTATCTTAGATAGTTAAAGCTTTAAAAAATTGTATAATTATACTTATGACAACAATATGCCCTTGGATTAATTTTAATGGTAATGCCGAAGAAGCGTTTAATTTTTATAAATCTGTTTTTGGTGGCGAGTTTACAAAAGTGGTTCGTTTCAAAGATCTTGCAGGCCCTGGATTTCCCGTTGGAGATGCTGATGCGAACAAAATTATGCAGATTATGTTGACTATTAGTGCCGCACATACGCTCATAGGAAATGATGTACCCGAATTTATGGGAAAAGTCAGTGAAAATGAAAATAGAAGTAAAATCCATGTAGGTGTAGAGAGTAAAGAAGAAGCTGAGAGAATATTTGATGGTCTCTCGACGGGAGGGTACGTAGAGGTATCAATGGGTGATAGTGCATGGGGAACCTACTTTGGAATGTTCAGAGATACATACGGTATTGAGTGGATCATAGAATTTAATCCAAATAAATAAAGTTTAAGAAAGTCCTAAAATATGATATCTAAAAACACCATTTGTCTCTGGTTTAATAAGGATGCAGAAGATGCCGCGAATTTTTACGCAGCTACTTTTCCGGATAGCAAACTCACCAGTGTTTTCCGTGCGCCCAGTGATTTTCCCGGTGGCAAGAAGGACGACGTGCTAACCGTAGAATTCACAGTCTGCGGAATTCCCTGTATCGGTCTGAATGGCGGCCCTGTGTTTAAGCAAAGTGAAGCTTTTTCCTTTCAGATGGCAACGGATAATCAGGAAGAAACGGATCGCTATTGGAACGCGATCGTTCAGAATGGTGGACGGGAGGGTGAATGCGGGTGGTGTAAGGACCGCTTTGGAGTATCATGGCAGATTACACCACGCACCTTAATAGAAGCGCTCGCAGTTGGTGGAGAAGAAGCGAAACGTGCTTTTGACGCTATGATGACTATGAAAAAAATCGACGTCACCGCCATTGATGCAGCGCGACGGGGTTAGAAGTTGAATTGTTGATATTTTATATATGAAAAATACATACATCAATCTACCGATTAGGAATGTGGCTGACACTGATGAATTCTTTGCTTCTCTGGGGATGGAAAAGAACAAACAATTTAGTAGTGAAGATACCACCAATGCAAGAATCAATGAAAATACTTTTGTTATGTTGTTAGAGGATAAACGGTTTGCAACTTTTGTGAGCGGTAATCCTGAAGTAATTAATAATAATCTAACTATTGCACTACAGTTTGATTCAAAAGATGAAGTAGATATTTTTTTTGAAAAAGCTATTACTTCTGGTGCTACAGACTCGACAAAGGCGAGTCCAGAATCAGATGCCTTTATGTATGGAAAAGCTTTTCGTGACATTAATGGGCATGTTTGGGAACTGTTTACATTTACAGCTAAAATGCCGGGTGCACAATAGTCCCAACATCGTCCCAGACGGTTAGTACGTGGATTTTCTATTCTAATTACAGAGATGTATTTCATATCAAAAAAGATTTCACTACTAATCCTAGGCATAACATCTATCGCGTGCTCACGAACGATGTTCGTGTCTTTTGGTGATCCTGAGGGTCCAAACCTTCTCATTGTTGTGGTGCTGGCGGGTATTCTGTATTGCATTTCATTGTCGGTATATGCACTCAGCTATCCAACTACTGGTCTTAAGAAACTCCTTTTGGCGATTCTTATTCAGATGATACTAGTCACTGTTCTCTTTGCTATACTGGACTGATGTTCAACAGACTTTCGCAAGGTGTCGTGCACACCATACCTGCAGATTTGAGGAAAGCACTCGTGTCTTCGGCGATTGTAAGTAACGCATGGAATAATCTTACCCACCAGCACGTTTGTTGTAGCACATATGTAGTATGTGTGAATTTAATGTTAAGTTAGATTGACATACCTTGATCAGCTTTGTATTCTTACATACATTCAGTAATGACATGGGGGAATTTATTTCAAACACTGTGTATGCCTTACGTACCGAGAAAAAGTTAACCCAAGAAGAGTTAGCTCAGAAGCTTGGTATTACCCGGCAAACGGTTATTTCAATTGAAAAGGGAAATTACACCCCTTCAGTATTATTGGCGCTCAAAATTGCCTCTGTCTTCAAAGTATCCGTTGAAGATATATTTAATATTAGTTATGAAAAATAAAACCATACACATTAGTATCGCTACTCTCCTCATTGCGTGTCTCACACTACTCTCTGACCCGTTCATGCTCTGGATGCCGATGGGAGCTCAGATGGGGGCACTTCTTGGAGCTACAGTGCTCCTCGCAATATGGGCAGGATTTGTAATGTACGAACGGGCTCCTGACGAGCGTGAAGCAATACACCGCATGAACGCAGGACGCATAGCGTATCTCTCTGGCATCGTCCTTCTCACCGTTGCTTTGGTTACTCAGGGCTTAGCGCACGAAATTGATCCATGGATATCTCTCACTCTTGGCACAATGGTACTCGTAAAGCTCATATCACGTTTTTACTCAGAACGATTTCAGTAGGATTATCAACAACTGGAATGTAAAGTATTCTTTACATTTAGTTTCTAAGGTATATACTATCCTAATGAGATCTAAAATAATAATCGTTAGTTTGGGAATCGTTTTAACTTTCAGTGCTGTATTTTTATTCCTTCAAAATGCACAAAAGCCAACTCCCGAAGCCCTTACCCAAGCAAATCTTGAAAATCAAAGTGATATTGCAGCACCAGTCACTTTGTCTGTTGATAGCACAGAAATAGACGCCGAAGAGCTCATGAGCCCGACAACTACTATTCCAATGGTGAAAGACGAGGAGGTCCATAAAGAAAAAAATGCGCCCGTAAATATAAAAAGTATCCCCGTTCCTTCTGAAAAATTAGCGCTTCTTGCTAATGGGTGTTTCTGGTGTGCGGAATCAGATTTAGAAAAAGTTACGGGTGTACATAACGTGGTTTCAGGATATGCTGGTGGAACTTCAAAAAATCCAACGTATCAGGATTACATTACCGGGGGGCATCGTGAAGTCGTTCTCGTGACTTACGATCCAAGTATTGTGAGTTATGCAAATCTTGTTGAATACACTATTAAGCATGGCGACCCCACTGATGCTTCTGGGTCATTCAATGATCGAGGTCCACAATATGCTCCCGCTATTTACTACGCAGATGATACTGAAAAAGCTGAGGCACTTAGAGTCATTAAAGCAGTTGATGCGATGAAGGTATTTGAGAAACCACTCCCGCTCATTGTTATTCCAACGGTGAAGTTTTGGCCAGCAGAAGAGTACCATCAGGACTATGCAAAAAAAAATTCGCTTAAATATGGATATTATCGAACAGGTTCAGGACGCACTGCTTTCATCGAGAAAACGTGGGGGGATCGGGCATCAAAATTTGAAGTTCCACAATCTGCACAAATGGTCAAAGAGGGAATGAGTAATGAAATAACTCAATTTAACACTATGTCATGGAATAATTTTGTAAAACCAGCTGAAGCAGTATTGAAGGCCAAACTAACACCGCTACAATTTAAAGTAACTCAGGAAGAGGGAACAGAGTCACCCTTCAAAAATGAATACGATAAGAATCATGAGGAAGGCATTTATGTTGATGTTGTTTCTGGAGAACCGCTCTATTTCTCAAAAGATAAATTTGATTCAGGTACAGGGTGGCCGTCATTTGTGAAACCAATTTCAGACGACGTGCTCACACTAAAGGTAGACAAAGGGTTCCTCAGTACACGCACTGAGGTGCGCTCACGCTATGCGGACTCGCACTTAGGGCACGTATTTGACGATGGACCAGCTGATCGGGGAGGAAAGCGGTATTGTATGAATTCTGCTGCGATGCGATTTATTCCAAAAGCTGATATGAAAAAGGAAGGGTACGAGTACCTACTCTCACAGGTATAGCATGCGATTACAGTACGTTATTCTCGGCGTCGGCCTATTGACCCTCATAGGAGTATTAGTCCTTCTACATCAGTCAGGTGTGGTAAACGTGTTTCAAGGAGAACGCTTGAAAGCGAGCGTACTCGGGTTCGGTCCATTGGCACCAGTAATATATATAGGTTTCTATGCCCTTGCATCGCTATTGTTTATTCCAGGTAGTCCAATAACGCTCGCTGGCGGAGCGCTGTTTGGTCCATGGTACGGAACACTTTATACGGTCATTGGGGCCACTATCGGGGCACTACTCGCGTTTCTGTTTTCACGAATGGTTGGGCATCGTTTCCTATCGTATGGTACAGGAAAAGTGTCACAGAAATTACAAGCCTACGATGAAAAAATCGCAGCCAGTGGATTCCTCGCGGTCTTATTTTTGCGATTTGTCCCACTCTTTCCATTTAACGGATTGAATTTTGCGCTCGGGTTTACAAAAGTCTCACTAAGGGACTACTTTTTCGGGACGCTCCTCGGCATTATTCCTGGTACGTTCACCTATGTATATTTTGGCGACTCACTCTCGATGCTCAGTCCAATAAAAATCGGAGGTGCGCTTGTGCTCATCATTGCGCTTTCATTTTTAGGGAAACTGGTATTGAAAAGATATAATGTAAATCGTTAATGCGTGCATCATGAAAAGGGAGAATCTATTCGACATCATAGTTATTGGGGCGGGGTCAGGCGGTCTCAATATTGCCTCGTTCATGAATAGTATTGGCCTCACGGTGCTCCTCATCGACCGAAGTGATGAACATATTGGTGGTGATTGTCTCAATACTGGCTGTGTTCCATCAAAAGCGCTCATTCATGTAGCTCGTATGCATAAAAGTGCACAAGAAGTCACTGAGTACGGTGTAGAGCTTAGTGGTGCGATTAATCTCGGAAAAGTCATGGCACATGTAAAGGGTGCTCAGGATGTCATTCGTGAACACGAGGGCGGAGAGTCTTTCAGGTCTATTGGAAT
>JANOXF010000089.1:0-2612 GCA_031418275.1 Candidatus Kaiserbacteria bacterium
GCATTTCATACTGCGTGATAAGTTTTCCTGATTTAGGGTCAGGCTGCACGGGGACGAATTCGATAAGTGGGCGTGGAGCAATGACGACGCCGGCAGCGTGCACACCGACGTGCCGCACGCGCCCTTCGATTTGCCGTGCAAGGTTAATGACCTCACGCGTCTCGGTATCTTTCTTGTATAACTCAGCAAGGTCTGGCTCAATTTTGAGTGCGTTATCAATCGTCATGGGAAACCCTTGGCTTCCCATGGGAATGAGTTTTGCAATGCGGTCGCCGGTTGCGTAGGGGTGCCCGAGTGCGCGCGCGACGTCGCGTACCGCAGCGCGCGCCATCATGGTTCCGAACGTGCCGATTTGTGCTACGTTCTCCGCACCATACTTCGCGCGCGCGTAGTCGATGATTTCGTCACGACGGTTGTCGGCATAGTCCATATCAATATCAGGTGCTGAAGGACGTTCGGGATTAAGAAAACGCTCAAAGGGAAGTTTGTATTCGAGTGGGTCTACGTTTGTGATACCAAGCGCGTACGTCGTGAGGGAACCTGCAACTGAACCTCGAATGGTGGTGAGTATTTTTCGTTCGCGTGCTTCACGGATGAGGTCGCCCACCACGAGGAAGTATTTTGCGTATCCCTTCATTTTGATGACGCCGAGCTCGTAATCGAGACGTGTTTTTACGACCGTGTCGTCGAGCGAGAGTCCGCGCCACGTGATTCCTTTGTATGCGAGTTCGGTAAGTTCATCATCAGGTTCTTTGCCACTTTCGATTTTGTAGTCAGGGAAGTACCAGGTCTTGCCGGGTTCGAGCATTACGTTGCATGCTTCAGCAATTTTCACGCTGTTCGTGAGCGCTTCGGGTGTCTCCGCAAAGAGCACCTTCGCTTCTTCTTGCGATATGAAGGAGAAGTTAGGGGTGAGGTCACCCTTGTCGTCGAGTGTGTCAACGACGCCACCACTCTGGATTTTAATCATGGTTTCGCGCGCGAGATGGTCCTCAGGTTTGAGGTAATACACGTCGTGCTGGGCAAGAAGTGGTGTATGTGTTTTTGCTCCGAACGCAATAATTTTTTTCTGGAGCGCCTCATGTTCGAGAATTTCCGGGTGATGGGTAACCTCAAGGTAGCAATCCTCTCCAAAAAGCCCTTTGTACCAATCGAGGAGTGCTCCCGCCTTTTCTTCATCGCCATCTTTCAGTGCGCTCGTAGTCTCCCCACTGAACGAAGGAATGATACAGATGAGGTCTTTGTGGAAGGTCTCAATGAGTGCGTGATCAACGCGCGGCTTGTAGTAAAAACCGTTTACGTATGACTCGGTGACCATCTGTATAAGGTTTTGGTACCCTGCATTATTCTTCGCAAGAAACACGACGCGATTGCGTGGCTTGTCGATATTTGCCTCGCGGTCAAAACGACTGCGTGGCGCAAGGTAGGCGTCAACACCGATAATCGGTTTTATGTTTTCCTTCACACACGCTTTGTAGAAGTTAATTGCGCCGTAGAGTGCACCGCTGTCGGTGAGCGCTAAGGCTGGCATGTTGCACTCCTTCGCGCGAGCGACGAGTTCTTTGGGCGTCGGAATGGCACTGAGGAGCGAATAGTGGCTATGCACGTGGAGGTGAATGAAATCCGCAACTAAAGGCTTCTGCTCCATAATGGAGACAGTATAGCAAAAATGAATGGAAGAATATAAAAATATGGAATATGTGACATAGAAAATAGAAAGTAGTGTACAGAAGTACAATGAATGAGAAATGATGTATTATAAATGGATGGGTGAGTCTATAAAATTAGTGCCACAGATAAATCCAGAGAACGCGAAGGACAGGCTGAAAGAAGAGTTTTTGAAGCCTTTTGAAGAGTCAAAAGTAATTCAATTGTATGGCCAGTCACAGGAAGTTGTTGATGCACGTGTTTCGGATGGACTCAAACTATTTGAGATTTATATGCAGACTTTTGAAGGTTACGAATATCGCATCTTGCGAGGTGCTACAGAGGATGAAGAGACTTACGAGTTATTCTTTATTTTGACCCAAAAAGGCAAGGTTGCTCCAGAAACAGAGCTTGTTTTTCGAAGCCACGTATCAAAAACAGCGGGTAAGGGATACAACATGATGCATCGAATCGCAGGGTCTTCCCAAGACGGCATAAGTGGCACGAGCTTCCTTCGTAAAGCTGAGGAATACATTGTCGTGTTGAAAAGTGCAGGTCTTATCGAATGCAACTATCTTTTTGCAGAAACGTATCAACCCAAAGTCACTGAATGGCTGCTTAAAAACAACTATGATTACGCACACGATGATTATAGAGTTATTCCTGAATCCTTTACATCAGAAAATAGTAGAGAAATTGTTTTGGAATTTCCAGACAATGTTGCTCAACGAGATTCTACTCTGGTTAAGAAAGAGGCTTTTGACGATCAAGATTTTGCCAAATACATACGTGAGGAGAAAGGTAAAACAATCTGGTCAGGACCAAAGCCGGTATTTGATCAGTTTTGCGAGAAGTATTTTCCGTTTGTTACTGTCGCAAAGCGATTATAGAAATAGTAATCATATAGATGAAAGAGCAAAGCAAACCCCACTTTTTTGTCGGTGTTGATGAAGCAGGCCGTGGCC
>JANOXF010000090.1:0-3285 GCA_031418275.1 Candidatus Kaiserbacteria bacterium
AAGCTCCAACACCGAGACAAAAAAAGAATGTAAAGAAGAGGATGATACCCTTCGGGAGCTTTAATTTGTTGTGTACATAATAGACAAAGAGAAGGAGGAATCCTGCGAGTCCAAATGCGAGGGCAGAAAGAAAATGTAAAAAGGCGTCATACCAGTGCCACCGATCATAGAGGCCACCGAATTGACCAAGAAATACCGAAGAGAATATAAAAACCACTGCCGCATACATGAACACCGCAGGTATATACACATTGTGTGCTGCTTTAAAGTAAAAGGGCATCAAAGAGACCAAGAGCATGAGTACTCCGGCAAATACCATGTCATAACTCTGGTTGTAGAGTGCGTAGAGGGTAATTACCAGAAGCAGAATATTGGTAGCTCCCAACTGTAGAAATTGCTTATGGAGTTTCATGTATTTATTTTGTATATGCAAGACATGCGTCTAGTGATCCAGAAGTGTACCCTATATTGAATGCTCCTACACGTTCAGCCGAAGATCCGTGAGTCCAACTCTCAGGTTGGATTTCTCCTTGTGTGCGTTCCTGGATTCGATCATCTCCAACGGCCGCAGCGGCGTCAATAGCTTCGTTTATTTCTCCAAAGGCAAATACTCCACGGTCTTTTATTGAATACGCCCAGAGTCCCGCAAAACAGTCCGCCTGAAGCTCTACTTCGACTGATTTCGTGTTACTTAGTGCTTCAGTACCGAGAATGCCAAGTTGATGTTGTACATGATGACCGACTTCGTGTGTGATTACGTACGCTTCGGCGACATCACCACCTTTTGCGCCAAATCGATCATGTAGTTCTGCGAAGAACGTCTCATCAAGGTAGATCTTCTCATCGAGTGGACAGTAGTGAGGTCCCACAATTGCATCTGCACCTCCACATCCTGACTCGGTGTAACCTCTAAAGAGAACGAGTTTCGTTGGTCGGTACACTGTGTTGAGTGTTGAGAATAACGAGGCCCATGCATCATTGGCAGAACCTAAGACCTCCGAAACAAACAGTTCATATGAATCGACACCCTCATACTGTGCCGCTTCCTCCTGCGTGACCCCTTGCTGTAATTGTGTAGGACCTTGCTCCAAGAGTACTTGGAGTGGGTTTCCTCCAAGGAGGTAGGTTACTCCCATCAAGAGTAGAAGCCCCGTTATACCCATTCCAGAAACTCCAACAACGTTCCGTCGGTCATCGACGTTGCCCCGTGAAGTTATTTTGTCCCATAAAGCCATGATACTAAGCCGTACAGATTCTGTTTTTGTGACTCCACGGGTAATCGAAACCCGATTTCCAGGATGAAAACCTGATGTCCTAACCGTTAGACGATGGAGCCATATGTCTCAAATCCGTGGGATTTGAACCTCGCTATACTACCGAAAATTGGACAAAAATGCTAGTTTATATCGGCGTGATGTTGTATTGCATGCGTTGGAAGAGTGCCAGAGAGGTTGAATGGACCGGTTTCGAAAACCGGCATTGGGAAACCAATCGGGGGTTCGAATCCCCCCTCTTCCGCACATACAAAAATCCACACTTTGTGTAGCTTTTTTGTATGTGCGGAAGAGAGCGAGCAAACAGTTTTGCTCGCATGGGAGATTCGAAAAGCGGAGTCATGTTTTTGCTATTCCTAATGCAAAAACAGACGAGCTACGTCCTACGTTCTTATGAACGAAGTGAATTAGAAATAGTGGGACAAATCCCCCCTCTTCCGCACAAGAGTTCCGCGAATGTGCGGAAGAGGGGGCGCAGCTTTCTATGAGAAAGCGTTGCGCGGATTCGAAGCGGTTGTCGAGATTTTCTGAAAGAAAATATCATACAACCTGAACAGATTCTGTAGGAATCGAATCCCCTCTTCCGCAGCGAATGAAATAAACAAGGGAAAGGGGGTGATACACTATATACAATGATTCCCAACCCTGGTTTTAGTGAACTTCCAAGACCGAGAGTAGTAGTGCCTGACGTGGAACCTCAGACATACGCAGTGAATGACCCTGTATTCAAGGATGCTCTCGAGATGAAACTCGAAAAACTTTCTCCAGAGCAGTTGTTTTTAATGCGGAAGTCGCACGAGATTCAACATAGTTTAGGCTGGCGTATTGCTGCGAATGTTGACACTCCGATAATAAATCGAATACGTGAGCAGATGGCATTGCGTGGTATTGATGAAAAAGAATACACACAATTTCTCAAGAATCGGGTTCAAGCAGACTGAAATAGTACTCAGTAATCCCCGCGTCCTTCCTCGAGAACCGACTTGTCAGTGTGACAAAATTCTAAACAGTACAAAATTAAGTCTCGTGTATAATGGTACCGTTAGTAGTCATATGTATATCTTATGTCAGCAGAACAAGGAAAATTTACTATACCGCAACCCGTAGCTGAAGTTACTCCTCCCAGTACTGCTAAGGAAGAGACACTAGTACCTAAAACCGAAGTTGGATTCAATAAACTCTATGGGTCACTTGCACTTGCGGCTGCGCTTATTGGAGGCTTCCCTGATGCTGCTGAAGCAGGGGGTTCGAAAGAGCTTAAGATTAATGCACCTGAAGCTGCTCGATTGACAGTAGAACTCCAGAGTCTTGGGGTTAACAAACTCGAGTTCGTGCAATCAATGAGTCTTGGTATCTCAACTGACAAAGGAGTAATTTATCTTCCGAAAAATAATGATAAGTCACCCGATGCTCAGGTCAATGAGGCTCTTAAAGGTGTGAGTGGAGCTCAATTTTTAAATGAGATACAGAGACAGAAGTCACAAGAAAGACAAATCTCTGAACAAATCAAAACATCTCACGGAGTTTTTAGTGTTTCGGTCACTCCGTATGCAAGGGAAGTTATGAAGCAAATTGGTGTTACCTATGAAAACGGAATACTTTCTAACGGTAGACACAGAGTAAATTTATCTGGTGAAGGCGCAGAGAACCCGAATTCTGAGTGTACTATCTCGGGCACAGGGACCCTTTTTAAGAATATGATTGAGGCAGCCTGTCGCGAGATTAAAGTAGTAAATGGTAAGCCCCTCATTGAGTCGGTGACATATCGTATTGGTGCAGACCTTATACCTGAACAAGTTACACGATAAAATAGTATATATAGAAATTTTATGAAAACATTGAAATGCGACCTCTGTGAAGTAACAGCACAAGGCGAGACTTTTGAAGAGTGGATGGAAGCGCTCAAACCTCATTACTTTACCGCTCATGCTGACGTCATGAAGGATTCGAGTAAGACTAAGGAAGATATGCAGAAGTGGATGATTGAGAACAAGGCACGGTTTGATGCAGT
>JANOXF010000091.1:0-4170 GCA_031418275.1 Candidatus Kaiserbacteria bacterium
TGCTCCTACCTTGCAGCTTGCCCTCGCACAGCGCCTCGTGCGCCGTATTTGCCCAGACTCAGGGCGGAAGGTGCCCATTGAGGGGAGTATTAAGATGCTCATTGACCATGAATTTCGGGATTTGCCCAAGAAACACCTTGGGATGATCCCGAAGAGCGATTACGTACTCTATGCTGAGCCATCACAGGGTTGTGCGAGCGGTACGAAGGGTCGCGTTGCGGTGATGGAGGCGGTCGAAGTGAATCCCGAGATTCAAAGCCTCATCTTAAAAAATGCAGGAGAGGAAGCAATCCAGGAGGCAGCCCGTAGGAATGGATTTGTGAGTATGAAAGAAGACGCCATTATCAAAGCACTTCAGCACTCAATTCCGTTTGAGGAGATTAGTACGCTCGGTGGTGAAATGCTCATATCTGACGAAGCTGAAAAAGAAGCTGCAGACCTTAAGAAGCAGGATATCACCCCTGCGGAGCCTGACGAAAAAATAGATGAGGACACTCCTCCGCCTGTCGATAACCACGCAGTTCCTCCACTCAATATCGTATAATAGAACCATGAAGATTTTACTTGTAGACGATGACGTTTTTCTCCGTGATATGTATGCGACTAAGTTTGGAGAACTTGGTCACTCAGTAGTGACGGCAGAGACCGGAGAACATGCACTCGAAGAATTAGAACGGAATACCTTTGAGGTTGTTCTCCTCGATATGATTATGCCGGGAATGACTGGAGTAGAACTTCTCCAAAAAATAAAGGAATTAAATATCTCACCCTTCCCGAAGTGCATCGTGCTCTCAAATCAAGGGGGAAAGGAAGAGATTGAAGCAGCCATTGCAGCAGGCGCGGCGGGGTACATTATCAAAGCGGAACTCATTCCAAGCGAGGTGGTCGCAAAAGTTACTCAGTTAGTTTCATAATATGGCAGGTGTAGATTACAAACGAGAGCTCGACGACCTCATTGACATCATTATGTCCGAAGAGGGTTCAGACATACACCTTTCGACAGGTTCGCACCCGATTATTCGTGTTGCCGGGTCGCTCATACCACTCATTAAGAAGCCCGTACTGACTCCAAAAGACGTACTCGGGTTCCTTAGAGTGCTTGTCGACGAGGAGAAAGAAGCGAATTTTATAAAAAATCGCGAGCTCGACTTCTCCTACGCGGCGAAGGAGGGCGTCCGTTTCCGTGGGAATTCGTTTTACCAGAAGGGAGAAATATCAATTGCACTTCGCCATATCCCAAGCAAGATTCGAGCATTTAAGGACCTTGGACTTCCCCCCATTCTCGAGATGTTTGCAGAACGACCTCAGGGTTTTTTCCTTTGTGTGGGGCCGGTCGGACAGGGAAAATCAACCACGCTCGCGGCAATGATTGAGCTTATCAATGAAACACGAGCGGAGCACATAGTCACGATTGAAGACCCTGTTGAGTATATCTTTGCACCAAAGAAGAGTCTCATCGAACAGCGTGAAGTTGGACTCGACACGATTGATTTTACGACAGGACTCCATTCCGCGTTCCGTCAGGACGTCGACGTCATCATGGTGGGAGAAATGCGTGGCCAGGAGACTATCTCGACTGCAGTAACTGCTGCGGAGACCGGACACCTCGTGCTCTCGACCCTTCACACCAACAATGCAGCGCAGACCATCGACCGTATCATTGACACCTTCCCTGTGGGTCAGCAAGACCAGATTCGTCTCCAGCTCTCGGGCTCACTCGCAGGTATTTTCTCCCAACGCCTCATTCCGCGCATCTCAGGAGGACTCGTACCTGCGTATGAGCTCCTCATCAACAACGCCGCGGTCTCGAACCTCATTCGTGAGCGGCGCACCCATGAAATTCAGACGGTCATTGAGACGGGGCTCGAGCACGGTATGATTGATATGAATCGGTCACTTGTTGAACTCGTACAGAAGGGTGAGATTACCGTTGAGAATGCGTTTTCATACTCAACGAATCCAAAAGGGTTGGAGCGGCTCATGTAATCTCAGTATCATATGTTATTCTCATACAAAGCTATCGACCAAAGCGGTACTCCTCGTGAAGGAACGGTTGAAGCGCAGAATACCGAATCAGCGATTGAGACTGTGCAAGGGAGGGGATACACGGTGATTGCGGTTGAGCCACTGAATGAAAAGAGCTCACTCTTTGATATTGATATCACCTGGTTTGAGCGTGTATCAAATAAAGAGGTGGTGATTCTCTCGCGCCAGATTGCGACACTTTTTGAGGCACAGGTATCGGCGCTCCGCGTATTCCGATTGCTTGCTGTTGAAGCGGAGAATCCTAAAATGCAGCGGATTTTGAATGAAGTTTCTGACGAGCTCCAGGGAGGAAGCTCTATTTCGCGCGCACTTTCTAAACACCCTGACGTGTTCTCGTCTTTTTACATAAGCATGGTGAAATCGGGTGAGGAGTCAGGAACGCTCGAAAAGGTATTCATGTATCTCGCAGCGTACCTCGACCGCATGTACCAAGTGGTCTCTAAAGCGAAGAACGCGCTCATATACCCTGCCTTCGTTATCACGATTTTTATTGGCGTGATGGTGCTCATGCTCACCCTCGTGATTCCACGAATCGCTAAGATTCTTACCGACGGGGGGCAGGAGCTTCCCATCTACACAAAAATCGTCATCGGACTATCAGACTTTTTCTCGAACTACATCGGGCTCATTGCCATCTTTCTTGCGATTGGGGGTGTAGTTTTCTGGCAATTTATGAAGACTGAAGTGGGGAAGCGTGCCGTAGATGAATTTAAGCTTTCGATTCCGTTCATCGGCACACTCTACGAAAAGTTGTTTCTCACGCGTATCTGCGACAACCTCTCGACCATGCTCGGGAGTGGTATTTCTATGGTGCAAGCACTTGAGGTGACGAGTGAGGTTGTTGATAATGATGTCTACAAAGAAATCATTAGCAACACGCTCATCGACGTAAAAGGAGGAAAGTCATTTGCCGACTCTATTTCCGAATACCCAGAGATTCCCGGCATTCTGGCTCAGATGAGTAAGGTGGGGGAAGAAACAGGTAAACTTGGTGAGATTCTTGGTACCCTCTCGACATTCTACCAGCGAGAGGTAAACAACACGGTTGATACGCTCATTGGACTCATTGAGCCGATGATGATTGTGCTTCTTGGCCTCGGGGTGGGAACACTTCTTGCGTCGGTGCTTATGCCAATTTACAACATCACCGGCAACATGTAGCGCGTAGCGTGCATTCAAAAATTCCTTTAACTACCGCGTTGCTTTCGTCGCTCAAACATTCATCGTACTGGAAGTACGTCTCATGTTTTCGCGACTCAGCGCCTTGTATTTAAAGTTTTTTTGAACGCACTTACATCTCAGTGGACTCCGTAGGAGCGACCAGATGTCCACATACACTCGTATTCTATTTGCCAAACGGCGTATAATGATTAGTAACCACACTACGTGGAGTAACAAATTACTTATATAAATTTTATGATGAAACAAACAAATACACGAGGCTTCACCCTCATCGAGCTCCTCGTAGTGATCGCTATCATCGGTATCCTCGCATCCGTGGTACTCGCGTCACTCAACTCAGCGCGAGATAAGGGCTCCGATGCAGCGGTCAAGGGCGGATTGTCTCAGATTCGAGCGCAGGCAGAATTGTTCTATGATGGAGGCCGTACATATTCGGGTTTCTGTACAAACGCAACAACGACACCTATTCTCACGAATATTCGATCTAACTCAGTAAACGGCGCTACCCTTTTAACTGATGGATCAGTTGCTCAGACAGGAACCGTGGTTTACTGTTATGCAACAGCGTCTGCATACGCAGTAGCTGCACCTCTTAAGGGTACAGCGGGTAGCTACATGTGTGTTGACTCAGCAGGTTTCTCAAATGTAACAGCTACAGCACTAGCGGGTACCGATACAGTCTGTAACTAGTTTAGAAGCCCAATAACGGAAAAACAAAAGTACGCCACCTTGGCGTACTTTTGCGTTATGTGCACAACTTAAACCTCCTGTTGTGTTGTCCTAGTATACTTAATGTATGTTACACAATGAGTATTTAAAATTTAAAATGAAACAAACAAATACACGAGGCTTCACCCTCATCGAGCTCCTCGTAGTGATCGCTATCATCGGTATCCTCGCATCCGTGGTACTCGCGTCACTCAACTCAGCGCGAGATAAGGG
>JANOXF010000092.1:0-2565 GCA_031418275.1 Candidatus Kaiserbacteria bacterium
CATTCCAGAGTTTGATTATCCTGCACAGGGTAACGATTCAGCAGGACATTTTGATGGCCAAAATTGGAATGCTGAAGGTCAAGCAATCTGGAATAATGATTGTGAACCAGTTCCAGACCCCGTTGTAGGTTGTATGGATGATTCATACGATAACTACGATCCTCTCGCGACAGAGGACACTGAGCCAAGCTCTTGTGCAAATGAAAATGTTGATGAAGATAAGTGTGAGGTTGAAGGTCATAAATATACACTTGACTCCGAGCGAAAGGCTGTCCCGCTTTCTGATTGGGTAATAGGTCTTATGAAGATACGGACATACGAGGATGAATCGAGCAATACTTTCGACCTTGCCTACGACATCACTGATAAAGATGGATACTACTGTCTCGAATGGGATGGTGAGTCAGGTCTTCCAGAGGGTGAAGAGACCACACCGTACAAATCTTTCGTCTACTATGTATATGAAGTACTTGTAGCAGGTTGGACCAATATCATTATAGAGAAGGGTATTGATGTTCCTTCGCTTGCACCGGTGCCAGACACGGAGATCTTCGAAACACCAATTGATCGTGTAAGTACGCAAGTATTTGAAAAGAACGGATATCTCCCCGCAGACACTGCATACCACGTCGACTTCTATAACAAAAAAGATGGTGATGATACCAATTCGAGCCGATACACACTCAGTGTTGCTATCACTGGTGATGGTGAAGGGAGTGTGACTGATGAAGGAGAGGGAAATGGAATTACGTGCTTGAGTACAACACCAGAAGGACAGGAAATCAGTAATGATTGTTCAGAAACGTACCCAGCAGGTACCGAAGTGACCCTTGTAGCAACTCCAGACGAAGGCTCAAACTTCAATAACAGCTGGACGGTTGGTGCTGGCTCATGTACCGGGAACACCACTCCGTGTACGGTCACGATGAACAGTAATCTCTCACTTACGGCGCACTTTGATTTGAACAGCTCAAACTCTGGCGGTGGCGGTGGAGGGGGAGGGGGAGGAAGTAGCAGTGGCTCACACAAGAAGCACTCATCAGGAGGTTCTAGTTCTAACGAACCTACCGGTGAAGTGTTGGGCGAGTCAACCAGTGTGCTTCCTGTCGGTGCTCCAAATACTGGTGCAGGAGGAACTTCAAGTTCACCAATTGCATCTTTCGTCGCACTCTTTGGTATGCTTATGTCACTCGTGACATTGCGCGTAACCAAAAATGGCTAAGCAGAAAAAGCAAAACGAAGA
This sequence comes from Candidatus Kaiserbacteria bacterium, assembly GCA_031418275.1. Lineage (GTDB taxonomy): Bacteria > Patescibacteriota > Minisyncoccia > Phycocordibacterales > UBA918 > Damh-18. The sequence goes on from JANOXF010000092.1 coordinate 1,244, forward strand.
TACCGTACCACCGTTGGTACCAACGAAACGCTACTACGTATCCGTAGTAGCGTTCGTTGTTTTTGGTGTGTCGCTTGGTGCACTCCTCATGCTTGAGGCATACCCGTACCTTGAAGTACGACATACTCTGCCTGTGGAGGAACAAATAACTATCGATTCTGGAGAAGTGACAACTACACCAAGTGATACATCGTACGCACTTCCTCGTGAATTCCCAGTTCATATACGGATTCCTAAGATTTCTGTTGATGCGGCATTTGGTGAACCCCTTGGGCTGAATGCTGACCAGAGCATCAGCGTTCCAAAAGTGTTTGACACGGTGGGGTGGTACAAACTTGGCGCTGCGCCTGGAGAAATAGGTACTGCGGCGATTCTTGGGCATGTAGATTCGTACAAAGGTCCTGCAGTATTTTATTCCTTGGGGCAGTTAGCTCCCGGGGATGAAATATACATCACTCGTGCCGACGGGAGTGAAGCAACGTTTGTTGTTGAATATTATGAACGCTATCCTCAGGATGAATTTCCTGCTGAGAAAGTGTATACACCGACATCGTACGCGTCACTCCGCCTCATCACCTGTAGTGGTATATATAAAAAGGGTGAGCAGCGGTACACACATAATCTTGTGGTGTACGCACGACTAAAGGAGCCGGCTGTGAGCGCTGAGTAACTACGCGCTGAAGAATTTTTCATCAATAATTTGAGCGACATCTTTGAGAACATTTCCTTTGTATACAGAATTAAAGCCACGTACCTGTGGGGATTTATTTACCTCAAGCACAACGGGCCCTGCATCGGTATGAATCATATCAACACCAGCGAAATCAATACGACAGACTGCCGCAGCTTTGATTACTATCTGTTTTTCTGCGTCAGTGAGGGTGTACGCCGAGGCAACAGCCCCTCGTGATATGTTGTTGAGATAACCGTTCGTTCGAGTGCGTTTAATGGTTCCCAGTACCTCGCCATACGCCACAAGCGTCCGTGTATCAAACGTGTTTGGAATAAATGGTTGGATGAGTGCTAGTCGGTAGGGTTTTTTCTCACGCACGTGTGTCTCGAGCTCACTGAAAGAATTTAACAGATAGACATGTTCACCGCGCCGTCCGCCTGTTTTGTATATGAGGGGGAATTTTGCCCATGCCTCTATATAAGCATGCTCTGCTCGGAAAGATTCTTCTCGAAAGATGATGCTCTCAGGAATTGGAATTGAAGCGAGTGAGAGGAGAAGCATCTGAGTAATTTTACTCGCGCTGTTTTTATAGAGTGCGTGCACGGGGTCGTTCGTGTGAATCTTGTGGTGGTACAAAAATTCCGTGAGC
>JANOXF010000093.1:0-3616 GCA_031418275.1 Candidatus Kaiserbacteria bacterium
CGTCTATTCCTGGTATCTCAGGGGGAATCTCAAACGGTTCGACGACGGTGACCGTGACGACGGATAGCCCCTCAGGATATACGCTTACGATTCTTGCATCACAAAATCCTGCGATGCAGAAGGGTGCAGATACTATTGCAAACTACACACCTGCAGGTGCACCCGATTATACGTTTGTGACAAATCCTGCCGATGCACACCTTGGATACTCACCCTCAGGAGTCGACATCGTAGCGCGTTTTAAAGACAACGGCGTGAGCTGTAATACCGGTTCGGGCGATACGCTCCTCGCGTGCTGGGACGGACTTTCAACAAGTCCCGTCACCGTAGCGCAGCGGACGAGTCCGAATCAGCCCCTCGGCTCAACGACCACCGTGTTTTTCAGAGTAGGAGTTGGAGGGTCGGTATTTAAAGCGTCGGGGACGTATACCGCGACCACCACTCTCACCGCGCTCCCTCTCTGAAAAGACCCACACAATCGGTGAATTTCATCGGCAAAACTCCAGTTTCTCTCCTCACCGTACGTCATGTACGGCTTGTCAAGAAACTGGAGTTTTGCCGCGAACTTCCCTCAATTCTGTGAGTCTTTAATAAGCAATTTTGAACTTTACTGCGCGTTTAGTACGCCTCATGTTTTCAAAGCTCGGCGTCTTACAGACGCGGTATACCTTTCGCATAATGCTCAAGGTCTTGCGAAGCTGCGCACACTCGCTTCTCACCTTGTATCAGAGAGATTTTTGAACATGCTCTTGATTCGAGTGAGCTGTCCAGTTATGCATACTGTGGTTTCTGCAGTTTCTCCTATATGCTTGTAGGTATAGGCATTTCAGCGAACATGATATGAGACTTCGAGCAATTCGTTACAGTATCTTAGGATTTCTCCTCTGTTTTTCTTTTGTTGCATACGGTGCAAGTACTGACTTCACGGTACGCACACTTATTGGCACTGATACAACACCTCCGACAATTCCCACGGGACTTACGGCGGTGCCGGTTGCTACATCCCAGATTAATATCAACTGGAATCCATCGACTGACGATTTTTCGCTCTCGGGGTACCAAGTCTTTCGTGATGGTACGCAGATAGCGACGACTTCATTCACGAGCCTTTCTGATACTGGACTCACGCCGAGCACGACGTACGCCTACTATGTGACAGCGTTTGATTCGTTTAATAATTTTTCAGCCTCATCAAGTGTCGTCGCAACGACCACGCTCGCACTTGCGCCAACTACGACGCCAACTACAACCCCCGCAAGTGGTACTCGGTACGGTACGCGCGTTCACCTTGGCGAAATCACCTCACTCCAGATTATCCCTTCGCAGTATGGAGTCGTCATTCGGTACGAGACAAGCGGTTTTGTGCGCTCGGTGGTGCGCTTTGGTACCACGGTCTCATACGAGCTCGGCTCAACCGCTGAGCGAGCGTTTACAAAAGTACACGAGACGGTCATTACCGATTTGACCCCGAATACAAAGTACAAATTTATCATTGAAGGAGATAACCGCATTGGGGTCTTTGGCGTGCTTACCGAGAATACATTTACGACACTTCCGCTCGATGATACGTTACCACCGAGTAACGTGACAGGTCTCAGTGCAAAGCGGGTAGGGAATGATGTTGTGCTTACCTGGAAAAATCCTGAAGAAGGTGACTTTGACCATGTTCGCATACTCCGTAACGACCAGTTCTACCCGAGCGACATTGCGGATGGATGGGTCGTGTATGAGAGCTCGGGTACCTCGGTACGCGACGATGGTGCGGCGATTCTCGGACCCAAACAGTTTTACACAGTGTACGCATACGATAGAGAGGGGAATATTTCTTCGGGTGCAGTCGTGTCACTCTCCTTAGGGAACATTGGTGAAACACCGTCGACAACATCGACACCGGTCGATGTTGTCACTGAAACAGAAAACCCCATCAACCTTGATATCAGTAGTATCGTGCTCACTCAGGAAGGAAAACAGATTCCGTTTGTGCGCGGTACTGCGCTCATCGACGGAGCAAAAAAACTTTCAATTTCAATTCCATATGATGCGCTTCCTGAGCACCTCAAGACAATCCTCGTCACCCTCACTTCGAGCGCAAACAAAGAGCAAGAACTCAACTTCTTACTCCGTGTTAATGGAGAAAAGACCGCATACGTGGCACAGCTCGCTCCGCTTGGAGTGCAGGGAGATTTCCCGCTTCGTGTCGCGGTGTTTGACTTCAAGACGACCCAGATAGGCTACACACGTGGGCGCATCACCTCGGAGATTGTTGCATATACGGAAGGAGAAAACACCCCTGAAGCGCCATCCCCGCACTCCCTTATGGGCTTTATCCGTGCTACCCACATCGGGTATCTTCTCCTGTTTGTTATATTTCTCATTACGCTCATGTTCCTCACGAGGCGACTCCTCCATCGAAGTAGCTGAGCAGGAGTGATGTGTACCTCTTTTTCTTCCCCAAGGAGGGAACAGAGACGCACCGATTCCACTTTCGGTACGTTATACTGAAGGCTAAAGTAATCGTATGTCAAAAAAATCACGCATCGCAATAAATGGGTTTGGACGCATCGGTAGAGCATTTTTCCGTATGTCTTTTGAGAGTGACGATATTGAAGTCGTTGCAATCAATGATCTTGGTAATCTTGAGAATCTCGCATATCTTCTTGAATACGACACGGTCTACGGCAGAGCACCATACACGGTGCAGATAGTTGGTGGGGCACTTATCGTGGGAGGACGTACCATTGGCTTCTCGAGTATCAAAGAACCGAAGGAACTTACCTGGGGCGCACAAGACATTGATGTTGTAGTTGAATCAACCGGCGTCTTTACGAGCTATGAGAAAGCCAAGGTACACCTCGATGCGGGTGCAAAGCGTGTGGTCATTTCGGCTCCCGTAAAAGACGAACCTGGTAGTGGCGTCACGGGTGCCACCGTCCTCATGGGAATGAACGAAGAAGCACTCGGCACGTGCACTATGAGCTCAAACGCTTCGTGTACCACAAACGCGACGAGTCCACTCATTGGTATTCTCCACGAAGCAATCGGTATTGAGAAGGCAATCTTAAACACTGTGCACGCGTACACGGCTTCACAGGCACTCGTCGACGGCCCGAGTAAAAAAGATTTTAGAGAGGGGCGCGCCGCGGCACAAAACATTGTACCTTCATCAACGGGGGCAGCGATTGCAACGACCGTGGTGCACACTGACCTCACCGGAAAGTTTGATGGTATCTCTATCCGCGTTCCCGTTCCCGTCGGTTCCATTGTGGATGTGACATTTATCGCACAACGCCCGACAACGGTGGAAGAGGTGAATGACGTGCTTCGCGCTGGCGCAGCAAGCGACCGGTGGAAGAATCTGTTTGCAGTGACCGATGCACCACTCGTCTCGTCAGACATCATTGGTGCGCGCCACGCCTCAATTGGCGACCTCGCCATGACGCGTGTTGTTGACGGAAATCTCGTCAAAGTGCTCGCGTGGTATGACAACGAGACGAGCTACACGCAGACACTCGTGGATCATGTGCGGGCAGTCAGTACTCTTTTGAATTAAGGAAGTATAATCAACATATGTCAAGACTAGCAAAACTGAATGCAGTTCAAGGCGCAAGCGAGGCTT
>JANOXF010000094.1:0-7383 GCA_031418275.1 Candidatus Kaiserbacteria bacterium
TATAGAGGCAGCGCTTCGTGAAAGTCACCTCTAAATGCAGAGCACAGGGTGCATGATATACTTGACATACTATGGCAAACCCAGAGGAATCAGAAGAAAAGAAACCAGATTCGACGCGCACGCACGTCAGTGATTCAGCCCGCATCGAGGCCCTTCGTGAACGCCTGTATTCCCGTGGTAATACTGCAGAGGCCTTTTCTCGTCATGAGTTAGAACCAACTGCGCATACTACCCCAGAAGCAAGTGAAGTTGAGATTCCACCCATTGTTTCGGAACACGTTTCGCCATTACCACATTTGTATACACCCCCTCCTATGTCACATGCATCAACACGCAGTTCGTTTCGTTCCAAGTTTGCGTTGCTCGGTATCATTTTCTTTATTGGTGCACTCGCCGTCTCAAGTGCATTTCTCTTTCTAGGGAACGATTCAATTTCAGGAAATAATATCAGTATTGATGTCAGCGGACCACTTACGGTGGCAGGTGGAGAAACTATGAATCTACAAATAGCGGTGGGGAATCAAAATAAGCTTCCTATTGAGTCAGCGACACTCATCATTACGTACCCTCGTGGCGCACAATCAACGACCGATGCAGGTAAAGAGCTCTTCACTGTGCGACGGGAGCTCAACCGTATTGGTAATGGTGAAGTTGTAAATATTCCCGCACAGCTCCTTATATACGGAGAGCAGAATGAAGAAAAACAAGTTAAAGTTTCGGTTGAGTATCGCGTACAGGGGTCAAATTCAATTTTTTTCAAGGAGGCACTCCCGTTTACGTTCAAGATTAGTTCTTCTCCAGTTATTATAAATATTAATGGCGTTGAGCGCACACCATCAGGCCAGGAGGTAGAACTCGAGGTCGTTGTCCAGTCAAATACAAAGGAGCCCCTCACGAACCTCCTTATGCGCGCAAGCTACCCGAGAGGGTTTGACTTCACTGCGTCAGTTCCTGAGACGGCATCAGGACAGGATACATGGAAGATAAAATCACTGAAGCCAGGTGAATCGTATACGATTAAAATTCGTGGACTGGTGGTGGGGAATGAGAATGAAGCAAATACGTTTAAAATTGAAGTGGGCGTTCCGAATGAACGAGATGCCCTCAGTCTTGCTTCCATACTCTCCACTGGTGAGACGAATATCATCATCGAACGCCCATTCCTCGACGTAAAGGTCTTGGTAAATGGAGATGATGGTGAGACCGTTGTGGTTAATCCTTCGGGTGGAGCAAATGTGAATGTCCAATTTAAAAATGCACTCGACACGGTTGTATATGATGGGGTCGTGTACGTAGAGCTCGAAGGGAATGCGCTTGATGAAATCGATGTGAATGCACAAAAGGGTTACTATGACTCAATAAAAAACACGATCAAATGGGATTCGATTGATTCGCCTGAACTTCGCGAGCTTGCTCCGGGAGAGAGTCACTCAGTCTCCTTCAGTGTTAATCCACGGAACGATATTAAGGCGACTCCCGAGATACGATTCCGCGTCACGATTCAAGGCAATCGTGTCTCTGAAGGCCGTGTTCCCGAACAGGTGGTGGGTACAGTTGAACGCACCATCAAAGTAGCAAGCGTTACCAAGTTTACGACTGCTGCACTGTACTCGGATGGACCGTTCAGAAACACGGGCCCCATTCCACCTATTGCTGAGAAGACCACACAGTACACATACTTACTCACACTTAAAAACGGCACAAACCCAATCACTGGGGCTGAGGTGACTGCGGTCATGCCCCCCTACATGACTTGGCTTGATCTTGTATCAGATAACAATGACGTCATTTATAATCCGTCAACACGCTCACTCAAGTGGAATGTGGGAGAAATGGGTGCGGGTGCCTATCGGGAAGTGTGGATACAAGTCTCATTTCTGTCGAGTCTCTCCCAAGTTGGCAAGTCGCCAACAATACTCGAGACACAGCGCTTCCGCGCAACTGATCGATTTACAGGAACGGTGATTCGTTCTGAAGCCCCAGCACTGACGACAAATCTTAAAGATGACCCTGACCCAACTGCACACAATGGGACGGTGCGAGAACGGTAAAAAGAACTTACGCACTCGGCGCATCTCTTGTGAAAAGTAACCCCATTACTTTTCACCTTCGTTCGTTTGCTCCACGCGCCGTACATCTTGGTCGCCTTTCTTACAGAAGCGGTACACCTATCGCACAGTTGTGCTCAAGGTCTTGAAGTAGCTCAATGTATTCGCTTCTTCAACCTCACTCGCGCCGCGAGCTGTATCCAAGTGCGCAGGTTCTTAGGTAATGTCAGGTATGTCCTTGAAAGTTCCTATAATTACTCTATATTGTATCAATCATGAGCACTGAAAAAAATCTGGAAGTAATGGAGAAAATCGTCTCGCTCTGTAAGCGACGCGGATTCGTATTTCAGGGGTCCGAAATCTATGGCGGCCTTGCCGGTATCTTTGATTTCGGTCCTCATGGTGTTGAACTCCTCAACAACATCAAGAAATCGTGGTGGAAGGCAAACGTATACGACAAAGAAAATTACTATGGTCTCGACTCGGGTATGTTCAAGCATCCGAGGGTATGGGAGGCATCAGGGCATACAAGTGGTTTCTCCGACCCCCTCGCTGAATGTCGTGAATGTAATACTCGTATCCGGGTTGATAAAGAGCTCGATAAGATTGGCGTGACTGCCGACGAAAAGATGTCTGAAGAAGACATCAATAAACTCTTTGATGAGCATCGTATTGAAATCCCGTGTCCGAAATGTGGTCAAAAAAACTTTTCTAGAGCACGGGCGTTCAATCTTCTGGTGAAATCAAATTTGGGTGATTTCACCTCAGAAGGAAGTGAACCAGTGTATCTTCCTGGGGAGGCGTGTCAGGGAATCTACCTCAATTTCAAAAATGTTGTCGACTCAATGAGTCCGAAGATTCCTTTTGGTATCGCACAGATAGGAAAGGCATTCCGTAATGAAATATCGCCGCGCAACTTTCTTTTCCGTACACGTGAGATGGAGCAAGCTGATACACAGTATTTTGTTCGTCCGAATGAAAATAAAGAGGCGTATGAGCAGATTAAGCAAGACCGATGGGATTGGTATCTCTCACTTGGTATTGATGAAAAAAAACTTCGCTTCAAGCAACATGAGAATCTTGTGTTTTATGCAAAAGATGCTTGGGACATCGAGTATGAATTCCCAACAGGCTTCGATGAATTAGAGGGAATTCATGATCGATCAGATTATGATCTCACCCAGCATATGAAGTTTTCGGGAGTAGACCTTCGCTATACTGATCCGAATACTGGAGAAAAATACATACCGTGGATTCTTGAAACGTCAGTGGGTCTTGGCCGTGTATTTCTTGCGGTGCTTGCAAATGCATACCATGAGGAACAGATGGATGATGAAACACGAGTCGTACTTAAACTTCCAAAGCATCTTGCACCATATCGCGCAGCGGTCTCGCCCCTCCTCAAGAACAAGCCAGAACTCGTAGAAAAAGCTCGTGAAGTGTTCATGACGCTGAAGAAAGAGTTTGGCAACATTGCTTGGGACGATAATGGCAACATCGGAAAACGCTATCGACGCCAAGATGAGATTGGCACTCCTGCATGTATTGTAATTGACTTTGAGACACTTGAAGGAGAGACCAAAGACACGGTCACCGTGCGTGACCGCGATACGGGTACGCAAGTGCGTGTACACATTGCTGAGCTTGGAGCGTATCTCATGCAAGCACAATCATTAAACTAGACATGGCCAATAAATACCTCACCACCACGCTCCCGTACGTAAACGCTGACCCGCATATCGGACATGCACTCGAGTTTGTGCAGGCTGATGCACTTGCGCGGTATTGGCGACTCATAGGGCATGAGGTGTTTTTCAATACGGGTACCGACGAGCATGGGCAAAAAATTGCAGGTAAGGCAGATGAGAAAGGAGAGTCTCGACAGTCGTATGTTGACCACTATGCCGACCGCTTCAAAGAGTCGCTCACGTTACTCAATCTTTCATACGATGCATTCATTCGTACCACTAATCCTGAGCACAAGAAAGCCGCTCAAGAACTCTGGAGACGATGTGAAGCGCAAGGAGATATTTATAAGAAAAAATACAGAGGACTGTACTGTGTCGGCGACGAGATGTTTATGAAGGAGAGCGATCTCGTGGATGGCAAATGTCCCAATCACCCCAATCTCGAACTTGAGGAGATTGAAGAGGAGAATTACTTTTTTACCCTTTCGAAGTATCAATCGTATATCGAGGAGTATCTTGGTCGCGATGGCGTTATTCTCCCCGAATGGCGACGACTGGAAGCACTGAATTTTGTGAAAGGGGGACTTGAAGATTTCAGTATTTCACGTGAAGTATCGCGCATGGATTGGGGAGTGCCAGTTCCCGGAGACGAAGGACATGTCATGTACGTGTGGTTTGATGCCCTCACGAACTATATTTCAACACTCGGATGGCCAGAGGATAGTGACGGAAACTACAAGAAGTTTTGGGCAGAGGGAGAACCTATGCAAATGGCAGGGAAGGATCAGGTGCGTTTCCAATCAATCATGTGGCAAGCAATGCTCAAGTCCGCTGCTCTCGCACCGACCCACCATGTCCTCTACCACGGCTTCATCACCTCAGGTGGTCAGAAGATGAGTAAGTCACTCGGCAATGTCATTAGTCCGTTTGAGCTTGTGGAGAAGTATGGCACTGACGCGACGCGCTACCTCCTCCTCCGTCACGTACACCCGTTTGAGGATACCGATATCACCTGGGAGCGACTCGATGAGTGGTATAACGCCAATCTCGCGAATGGTCTCGGGAATCTCGTAGCCCGTGTCATGAAAATGGCAGAAGACAATCTCTCTGGCCCTGTTGTAGTCGAAGAGCAATCGCTCGAACAGGCATTCTCTGAAAAGCTCGATGCGTATCGTCTCGATGAAGCGATGAATATCATTTTTGAGCACATTGGAAAGGGAGATGCATATATTCAGGAGACCACGCCATTCAAGATGCTTAAGTCGGACGATGAGAAAGTGGTTGCAGAAGCAAAAACGATTATCGAGAAACTTGTAAAGCACGTGTATCGCATCGCCGAGTACCTTGTGCCGTTTATGCCCGAAACTGCGGAAAAGATAAAACAAACCATCCGCGAAAACAAAAAACCAGAAACGCTCTTTGCTCGCATCGACTGATATGCAGATTGTTTACAACAAACTGGTGCGCGATAAGATGATCGACATCTACAAGCATGATGTCGAGAACAAAATGAGTGCGAGCGGCTACAGTGTGCGGTACATGGAAAAGGAGGAGATACTTGATCAACTCAAAGACAAACTTCTCGAGGAATCACAAGAAGTCTTTGAAGCATACGGAGAAGAAGACAAGACACACTTAAAAGAAGAGATTGCAGATGTTATAGAGGTCATCGACGCAATCTTGTATCACAACAATATCAAGTTAGACGACGTTCTCGCGCTACGCAACGCGAAGAAGGAGCGGAAAGGAGGATTCGAAACGGGACTATTCCTCGAGAGCATTGATTACTTTGACGGGAAAGAACCAAAATAAATTATGGATGAATTACTTGAAATTAAGAAACGGAATCAAAGGGTTGAGCTCGATAAGGCTTGGGAAACCAGTCTTACGCGACGAATTACCATTGCATTCCTTACCTATGTCGTAGCAAGTGGTTGGCTCATTATGATAGAAAATGAGGAACCATTTCTTAATGCGCTGGTACCTGTCGCCGGGTACGTACTCTCTACATTGTCGCTTCCGTTTGTTAAGGAATTGTGGTTAGTAAACAAAAAATAGTTTCTAAATAGTACGATTAATCGTACTATTTAGATTTTGTCCGAGTGAGATTTTCGAGTGTGCGTTTCCATCGGCCACGACCGCGCGGGGGAAGACCAGCCTGCAAGATCGTTTCGAGCGTCTTAAGAATACGAGCGTACTCCGTCTTGTTTTCAGTGACAAACTTCTGGATAGCCTTGTATTTCCCAATTTGAAAATTAAGACGAATACGGTCAGCTGTCGATGGGCTAATTTTAAGCAGTGTCCATACACGATATGATGAATTACCTTCGATATAGAGAATGATTGCTGCGAGTCGTTTGGCGAGCATAATTTTCTCTTCGGTACCCAGCAATTCATCAAGAAACTCTGGAGTACTCGATTTGTCGAGGCGAGAAACAATTTTGTTTAATTGTTCAAAAAGCTCTTCTTGCTTTTCATCCGGGAGTGCCTTTTTTGATACGTGTGTCATACCATAATAGTACGATTAATCGTACTATTATGGTAGAGGTTCCAGTGGAGTGTGTGATATGCTTTGTGAATTATGACTGAAAATGCTGAAGGGTTAAAAGACATTGGAAAACTTATACTCGCCTTTGCGAAGGTGAATCGCGTGACACGGCACGAGGATGGAGTCACACTTGAGTCAGACACTGACCACACCGTCATGCTTTCGGTTTCTGCCTGCGCGCTTTCCGAGAAGCTTTATCCAGATTCGCTTGATATCGGACTCGTCGCGCAGTTTGCGATTGTGCATGACCTCGTCGAGGCGTACGCGATGGATACCGATAGTTTCGGAATCAATGAAGAAGGGAAGAAGGCGAAAGATGCACGAGAACACGAAGCGTTTCTTCGCATAGAGAGCGAATTTAAAGACGTGTATCCGTGGATTCCCGAGATGATTGAGAGATATGAGGCACTCGATACAAGAGAAGCCCGATTTGTAAAAACCGTCGATAAGCTCATGTCGAAAATCACCCATATTCTCAATGGAGGCGCGTATTTTAAATCAAAAGGAATGGATGCGGAGACGATGTGGAATAATTACCAAATGATGGTGAAGGCTGCGGAAGAAAAATATGCAAAGGAATTTCCAGAGCTTATTGAGCTCATGGATGAACTTATTAGAGAATCACGACGAGTAACTTATGGAAAGTAAATATCGCTACATCGACGTGCATTCTCATGTACAAGACAAGGCTTTTGACGGTGATCGAGAGGCTGTTGTTGCTTCGATGAAAGAGGCAGGTGTTGCAACAATCACCATTGGTACAGGGCTCGAGACAAGCCGTGCAGCAATCGCGCTCGCCGAAAAGTATGAACATATCTTTGCGACGGTCGGACTCCACCCAGTCGATGATGCGAAGGAGGAATTTGATGCGAGCGAGTATGAAGTGCTCGCTCGCCACGAACGTGTCGTCGCAATTGGTGAATGCGGACTCGACTACCACTACATTGAGACGTTTTTTGAGAAGGACAAAGTTGAAAAGGGAATTACCTGGAATAAAGATGCAGAAGCAGACCGCCAAAAACGTTTCTTTGAAGAACAAATTGAGCTCGCCGTGAAGGTGGGTAAACCACTCATGCTCCACGGGCGGCCTTCGCTGAAG
>JANOXF010000095.1:0-3347 GCA_031418275.1 Candidatus Kaiserbacteria bacterium
GCATCAACACCACCACCCGGGAGTTTATGAAAAAAGTGATTCGCAAGATACTGAATCGCAATATCGCCCTCATCATTCATGAGGATAGCCCGCGCACTTTTCCGAAGCTCATACGTCTTACCGAGTATTTCAGTCTCAGTGTCACCGAACATCGCATCACTTATCTCCTTAAGTAATTTCATACAATGAGAGTGTATCACAGCCCTACCTACCTCGACATTTCGCAAAAAAACCGCTATAACTATGCGGCACGATCATATGGCGGCTATAGTTTAGTGGTAGAACTCCGGTTTGTGGAGCCGGTCGCGAGAGTTCGATTCTCTCTAGCCGCCCCAAGAGAGAATAAGTTGAGCAAAACGTTCATTCCGTGTTGCTACTGAAAGGTTTTTGTCCAGTTCCAACCGATTATATTCTTCCTCTAACGCAGGATAGGCTTTTTCTATTGGAACGAACCATTCGTTGTGTGTTATATGGATTTCTTTGTCTTTTACCAGATAGTTCTGACCAAGTGCAGAATATATCTCTCGTTTCTTCTCAAGTGAGCCAGTAATGAACTCTTTTCGTGCATAACAAGCGAATAAGAATGTTTTTTCTGTAAGTTCCAACCACTTATCCGCTCGGCTCTCTGTCTCCCGTAGATTGCTCGTGAGCTTTGCAATCTTTGCTTTGAGGTCATCTCGCTCTCTAATGAAGGTTTCGTCATCAATAAGTTCTCGGTACCGCATCTTGGTGAGCATATCTAGCTCTTTCTGGGTTGAAGTGAGTGCGTTGTGCTGATTTTCATATATCTTGGTCCGTTCCTCAATTTCTTTGTCGTTATCTCTATTGAGTATTTCCAACGCCCACTCCTGAAACTTGGGAAGAATAGTGAAGCGTTCAAGCTTTATATCAATTTGGTCTTCCAACTCCTTGAGCGTCATAGGATTTGTCTGGTCACAGACCGCATCCTTCTTTCTTCGAGTACAGTGGTAATACACGTATGTTTTCAAATCGCCAGTACCTTTTATAATTTTAGTCTTCTCGCTTGCGGTGTACATAGAGCCACATACCTCACATCGCATAATCCCTGTGTAAGCAAACTCGTGTGTCTGTGAGCGTGGCTTACCTGCTTTGCCTAGAATGACCTGCACACGGTCGTATTCTTCAAGCGTAATCATTGGCGTGTGATTGCCTTTGTACATTGTTTCAGCCCACGTAAATGCTCCAGTGTAGAAGATGTTGGTAAACATCTTGTACATAACGCTATTTGCTAGTTCTACACCACCGCCACGTTTTGTCTTTGGCGTACGAAAACCCCACTCCTTATTTGCAATCTGTCTGATTTGTTGAGGTGTATAGTTTCCAGTAAGCATCAAGTCCCACATCTTCCTCACAATCACAAATCGTTCTTTATCTTCAATGATAGTGTGTTCAATAACATCATTGAAATAGCCAAGAGGGGCACGTGACGGAAGCCATCCACGGTCTGCTTTACCCTCCATACCACGCCGACTGTTCTTTCGTAGGTCGATAATAAATTGATTTGCCATTCCGCTTTCAACATTGAAAAGAAGTACGTTGTCATCTGGAAGGTACTGACGGTCAATTGTTTGGATAGATTTCAAAGCTCCCTGCTGAAGCATCCAACTCAAAGTTCCGCTATCAATAGGATTGCGGGAAAGACGATTTATCTGCCAACACAAAATACCTTGAGCCTCCCCTCTCTCAATACGTTCAAGCATCTCTGAAAACACAGGACGGCAATATGGTTTCTTGGCAGTCTTCGCTTCTGTAAGCACTTCCTTGATAGTGATACCAAGTGACTTCGCTAGCTCCTTCATTCGATTTGTCTGGTCATCAATAGATTGGACCTGACGGTCTTCACTCTCTGACGACTTACGAGCGTAGAGAAAATATACAATTTTAGTATCAATAGTTTTCATATAAAAAACCCTAAAGGGACGGTCTGGTTGTCCCAACCCACTTGCTCCGAAGAGTAGCCTTGCTGGCAAACCGCCCCTGTAGGGTTACAAGGCACTAAAAAACTCGTCGGATTACATTTGGGCGGGACAACATTTACATTATATACCATTTTCGAGTGAAGTCAGGGTGATAAGTTCAAACTTGTTGAGTGCATTATCAATGAACATAATGTTGTTTGAGTAAGGCAATCCTTTAGTCAGTTCTGAAGCCAGTTTGATTTTCTTCGTCAGTCGCTCTGGATGGTCTGTATTCCAGACATCAAATATCGCTCCACGAGTTTCTTTTGCTCCGTGGTCACGTATTGCAATCGCTAGTCCGTAGGCAGTCAGAGCGTTGTTCATACTATGGGCTTTTTCGTCACGCTTTTTAGCTTCAGCAAGAATGTGTAAAAACAGTTTGAGTGAGTCAACTTTGCCAAAAAGTGAAAGCTGGTTTTCAGGTCGCTTTATAAGCAAGTTCCAAGAATTGACGACGAGCGATTTGAGTAGGTTTGGCGTAAACAAGTCTTCAAAAACTACCTGTGTTTGGTAGTCACGTCCGAGAAAGTTGTTTATCTCACGCTTGACCGTCTGTGTCTTTTTTATACGGTACTCGTAACGGAACACTTCTTGGTTTTGTAAGCCGTATCGTTCCACGACTGCTCTCTCTTGGTTTATACGACCTTTATCACTACGCTTATTTTTGGGTCTCATAGAGTCCGAAATCTTATCGTATATTGACCAGTCAATAGTCCCTGAATAGATATTGAGTACCCGTGACCCTTTCTTACATTGCTTATCGCTTACATCAAATGCTTTATTGAGGTCAATTTTCGCCAGTTCATTTATGATTTCACGCATTCGCATCGTGTGTGGTAAAGGTATGTTTTTACAAGCGTGAACTGTCGAGACTGAAGCTTTTGCGATAGTTTCAAGAGCTATGATTATCCCGACACTATCAAGAGCTGACTTCAGAGCACGGAACACCCTCTGTCCGTCCTTTTCACTCACTTCTTGTAAGCTGTTCCAGTACAACAGCTTCGGAACTGAAAACTCAATCTTGAGAACGTAACGAACGCTTTTACGGTCTTTTGTTAGCGTCTCATAAACTTCAACACGTGGAAGATAATCTTCTTGTTTCTTTGGGTGCAGTCTATAAAGACGTAGGTATGGTCGAATTGATGTACGTTCAGTAAGAGATAGCTCTGCATATTCTCTCTTTATAAGTTCTGGTAGAAACAATGTCCTGTTTGTGATTTTGAACTTCAACGGACCATATATTCTGATGATGACTGTATCCATAGTATTTTTTGTTGTCGGTATATTTCAAGGAACCCCTATGAGGAACTCTCATCAATTTTGCTTGCAAGCAAAACGAGAGTATCCTCACGGTGTTTCTGGATTTGG
>JANOXF010000096.1:0-10237 GCA_031418275.1 Candidatus Kaiserbacteria bacterium
GTAATCTCACGATCTTGAATTTCTTGCAGTCGCGCAACAAGGAGCTGTGCGAGGGTCGATTTCCCGGAGCACGAGAGTCCGGTGAAGAAAATGGTCACGCCTTCACGGGTATCACGCTTCATGCTCTCACGGAGAATCCCAATACTCTCTTTGAATGAAAACCATTCGGGAATGTCTTCGCCTTCGCGGAGACGTCGTCTGAATTCGGTGCCTGAAATGTTTTCAATCTCATCGTCTTCAGTTACTTCGCCCGTTGCAACGTACTCACCACGCGTCTTTGAGTACGCAAGTTCATCAGAGGGTACGAGCGTAATGCCGATTTCGTCCGCATACTGTTCTGCGAGGTCACGCGCCTCGTACGGGCCGTAAAAGTCTTTCCCATCGCTCCCCTTTCCCGGGCCTGCGTGGTCGCGTCCGACGATGAAGTGTGTGCAGCCGTAGTTCTTCCTTATGATTGAGTGCCACACAGCCTCACGTGGGCCCGCCATGCGCATTGCGAGCGGGAGGAGCGAGAGTTGTGTGAAGTCTTTGCCGTACGTATTGCACACCACGTTGTACGTGCGCACACGCGTCACGTAGTCAATATCCCCTGGCTTTGTCATACCGACAACGGGGTGCACAAGTACGGGCGCACCGGTTTTTTCGTGTGCACGCTTCACGAGTTCAAAGTGCGCACGGTGCATCGGGTTCCGCGTCTGGAAGCCGACAACCTTGTCCCACCCACGTTCTTTGAAAATCGTCTTGAGTTCGTCAGGAGTGAAACGAAACTGCTTAAAATCGTGTCGTGTCGGAAGTGCAATCTTTGTGACCGGACCACCAATGTAGATAGGGTGCATTTCACTCATAATGTACGCCACCCCCGGATGCATCGTGTCTTCAGTGCCATACACGCGTCGTGCTTCATTTTGCTTATCAGGGGTGAATCGTGAGGTGATATCCATCGTAGCGAGCGGATTACCAAAAGGGTCACAGAGAAGGATTTTGTCACCGACCGCATACGGACTCTCCTCTTCGACATCGAGCACTATCGGTATCGGGAACACCGTTCCATCTTTGAGACGGAGATTTTCCACTACTGAGTCGTAGTCTTCTTTGTCCATAAAGCCCATGACCGGTGCAAATCCACCCACGAGCATGACCTCGAGGTCATGAAGCTGCCGTCCTTTGAGATTGAGGCGGGGCAAATTGAGTAAGTCGTTCTGTGTATCAGTGTTTTGTAGTGTCATGAATTATAGATAGTTATGTGAGCGCGTTTAGTATAGCGAATTTTTATTAAAATGTTAGTCGTTGAGTCGTATATGCTTCTCCCGCGACCCCGCAAAATCTTCATCTGTTTCAGATATTTTCTCGATATCCGTTTCCGATGACGCTCCCACTTGCACTTCGAGTACTGTAAGGGATTCAGTGGCCGGTGCACTGAGTGTGTGCCACACATGGGGTAAGTTGACTCGTACTTCACCGTTCGGCATAAAGAAAAACTCACTCCGCTCCCCATGTCGCTGGAGCGAGAGCGTCTTCCCCGCATCAATGTGAATAACCTTCACCTTCATATTCGGCATGTCGAGCATCACGTCGTACCACCCCCACCGCGTGGTAACGCGCTGCTTGCCGTTTATCGAGGAGCTTGAGGAGTATTTTCCCCCACCGAGCTCAAACACCGCTTCAATCCCAAGCTCCTCACAGACGGTAAGCTCCGGTGTATTTGTCTTACCTCTGTCTCCCCCATTTCCAAAATAATCAGGCCGTATGCGACGGAGTGCCTCACACACCGTACCATCAGCATCATCAACCGCGTGCACATGGGGTGTGTACGCTTCAAGGATTCTCTTTCGGTCAGTCCACGGTTGGAAGAAAAATCCTTTCTTCCGAATGAGCCACTCGTCACTATTAACAATAATGTGTACTTCTCCAAACGCTCTCGCCTTCTCAATCATAGCAATGTGCCCCGGATGAATGGGATCAAACCCTCCCGAAATCGCTATACGTTTTTGCATACTCTCTGGAACTCTATCAGATACGCATTTGGTTGCACAGCGCTGTGGAGAGACTAATAGAGCTCACTGTGAGTGCCTATTTTTTGAAAAACAATTTTATTCTTCTTGATTATAAACAGAGCACGATAATCAGCAGTTATATTCATACTCATGAAGTCCGACATTTTTCCATTTAACGCGTGTACCCGAAGAAGCGGATTCTTCGGCTCGTCTTGAAGTAGTGCAACACGCTCTAGAAATTGCTGTTGGATATGCGGAGGGAGTTTTTGGTACTGTTTTTGAAATTTCTTATGAAAGTAAATCTCCATAGATTATCCCTTAAGCCACGCAATAGCATCTTCAACATTCGTGAATGCTGGGGACATATTCCTTCCCGCTTTTGTATCGGCAAGTTGCATCAAAAGTTCCTTTTGCACCTCCGGCCGAAGCTCCGGCTCGCGAGACACACGAAACTCACCCGTAGCGACGAATTCCTTCAGATACGCATTCACCACCGTAGAAAGTGGGATGCCCATATGCTTCGCAAGTGCCTGTGCGCGCTCTTTTACATCCTTGTCTGTTTTTACATTGAGTACTGTTTTCATAATATAACCATTGTATACACAACGGTTATATTGTCAATATACCGTATTTAGACCAACCCCAATCTATGGAAGAAGTGCAGTAAGTGCCAGCACGACGCCGTTTGCCCAGGGTGTACTCCCGAACTGCTGTTTCGTGTATTTGATGAGACCTTCAATGATGTGCGTTGTCGAAACAACATGATCTTTCTCGGACTGTCCCACAATCACTTTAAACGCCTGTACGAATTTCTTCTGATAATTTAAGGGAATCTGTCCGAGAATTTCTTTGAGGTACAAAGGAAGGTCATTGGTATCCATGCTCGTAGTGAGAGTGAAACCATCGACATGGCCAAGACTTGTGGTACTCGAAGCACGACTACCAAAGAGCCCTCCCTTTCCGTCAGTAACTGCAGTAGTGAGGTTGTATTCACCACTTCCCGTCCCAATGACTTTAAGGTCAAAGACTTCTCCTTCTGGCTTTACGAGCATCAGTCGTTTTGTCTTATGCGGGTCTGCCGATGGATTCGCAGGATCACTAATGAAGTCCTCATGATCATACGAACCGCCCGGTATTTCATTTACAAATATGTTCGCCACTGGATCATATCCAAGTCGTCTTCCTTTGCTATCAGTTATGAGAAGTTCTGCAGGCGATTCGAGCACAATCTCAACCGATTTATCAATATTGTGAAGCGCTGTCGAATATCCAATGAGGTTCGCCTTATCAATTAAGTTGGCATACCCCTGTATCTTCCCAGCGGCATCGTGGACATCATCGGTGGTCGTAGTGTTATACCAGAAGGGATCACGGATAGTGAAACCTGCATCTGTCGTTCCCGTCAAAACCATCCAGTGACCATGTGCTGTACTAAACCCAAGCGCAGGGGTGGATTTGTTCACAAATGCACGTATGGTTTCTGTCTTTGTAGCATTCTGTGTATCGAGAGAGAGCTTAGTCAGCGCTTTTCCATTTTTCTTTTCTCCCATATACGCAAGTGCGTAGTTCCAGAGGATAGAGCCCTTATCAGTGTACCCACCATTTGCGAGAAGCCAGTCATTCATGTTGAGTGGACTTACATTCGTTCCGTTATAGCCAGTATTAATTCCGTAGTACTTTCCAAGCATACTGAGCGAACTTACTGCACACCCGCATTGTGCAATAGTAAGCCCGCAACTTCCCACAGTACTCGCTCTTCCTCCCGCATATAGAGCAGGTGCCCACACACTAGTCTCGGCAATTGATGGATACGGTGAGACAACCTGTGTCACGAGGGGCACTGGGTCAATCGCTTCGCTTAACCTGTGTAATATTGCTTCCGCCTTTTTAGTCAGAATAAGTGCATCAGCCTGAATGACAACTCCCTTCCTTACGTCATCTCCAAGTTTCTTGATAAACGCTTCAAGCTGATTTTTGATTGCATTCGTATTCGCCGTGTCGAGCATTCCCCCGAGTTTCTCAAGATGAGCGAGGTACGATTGCTCAGTAGATTTCTGAAATCCTGCAGTCCTTACAGCTCCAACCAGCTCATCGAGAAGATCGTGAATATCTTTTTCCGCCACAATAGGAACTTGATAGATTATCTCGAGATACGGATCGGTAGATGTGCCGGCGGACTCAGAGGTATAGTATGTTATGCCACTCTCGCGCCAGAAATTTCCATTATTCACAGTCTCTTTATTTTCAACATCATGCCCCTCCCGAATACAGAGCTTCGTATATCCAGTCTTATTAATCCAACTCTTACCTGTTTCATTAAATGAAAAGACGAGTGGTTGCTCAACCACGATGTTTGAGACATCAATATCAGTAGCACCCTTTGTAGGATTTTCGAGTACGTCTCCACACATTTCAATATCATCAAGCGTGAGTCCGGTCGGTGAAGCTTGCCTCCCCTCCAACACTGACATGTATGAATACTGATCATTATATCCATCCAAGACAACATCAGGAACAATCCTGAGATTAACAGAGACTATTTCAGCATTGTCGGGAATTACTGACGTATCAAATGCTAAGAAGGACCTGTATAAAGCAACATAACCTTGATTAGAATTGAATTCACCCGTATATGCTGAAGATCGAAAGTTTGATACTCCAGGATCTCTACCTATGGTGGCATTGTACTGTAAATTCCACGAACCTGGATACGGGCCTGCCACAATCGAGGCGTCCGATCCATGTGAATAAACTCTGTGTGTTACCGTGGCCGCCTCACTCCTTGGGATAACTATATTAAAGAGTACGCTTGATACAAGGACGGTTACAAAAACAAACTTCTTTGCTGTCCGTTCTTTAGAAATATGTCTCATTAGAATATTCTAGTACAAAATAATTTAGGGAACTTCACTACTGGTGGATAACGGGATTCGACCAGCTAACCAACTTTCTTTAATTTTCGACAAATAAGAAGCACTGAAAGTTTTTTACTTTAGTGGTATATACTTAGTTACACATATTGCACCCCGAACTTGAATATCATGCTGAAAAAGAGACAACTACTTGAGACCATCACTTCTCTTTACGGGAATTATAAAAAGATACATAAGAATGCCTCATTGCTTGTGTCTGGCGAAGCGCTCTCTATTGCAAGTTCCCTTATACTCGCATATATTCTTGCGAACCACCTTTCTCCCTCAACGCTTGGGCAATACAAATACGTACAGTCCATTGCTGGACTCGCCCTTACTCTCTGCCTCAATAATCTAGGGAGAGCCTTACTTACGACAGTTTCAAAGCATCCAAAATTCCCTATAACCCCTATATTTTCAACATATCTTGTTTGGAGCATTCCAATGTCGATTGTACTCCTCTTTATTTCTGGATACTACTATTTTGCTGCAGATACACTCTTTGGTACTTCATATCTAATTATGGCTATATTCCTCCCATTCATGGGGGCATTTGATCTTCAATATTCATATCTATTTGGTCTTCAAGCATACAAACAAGTAACGAGTACCAAAAACTTCCGAACAATACTCACAACAATTGTGCTTGGAACGGCAGCATTCTTGAGTGACTCTCCACTTATCATTATCACCGCATACTTTTTTTCATATCTTATTTCTGCATTTATTGCCTATCTTTTTACCTTGCGATTACACAAACAAGAACCTGGCGCAGCGAGTCATTACAAAACTGAAATACAGAGCACAATCCGGTATGGGAAACATCTTTCCGTTATAAGTGTGCTCTCGGGAATCACACGCTATCTCGATAAGGTCATTGTATTCCAGTTCCTCGGACCGACAAATCTAGCCATTTACACCATTGCAACCACGGTTCCTGATTTCTTAAATCTCCCCATGCGAATACTTGGATCTCTTGCACTTCCGCTCTCAGCAAAAAAAGATTTTCATTCCCTAAAGAAGATTTTACCAGTACGCATCGTTGCCCTTATAGTCGTTAATGGACTAATTTTACTCGCTTATAATCTTTTTGCTCCATTTATCTTCAACACTTTTTTTCCACAATACACGACCGCACTTCCTTTCTCAAAGGTATATGCGCTCTTTATGCTCTTCTCACCATTCCTTCTCATTGATAGCGCACTTACGGCACATGAGAAAAAAGAAGCTCAGTATGTTGGTTCGGTAGTTCCCTCCCTCATACGAATAGTACTTTTCTTTGTTTTGATCCCGAGCATGGGAATCTACGGCGCTATTTTCACAATACTCCTTTCTAAGTTTACAACACACAGCCTTAATGTGTACTATTTATTTAAAAGACAACATGCACACTAGATCTGACACCTCTAGCTTGACCTAATATTTACTATTGTCCGTTTGCATTCCAAAACTGTAATTCCCTTCCTAAAAGCTTTTCAAGGGCTTTTGTGTCCGCTTGATAATATTGACTAAGATAGTCTCTGTCACAACTTGTAATAACTTCCTTTTGCTGTTTTGCTGAATTGGTGAAAAATCCTCCAATAAAAGAGACGGCCTTACCAAAATATTTTCCATATTTATCTCTATATGCTCGTCGCAGTTCGTCCTTCATCCTTGATTCAGCTGAGTTTACTCTTACTCCAGTAAACTCGGATTTATGTGAAGCATCAATTCCTAAGAATTCATAAATACTTTTCATAAACCCATCTGGACCCATGGCAATTTCCTCATAGATTAATACTTTGATTTTTTCTCTTGGAAAATACTCAAGATATCGCATTATGTGTTTGTGGTAGAGACTTAGTTCAAGCACCTCAGGCAACCTAATAAACTCTGAGAAAGTCGGTGGGACACGTGTTCTGCCGACATTATTCAATTTCGTATAGGTGTAAAGACTAAATAAACGATCTGCTGGATTTCTAAGGAGCGCAATGAGTTTTACTTTAGGAAAATGCTGGTGGATTCGTTCAGGTACCTCAGGTGCATGAAAATAAATAGGGCTTGATTCTCCTTTTATTGCGTTCGCATCACAATGAGTAAAAAACTCTGCATACCACGAAAGACCTTTCGGGTAGTTAGATATGGCGTTACCATCACTTCTCCATGGCATATGTGTATCATTGAAGAATTCTGGTTCAACTTTCTTGTTTGCAGAGTATCCAGAGGGGTTTTGCGGCATACATACTTGAGGATGAGTCTCAAGACACTTATGAACCCAGGTTGTACCACTTTTATGGGTCCCAATGATTATAAAATCAAGATGTAGATCTTTCATGCTAAACAAAATCGGGTTGATTATAAATTCAATTTCCGTTAAGGTACTCTTCGTAACTTTTCCCTAATAGGAACTTCTTCATCAAGAACTCTTTTTATACCGTCACCAAAGGCACTCTCAATTGCTCGTATACCGAGAACCAGATCCTTAAGTTCTCGTGGCTCAATACTTGCCTTTTGATCTGAGCCGTACATAGACTTATCAAGGGTTACATGACGCTCTATAACGTGCGCCCCAAGAGTCGTTGCCGCAACGGAAATTGCGATGCCTGACTCATGACCACTATATCCAATCGGTACTGTGGGGTACAAACTCCTCAGAGTCGGGATGAGACTTAGATTAATATTTCTATCTTCTGCAGGATACGTGGATATTGTATGAAGCAGAATCAAGTCTTCTGTACCAAGCACCTCAACAGCATGCTCCACTTCCTCAAGTGTACTCATGCCAGTCGAAAGGATAATGGGCTTCCCTGTCTTCCGAACCCGCCTCAGAAGCTCGTCATCGGTGAGCGATGCGGAAGCAATTTTATGTACTGGCACGCCAAATGATTCGAGGACATCGACACTCTCAATATCCCAAGGCGACGCAAAGAGGTGTATGTTTCGTTCATCTGCATATTTCTTAAGTTCATTGTACTCATCAAGGGTAAATTCAAGGGCATACTTCAAATCACCATTCGTGCTTTCCTTGTAATTTGATTTCTCAAGCCGGCTCACAGCCTCTGGTGAGAGTACATTACGCTTTACAGCATTCTTCAAAACTTCCTCATTAACTTCACGAGGCTTTGCAAGCTCAGACTCTGAATACACCTTAGCGATAGTGCGCTTCTGAAACTTCACCGCCTGACATCCAGCCTCAAATGCGGCATCAATAAGCCTTTTTGCGATGTCTATATCTCCATTATGATTGATTCCAATTTCCGCAATAATATAAGCTGGGTGTTGTTTCCCAATTTTAATATCAGCAATATTTATAGTCTCAGTACCTTTTGTGCCTCCGAAGACTAACTTCTTCACATCTCGTAGTGTCTGTATGAATGTCATAACTCTATTGTATGCAAAATTATAATTGTTACAAGCAACTTTTATATTTCCTAACTCAAAAAGTGGGAATCGAGAGCCTCGCAAATCGTATGAATGATAAGTATGTGACATTCTTGAATTCTTGGTGTTTCATTTGAAGGAATCACGACAACGAAGTCGCACACATCTTTGAGCACACCTCCATCACGACCAAGTAACCCAAATGTTTGTATGCCCATTGCTTTTGCACGCTTTGCTGCTTGTATAAGATTCTTTGAATTGCCACTCGTTGATATAAGGAAAAGTCCATCATTTTTTCTACCATGCGCCTCAACAAGCCGAGCATATGCATCCTCGTAAGAATAATCGTTACTCCACGCTGTTAGTGCAGAGGTGTCAGTATGGAGTGCAAGAGCAGGCTTCCCTGATCGCTTCAATTTGTATTGACAGGTAATCTCGGCTGCAAAATGTTGTGCATCAGCAGCACTCCCCCCATTACCTCCTATCAAGAGCCTCCCATCCGCCTTGTAGACAGACACAACCTGATCAACAATCACCTGAATTTCTCGCAGGAGAACTGCGTTTTCAAGCATAGCTTGTTTAAGCGTAATGGATTCGGTAAGTGCGTCAGAGATGGTCATAATTTATGATTTACTAATTCATCTTATTCAAGTACTGTAACCTGATTACGATGATAAAAGTTATACTACAATACATGCAATCATGCTATGTGAGACTTTATGCGATTTTGGTATGACACAAATAAATCTTAAGTACTAATTCTACAAGACATCATGTTCTTAGAATGAAAAAGTTATCGTTTATAGTTGTAGTCGGCAAACCTGGCGCTGGAAAAAGTAGTATCGGAAGTGCCCTCGCCAAGAACCTTAACGGCCAGTATATGTCACTCGGGAGCTTTATGCGTGACCAACTAGGTATTCCAGACCCACATATTGGCATCGATAAAAAAATAGTATATGAGAGACTCCATACCCATTTCTCTGAAAATGAGATTCGAGGTTCAATTATTCTCGATTGTCACCCCTACCCAGAAGATGACTTTGCCGCGCTCCAAGCCTTTATCAAGCTCCCCTCACTCAGACTCGTATCAGTCATTCATGTAGATGTACACGACCACATAGCACTCGAACGCCTCGAGCGTCGCCCACGTCCAGGGCAGTCTTATGGGGATCGACTTAAATACTATAACGACAACGCGCATTTCATTGAGAAGCTTATGGAGCACCCACATTCAATACGTATCAAAAATAATATTGACTTTGATGATATAAAGGCACTGGAGGACATCGCACGTAGTATCTCTACGCGACTTTTGGAGACGTAGTGAGATTATTGCTCTAGACCAAGATTACTCTTTCGAAGTCAGCTGGTTTAAAGATCTCTCGGAGCGGATGAGACTGGTGATAGAGATTAGGTAATTCCTTAAGCTCATCAATATCAAAAAGAGCAATTTCTAGACACTCTTCGGTTGGTTTGAAATCAAGATTTGCAAGGTCGACAGCATATGCAACAACAACTGAGTAATACCAGTCCATATTTCGACATCCTTCAAACCGATGTGTCCATACGTACACTGGTTGCTTTGAAATTCCGGTAACATCAAGATTCAGTTCTTCCTTAATCTCACGAATGAGACCTTCGCGTGGATCTTCACCATGACTAAGACCGCCCCCGGGGAGTTCCCACGCATCACCCAGGTGTGGCGCCTCTTTTGTCAGTAATACCTTTCCATCACGTACGTAGAGACCTTTGACAACAAGCCGATGAAAACAATCGGGAAAATCTTTTGAATGCATGCGAAAGATTGTATCATGCCATGCCATGAATTGTAGCGACCAGTTGACGAATGCCTATTTTGATGTACAGTCCTTTAAAGAAGCTCAATCGAGCATCTGTTCATCAACACACGGAAAAAGGACCTATTGTGAACATCATCACTGTTTCTCGTGACATTGGCTCAGCCAATGTCAC
>JANOXF010000097.1:0-2497 GCA_031418275.1 Candidatus Kaiserbacteria bacterium
GCTGCCCGCAACTCTAGTGATGCCAAAGACGTTGAGAAATGGTTCTGCAAAAACATAAGAGACATTATAGATAAAGCTACTGAAACCAGCGTCAGGATTTGCTCCCAATAACTTCAATACAAATCGAAATGCAAGGAGTGCTTCGATGAGCCCTAAGATGTACCACACAATTTGTGTACCACGATAGAGGGGTTTTGTGCTCGAGGAATTAAATGAGTCCATAGTGTAAATTGTATATATCATTAAATAGGTAGTGCGTGTGTATTATGTATTGCACCTCTCTGTTTTGCAATCTTATGAACGCCACCAGAGAGGTGGCTTCCTTGTTGCATGTACCAGTATAGACAATCCTACTGAGTGTTATTTAGTGGCGTCATCTTTGTCCTCTTTAACTTTTTGCAGATGCTCCTCCGCCGCCGAAGCGTGTGCTTCGGCTGCTTTGTTGTGCGCTTCTTCATTTTGTTCATCACTCTCTACAACTTCTTCGTCTGCTTCTGCGGCATCAGTATCTTTTTTGTTTGTGTCTATCATATTTTTTGCATTTACAGATGAATACACTCCATCGACCCCATAACACATGGCCGTCGCGAGGACGAATATATTACGGGAGACGAATCTAAATATTTGAATCAGAATTTTCTTTATGAGGCATCGCTTGACAACATACGTATGCTAGTGTTTAGTGCTACCACAAATCAAGGTACGCTCCTTGATGTTCTTAACCAAAAGTACCTTAACGTGAAGGAGAACACAGAGTGAACCCTACTGTCCAAGCGACTAATCCGACTGTGCATGCATATCCCATGCCACGTGGTTTAACCATTAGTGGAACCTCGGACGCAGATCCTGAGACTCCTGTCTCCAAAGAGCTCGTCGTTGCCCTTTCAAGGGCAAATGATCTGCAAGGAGCGCTCGTCGCGTCCATCCGGCGCGAAGGGGCCCTCGAACAGCAGGTTCGTGACCTTCAGCAGCAATTGGACTCGCGTGACTTCATCGAACAGCTGAAGCGGTAGCCCGAACACGCCCTCTGTCGTTTAGACACATTCTGTGTCTAAACGACAGAGGGCTGTTTTTATATAAAACTAAAAAAGTAAAGAACTTTATTATGGTTAAACAAAACACTGTCTCCATCGCAGTACACAAAACATCGTGTATACTTTCTCTATGAATTTTTTGGATACTGTTCCCCCTCCAGCCGAAACTCCTCTTGAGAGTACTCTCTTTCGTCTGGGCATGTGGTGGCGAGTGTTCTATGGAGTACTTCGTCTTATACTCAGTTTCCTTCTCCTTCATTTTATTGATAGTTCGTTCTCGAGCATTCTCTATAGTTTTCTGAGTCACGAAATTATTGAAGACCCTAATGATTTCTTGATTCGTGTCGTGTATCCGTTCCTCGAGAGTCACACATTCACCGTCACCTATTTTCTCGCCGCGTATTTATTTTTCTGGGGAATTATTGATATCTTTCTTTCATTCTATATCTTGCGTCACAAGCTCTGGGCATTCCCTGTCGGCATTGTCCTCATATCGCTCTTTGTGCTCTACGAGATATATCGATTCACCCATACCCATTCCCTTTTCCTTGCGTTCATCATCATCGTCGACTCTTTCATCATTTGGCTCACCTATCGTGAATACATTCGGCTTCGCAATACACATTCTGGACAGCTATCACAATGAACACAATCGCGTAAGGCTAACTCAATCTAACAATCGAGAATATTACGCGTGAAAACGCGAGGAGTTTCCATAATTTTGTAGGTATGCCGGCAACGCTAGACTGACTGGACAGCTGGAGCATTGTCCTGTTTAATTGCAAAATCATGAATTCTGGGAGTATCCAGACAGATGCGGAAAAGACGCAAGGAAACAAGCCATTTTCTCTTTGCTCCATACAGGAAGTACTCTCGCGTCCCGGTCCTGTCGCTATTATTGAACTTGTGCAGACCTGTATTGAAGAAGCACATACCCTCCGCGCTTCTGACATCCACATTGACCCTACCGAAGACGCGGTCGTCGTGCGACTCCGCATCGATGGCGTACTTCAAGATAAGTGCTCATTCCCGAAGACGATTCTCTCTGAAGTCATTTCACGTATCAAAGTACTTTCTGGACTCCGTACCGACGAACATCAGGCGGCACAAGACGGGCGGTTCCGTCTCATGACCAGCGGGTCAAGTAGTGCACCAATTGATGTTCGCGTTTCCATAACGCCCACTTACTACGGCGAGAACGCGGTTCTTCGACTCCTCGCCGACCACAACTCAAACTTTACGCTTGAGATGCTCGGATTCAGTACTGCCGACCGCGAGAAAATCGAGCATGCAATCACGCAACCCTACGGCATGATTCTCTCAACGGGCCCAACGGGTTCTGGAAAGACAACAACACTCTACACGCTCATAAAAATGCTCAATCGGAAAGAGGTTTCGATTATTACCATTGAGGACCCTATCGAATATGTGTATGAGTCGAAGAAATCCATCATCGACCAGCG
>JANOXF010000098.1:0-5594 GCA_031418275.1 Candidatus Kaiserbacteria bacterium
GTGTCCTCAAACGTATCTTTTGATGCGTCACCGTTTGCATATACAAAGTAGCCTGTCTCTTCGATGGTAAAACCATTTTGTTTCAGGAGCCACTGGTACACACCAATTTGTCGTGCGTATTGCTCACTCCATGATGAATCATCGAGCGTCACGATTCGTTCAGGTTTAGAGGTTGCTTTGTAGTCGACGACAATGAGTGAACCCGTTGGCGTCACCCAAAGATCATCAACTGCACCTGAGACGAGTAATCCGGTTTCTGTGTGGAGGTGCGTAATTCCTTGAAATGGGTCACGCCACGTTTCTAGTGCCTCGTGGGCAAACGGCACTGCTTCAATTTTGTATGCAGTCATTAGCGGGTGAGGTTTTTGCATCTTTCGATACGTATCAAACTCACGTTTAAAGAGCGTATCGACCGCAACATTCAGTGTGAATGCGGGGATACTTGGTCGTTTAGTTCCGAGTACGTTATCTATATAAAAGCACCGCGGGCACTCGATAAACAAATCAATTTTTGATCGAGAAAGCTTCCATTTCTTACCACCATAGTTCCATTCACTACTGCGGTTTGGGTTGTACTTTTTTGTATATGCCATTTGCGTAAGTATAGCAAAGTTTAAGAGAGCACAAAAAAGCCCCAATACAGGGCTTTTTTGTGCTGAATCAAAGGTTAGTTCGCTTTGAATGTTTCCGCAGTTCCGTCAATCATCTGATCTTCTTTCGTTGAAAACTTTTTATCGCCGTTTTCAGTGAAGAATACAACTTGGTAAGTACTATCCTTTACTGTTGAACGAAGAAGCGCAATTTCCTTTGGTAGAAGACCTTCCTCAGTGCTATAGCGTGCAGCTCCGAGTATTTTTCCAGAAACACCACTCACGTAGTCACGTACTACTATCCACCCACTGTTTGTTGGATACCGAACATCAGAAAGTGAAACGGAAGCTCCTGCTTTCTGATTAGATACAACTATTTTTCCATCACCGGTAACTTCAGGTTTCTTAATCTCTGTATTTGCTTTCACTGTTGTATCAGTACTCGGAGTGGTATCGTTTGCTTTGATTCCTGATGTAGTCTCTTCGGTCTGAGTCTCGACACTTTCTTTAGTTGGAGAAACTGCAGGTGAAGATGAGAATACCCACACGAGAAGACCTCCAATAAGAAGTCCTGTAATAAAAGCCACCACTGTTTTTTGTCCTTCTTTTTTTTCTACTTCTGACATAGCGTATCAACTACTTTATTAATGAATACGTACATTATAGCACGATTTTAAGCCATTTTGACTCAAAATGCATTACGTCACTTCATCAATAAGTTTGTCAAAAAATGCTATTTTAAGCCACAGAGGAGTGATGCTTCACCGAGAATAGCGTCTGTCTTTTGGTTATTAAGTCCAAGAGCGTGAAGTGATTTAGGGGTTTTGAGCAGATCTGAACAAAGAATAATCCCGGAATTAAGAAGCATTTGTTTCTGACCACCAGCAAGTTTAGTGAGTGCAGTGATTGGATAGACACTATACTGCTCAATTAAATCATGAAGTGAACGTTGTTTAGGATAATCCCAACTGAGAAGATTGATTCCCGTGCACTCCGCATATTTTATTGCAGCATCAGTAAATTTTGTATTTGTAATCACTGAAAGCGAGATAATCCCGCATTGGTCACCTTTGCAAATATGCTCATCTTTAATATCGAGAAAGCGTGCATACGAATACATAGCGACTTGCAAATCAGATTTTATTCCGGGTTGTGCATGAAACTTTGCTTCAGCAACAAAGCTGTGTGTTGGTGAATATGCAGCAAGATCTATTTCGTGCGTAACACAACGACCCTTAATAAACAAACGACGTTTTGTAATGTATCCCTGAGCCTCGAAAAGTTTACCGAGGAAGTCTTCAAATGGAAATCCTGTCGGTCCAAGATTAAAGACGGCACGACGAAGCGAGTACTTTGCTGCAACAGGGTCATTCGATTCTCTGAGGAGCTCAAAGGCTTTTTTATATATATCTTGTGTATGCATCCCTTCGGTAAGTTCTGTCTGAATGAAGCGTACAATATCTAGAATTTGGGAACGCTCTGCGCCTGCACGACGTAGCGAAGTCTCAAGTTTTTTCACTTTAAACAGTTCCTGCTTCCCGTCTGCTTTTGTTATGTACATAGTATGTTTATCGATATGAAATTACACCGCCACCACAACATTCGTCATCTCGATACATGACACATGACTGCCCGCTCATTGGAGCCGGTATGTCTTTGGTAACTGCAACGTTCAGTATACCATTGTGAGGATTTCCTACTTCCAGCTGTACTGGTACAGGTGTTTGACGATACCGAAATTGTGCGTTCATAGTGTGTGTAAATCCACTTCCAATTTCACGAATGTCTGAAAGTGAAATTGTACCGTGTCGGTTCATTGTAGGTGGATTCGTTCCAACTGTAATGGTATTTTTCTCGAGATCACGACTAACTATATAATGTGGCTTGTTAGTATCTTTTTTGGTTTCAACACTAAATCCATGTCGTTCGCCAATCGTGTAGAGTAGCGCTCCGCTATGCACCCCTACCTGAGTGCCGTCTGTTAATAATACTTTACCTTCAGAAAGAGATATAAAATGGCTTAAGAATTCTTTCATATTTATATCACCGAGAAAACAGACACCTTGGCTATCTGCTTTTGCAAAAGTGGGAATACTTGCCTGTTCTGCTTCTTTCCTCACCGCAGCTTTAAGTGAGTCCCCAATCGGAAAGAGTACATGCGGAAGTACTTCTTTTCCGATTCGCCAGAGAAAGTAACTTTGATCTTTTGTTGTGTCTACTCCCCGGAACAGACGCGCTACATTATTTTCTGTTACCGTACGTGCATAATGTCCGGTTGCTATTTTGTCTGCACCATTGTGTCGTGCCCACGTATAAAAAGAACCAAACTTCACATGCTCGTTACACATTACGTCAGGATTTGGTGTATACCCTGCCTTGTAGGCTTGAATCATGTAGTCAGCCACTTCTCTTTTGTATGAATCCTCAGCATTGAACGTGAGGAACGGTATGCCGAGATGGGCTGCAACACGCATAGCATCGAGACGCTCTTTCTCCCATTCGCAAATTATAAAATCAGGCTGCCAAACCTTAATGAACACTCCGACCACGCGATACCCGTGCTCAATAAGCCGTTTTGCGGCAACCGAGGAATCGACACCGCCTGACATTCCAACAAAGACTGTTTCACTCATGATTTTCTACCCTAACATGTCGCGCATTTCTCTGCTACCTCAAGTATCTCGCTTTATTTTGCTTGTGTTCTTCAAATGTTTTTGCATAGTGAAACGTTCCATCATTTCCGGTAAGGTAATAGAGAAAGGAGTGCCGCTCAGGGTTAAGAGCGGCTTCAATTGCTTTCATACCAGGGTTACTTATCGGTGTTGGGGGAAGTCCAGCGTTTGTGTATGTATTGTACGGTGAGTCAATGAGCAAATCTGAAGCGGTGAGCTCTGCACTTGTTTTACCGAGGAGATACTCAAATGCAGCATCAACTTGGAGGGGCATATTAATTGAAAGCCTATTATGAAGTACACCAGAAACCATACGCATTGAAGTTTCATCATTCGCTTCTCTTTCAAGAATCGAAGCAAGTATTATAATTTCTTTTTCAGTGAATCCAGATTCCAGAATGCGTTCACGGATTGGTGCCAATCGCGTTTCGTAGTTTGCAAGCATTACCCGGACAAGTTCTTCTGGTGTTGTCTCTTTTTTTACGAAATACGTATCAGGAAAAAGTCTTCCTTCATATTGGGTAACCAGATCAAGTGTTTCTGGACTTGTCGTTCCTAGTAACTGTGCAGAAAAATCACGAACTCTAAATCCTTCAGGAAAAGTAATTTTATTGAGTGGGGTCTGGTATTCACCATGCACGAGTGCATCTATGACCAATCTGACATCGAGGGGCTCTGTAAAATGGTACGTGCCTGCTTGCACATGTTCATGAGCAAAATCACGTGCAAGTACTGTCTGAAACAAAAAGGAAGAGGAAACGACACCGAGATTTTCAAGATGTTCACCAATTTCACGATGAGTCATTCCTTCACTAATCACCACGTCAGTTTCTAGGGGAAAGTTAGGAGGAATTTGACTTGCTCCTACATACCATGCACTCGAAACTATAATGAGAAGAATTACGGTAATCGATATTGCAAGTGAGAGCGCCTTACGAATGCGACTAGTTTCACTAAGTACGGTAAATTGTTTTTTTGGAATCATAGTGTTCCAACAGGTAGATTTGGAGGTGCTTCTGCTCTCTTTGAAGGTATACGACCAAGTGACGGGGTGAGTGCCACTTTTCCAGGAAGATGATATATGGTGGCAAGTTCTTCGGTCGTCATCACTTTGGGCTTATCCCCAGATCCATGAAGATTTTGATTTGTGTATGCCCTCCGTTTGTATTCATCAAGTTCTTGTTTCTTCATGTGGGAACGATGATGACCATGCGGGTCTTGCCACCATGGCCAATCGACATCAGTGCGCCACCGAACGCCGATTGAATTTCTGTTGAGGTCGTCAAAGGCTTTTAACATTGTAATCATTGCAGGCACCCGATCGCTAATCTTGAATGAATCGACTGTTGCAATGTACATAAGTCGGATAGCTGTATTGAATGCATTCTTAGCAAGACTTCGTTCAATTGATTTTATTGTTTCTTTTTCGCCATCGCTTAGATTCATCATATTAAGCGTTTGGCCTTCCTTTTTGCCGTCTATTCCGACACGTTTGTTTGCATCTTCAATAATTTTCTTTATTTCAGCGCGTGCGGCGTCTGTCCAATTAGGTACTGTACCGAGTGACCCTTCTTTAAAAGTAGTTTCTCGATTAGCGTCAATGAGTATCTGCATCCACCCGTGTTCATTCGGTCCAAAGCTTCCGAGTGTTTCAATCACGGTGGTGAGTGGGTCGACTTTCAACTCCTCTTTTGGCAATCGCTCCATTTCAAATTCACGGTATGTTTTTATGGGGTATGCGTCAGCTTTTTTTAAACCCATGTGGAGTGAGAAATACGCGAACCGTTTGGGGTCCCACGGGATTTCAGCAGTGTAATCAATTTCAAGCTCATGTACCTCGATACCGGGATACTGAGCGTAGAGATTAGTTTCAGCCATGTTTTTAAACCGTCTTCGAGGAATGCTCATGTAAAACTTCACATCGCCATGTCGTGAGACAATCTCAAGGCTCGTTGTCGGCGGGTGCTTACCGTCCCAGTATGTCTGAACGTGGTTGTCGGGCGCTGCAGTCTGATAGAGCTGGATGAGCACAAGCTCCATTGCTTCAGGAGATTTAAACACTTCTTGCGGGATTTTAATCTCGATGGTCACGCGGCCAAAGTAAAGATCGTACTTCTTTTGCACAAAATACATCCAGTACTCAAAAAAGAGAAAAAAGGTGACGACGGGGAGCCATATTGGTGCACTCCAGAGGGCGTACTGGACAGTCTTACTTCCTTGAATATCAAGAATGTTATAGACAACAATGAGCATTATGAAACCAACTGCCGCTATAAGGTAGTTGGTATTAGCGCCAAATTTTTCAAGAAACCCAAGCGGTGCCAAAAAAGGG
>JANOXF010000099.1:0-8866 GCA_031418275.1 Candidatus Kaiserbacteria bacterium
CGATTCAGGCATCATCGCCGAAGGTTGTCTTGGGCAAGCTCTTCCGTTGGACGAAAGTAGGGGGCGACCCCTGCAATCCGAAAGCGGGTTGCACGCTCGAATGGGCGCTCGGCAAAACCGGGTGGCCAAGCGATGTGCAGCAGGGTTTGATTGCGGTGGTCAAAGGCTCTTCGCCTACGACCATTTCGATTACGAGTGGCCTCGGAGGTTCGAAAGGACCGACGTGGACAGGGTGGATGACCTGGGGCAAGTATCAGCCCAAGTTCGAGATGAACACGGTCGCTGCCTGGCCATCTGGCCAGTACGAACCGGCAAGCTTGTGGACCTACGAATCAGGGAGTACGAAGTACAACCTGATCAAGGTCCGCAAGTGCGGAAACTGGGGTGGGTGGACGGAAGTCCTTCAAAAGCCCGCGCCGGTCTTGAGTACTGCCCCTCAGCTGGTTCTTGAAACAGGGCCAGAACCCATGAACCTCGGTGTGCTGCCCATCGTGGCGTGCATCGAGGAGTAAAACAACCAAAGAAAGGAGGTGCCACATGTGGCATCGAATGTTGATTGCCTTCGTGGGGGCTGTACTCGCTGGGTGTGGCACGGTGCCTCTGGCACCAACCGCATCCACGGTCGACTCGCACATGAAGTGCGAGCGCACGGAGCAGGTCGGTTGCCTCGAACTCGACGTCTTGAACGTCCAGTTCGACGCAGGAAACCCGCTCATGGCCGCTCGTGACCGACCGTTTACCTCGCAAGAGGAGCGGTACAAGGTGGTCACGACGCTCGGCCCCGACCTCTACAAGGGGTACAAGGCCGGTACGGTGAAGGCGTCGAAAGACAGAACCTTCACGATATACATGTGGAACGTCGGGAAGGTGCCCACGAGCCACATGGCTTCCTACCGTCTCAATGGCCAAACGCTCACGAAGCTGAGTGTCGCCGAGGTTGCGGGGAAGCAGGGTCCTGTCTTTGACCCTCTCACCGGCCTTGGATCCCCCGATCGGGTGTTCCAAGTTGAAGCCAAAGGGCAGAAGCCCATTGGCGCGGCGCTCCAGATCCCCTGGAGTATGGTGGGCGAGCGGACATACATCCTCATCTGTACTGGGGATGCTTCGGGGGTGTACCCGAACAGGGTCACCGCAAACGAGGGACACTGGCTCACGCCGGAATACCTCGCGTCGATGCGGAAACGGGGTTGGGAGTACGTTCTCCTGCCATTCCTCTCGAAGTAGTGACGGTTCTTTGTTCTCCTCACCTGTGAAGGTTACTGGGGGACCATCTGATATCGAGACAGTCGCACACGAAGTGTGCGACTGTCCGAATCTTTTTCATTCTTTCGATACTTACGCGTACAAAATAAAGGGTGTAGGTGTGAGTATTTAGAAGTATGAAAATTAATATGAACTCAATAAAAAAGATATTACGCACAGACTCATTCATGTACGTGGCTTTTGCATTTAGTATTGCGACTGCTGCGTTTTTTATCGTGTTACCACAGGTGTCAGATATAGGCGCTCCGACACACGGGCCATCGTTTGCCGCTGGACTTGTTGCTGCTTTCGGCGGTGATGGTGGCGGTGACGGTGGAGGAGGTGGTGATCCTGGTGGCGGCTGTTGCGGTGACGGAGGAACTCCAACCGATCCTGGAACCGGCGGGGGAGGAGGAGGTACTACACCAACTGCACCAGTCTGTACACTTTCAGTAGCCGAAACGACACTTGTAGATGGACAGAGTACTACGCTCGGTTGGACAACAATCGACGCTACATCGGCGTCACTCAGTCCTGGTTTCGGTGCTGTGGCACTTAATGGTTCAAAGGTAGTATCACCAACTGTAACGACCAAATATACCCTGACCGTGACGAATGCTGTAGGGAGCACCAACTGTGTTATCACAGTCACGGTTGATGTACCTCCCTCAGCACCAACCTGCACGCTCACCGCAACTCCCGCATCGATTACGAGCGGTCAGTCTGCAACACTCTCATGGACAACACAGAACGCAACAAATGTCTCTCTCAACCAGAACATTGGTGCAATTACCCTGAATGGTTCAAAATCAGTTTCACCAACAACAAATACAACCTACACCCTCACCGCAACGGGAGCTGGTGGCACGGTTTCGTGTACCGGCTCTATCACTGTTACCTATCCTCCATCGACAAACTCATGTACTGAATTTGGCTTCGACTTCGATATCGCGAAGTATGACTGGAATGGTACAGGGTATACCAAGACGGCGTATCGAAATGACTATGTGACTTCAGGTTCAGGAAGTCAGAGTGTCGCGACATGGGCGTCTGCCCCAGGCGCATCGGGCATTGTTGCCAAAGCAGGAACAACATTCAAAATAATTACAGGGGGTACTGCAGGGACGGTTCGTTCAAGTGAGATTGGTGCTGGTCAAAATGGTATCAGCCACTTCTTTATCTGTGGAAACATTCCAGCTCCCTCAGCACCAACCTGTACGCTCACCGCAACTCCCGCATCGATTACGAGCGGTCAGACTGCAACACTGTCATGGACAACCACAAACGCAACAAATGTCTCTCTCAACCAGAACATTGGTGCAATTACCCTGAATGGTTCAAAATCAGTTTCACCAACAACAAATACAACCTACACCCTCACGGCAACGGGAGCTGGTGGCACGGTTTCGTGTTCAGCACCGGTTACGGTAATTCCTGTTATTCCTGGGCAGTGTGTCCTTGAAATTACGAAATCAGCAAATACATCGACTGCAAAGATTAACGACACACTCACCTACACCCTTAACTTTAAAAACATCGGTACGGTTGACTGTACCGGCGGCGGAGTTCGCATTGTCGACCAACTTCCAGCTCAGGTGCAGTACATTTCTGAGACACACTCAGGCAACGTGACTGCAGGGTACGGGAGTACCCCTGTGTACGAATCATCGAGTCACACAATGTCTTGGAACGGAGACGTTCTTACCCCGGGTGAGTCAGGTTTAGCAAGTGTTACCGTGAAGGTAAAGGAAAGGACAACATGCGGTAATTACAGCTTTGACAATACAGCGAAAATTACGTCAGCCGAGTACAATAACTTTGGGACGTGGATTTACAGTAATGCAGTGAAGACAGATGTGACAAATACTTGTCAAGAACCTGCACCAACCTGCACGCTCACCGCAACTCCCGCATCGATTACGAGCGGTCAGTCTGCAACACTCTCATGGACAACCACAAACGCAACAAATGTCTCTCTCAACCAGAACATTGGTGCAATTACCCTGAATGGTTCAAAATCAGTTTCACCAACAACAAATACAACCTACACCCTCACCGCAACGGGAGCTGGTGGCACGGTAACGTGTTCAGCACCAGTTACGGTGATACCGGTCATCTCTGAAGCACCGGTGTGTACGCTCGATGCGGCACCACTGTCAATCATTCGTGGTCAGTCTGCAACACTGTCATGGACAACACTTCGCGCTACGACTATTAGCCTCGACCAAGGAGTTGGCGTGGTGAGTGCAACCGGCACGCGCACCGTAAGTCCGACAGTAAATACAACCTACACACTCACTGCGACAAATGAGGGAGGTATTGCGACGTGTGTGAAGACAATCACGGTCACAGAACCAGAGCCAGGACCACTCACGTGTGATGCCTTTACGGCAGCGCCAGGAACCCTCAATGCTCCCGGTACAACCACACTCACCTGGGCAACGACAAATGCAGCAAGTGTCACGATTAGTAATGGAGTTGGTATTGTTACAGAAGATGGATCAAAATCAGTCTTTGTCAACGCAAATACGACGTACACGCTTACCGCAGTGCGCGGTACTGAAGTGAAGACGTGTACAGCCACTGTAGCAGTCGTGCCCGATGTCGTCGTACCACGCTGTGACGCATTTACGGTGAGTCCAAGTACGGTAAAGCGCGGCGCCTCAGTAACACTCGCATGGGATACGACTAATGCAACGAACGTGTCCATTAATCCAACGATAGGAAGTGTCTCAGCTGATGGTTCACGTACCGCAACTATTGATGCAAACACCACATTTGTTCTCACTGCAGGGAATGGGGCGGCGACAACAAGCTGCCAAGCATCAGTCAGTGTTGAAAGTAGTGGTGGTGGCGGTGGCGGAGGAGGCGGTGGTTCTAGCGGACCACGCTGTACACTCAAAGCGTCTGATACGTCTATAAAATCAGGAGAGAAGGTAACGCTCAGTTGGAAGAATACACGTACGAGCGACATTCTCCTTAAGGATAATCGTGGCAATGTAATTGCTGATTCAAAGAAGGACACGAAGATTGATGAAGATGCAGATACGATTGACGTCCGACCTGCAAAATCAACTGCGTATACACTTACCGCATTGAATGGTTCAAAGAAGCGAACTTGTACGGTAGACATCAACGTCGAGAACGTGAGCGTATCAAGTACACGCACCCGTGATCCACTTGTTGCAGGTATTTCACTCTCACGTGTCCCGTATACTGGTTTTGACGCAGGGCCACTTCTCACCGCATTCTTCTACTCGCTGCTCATTATCTGGGCGCTTGCAGTTGCATACATGCTCGTTATTCGCCGCGAGCCGGTCTTAGGAATCTCCCTTAAATCAAAAAAGACGCCTATTCGTGGATTTATACCCACGATGCAAAAAGGAGTGAGTGCCACAACTGCAGAGTCGTCACCAGTCATAGAATTACCGATGCGTACGATTCCTGCACCTCGCACAATTCCAGCGGGAGAGATGGCATCGAAGAATGCAGCACAGGGCTATGAACAATACTATGCAGGGGCGTCTCTAGAAGAAATGCAAGCAGAGGTGATACCGAAGGTTGTAGAACATACGACTACCCACAGCGCGCCAAACTTTGAACTTCTCGAAGCACGCGCACATGACGCACGGATGCTCATCTCAACTGATGCACTCCGTTTCATCACCGCGCAGTCAGGCACCGAAGCGGAACATATTGAACTCCTCGATATGATTATTGGAGCGGCAAAGGTACAGTATCCAAAAGAAGATGGATGGGTAGTGATAAATAAAGAACGTATTCTTGGGCTTCTTAAGTAAGAAGATCGCGTCAACGAACAGTCTCCGTTTTTGAGACACGCATAAACACAAAATACACCATCAATTGATGGTGTATTTTGTGTCTTGCTATGCTCGCTCTGTGTGCGACTTACAGTCGCTGTTCAGGTTGTATGATATTTTTTCAGAATATCGACAACCTCGTAAAAACCTCCATGTATTCGCTTTTCACCTCCGCAATCTCTCAAGAACTCAAATCTTTTTTTGAACTCGCTACTTTCCTAACCGCACAAATTTGAATACAGTTCGCGAAGAAGCAAGACTTACGAACGAAGCGTACATGTGTACGATGAGGAGGAAGTCGATGCTTCGACAATGAAATGTGTCAAATTTATGCGGTTAGATCTTCTTCGTGTCGATCTCGGTAAGCAGATGATTCCCAAGAGCGGTGAGTGACATGACACTCGATGTACCATCGCGTGCTTCCAGAGTGATATTCTTTGCTTCAACTTCTTTGTCACCTACGACAACAAAATAGGGGAGGCGACTTGTCTTTGCTTCGCGAATGCGTTTCCCAAGAGATTCGTTACTATCATCAAGGTGTGCTCGAATACCGATTGCTTTGAGTTCTGTACAGACTTGGGATGCACACGGAGCATGCGTATCAGAAACGGGAATAATACGAATTTGTTCAGGGGAAAGCCAAAGTGGGAAATTCCCACCAAAGTGTTCAATAAGGAATCCAATGAATCTCTCGTGAGTACCAAGTGGTGCACGATGAATAATCGCCGGTGTTTTCTTCTGCCCATCCTTGTCAGTGTATTCGAGACCAAACTGCTTACCCATGAAGAGGTCGAGTTGATTGGTTGATGCGGTGAATGTGCGGCCAATTGATGAGTAGATCTGGAAATCCATTTTTGGGCCATAGAACGCAGCACCTTCATGTGCAATCTTGAACGGGACACCGGACTTCTCCATTGCCTCGACCGTCATACGCTCTGCATCTACCCAGTCCTGTTCGTCACCGTGGTACTTATCCATCTTGTTTGGATCGCGAAGTGCGAGTTCCATTTCATACTTCTCAATCCCAAGTGCTTTGTAATAGTACTCATGGAGTTTAATTACATTCACAAATTCTTCAACGGCGTGCTCGCGCTGAACATATATGTGAGCATCGTTCATTTGCATACCACGGACGCGCATGAGACCAAAGAGGCTTCCAGAATCTTCGTACCGATGACACCACCCATACTCAGCGAGGCGGACAGGGAGGTCACGGTAGCTCTTTGGGCGCGCCGCAAAGGCTTTGTGGTGGAACGGGCAGTTCATGGGCTTTATGTAGTAGTTTTCATTTTCAATCTGGAGCGGAGAGTACATACTATCTTTGTAGAGAGGAAGATGCCCTGACGTATAGAAAAGATCTTCCTTGGTTATGATAGGTGTCGTGACACGCTGGTATCCCCATTTATCTTCGGTTTTCTTCGCCCAATCCTCAAGCACTTCTTTAATGATGTTTCCCTTCGGAAGCCAGATAGGAAGACCCTTACCGATGGATTCGTCAAAGTGGAACAAGTCGAGTTGTTCACCGAGTATACGATGGTCGCGTTTCTTTGCTTCCTCAACTTGTGCTGTGTGGGCATCAAGTGCGTCTTTCGTATCAAAGGCAAGTCCGTAGATGCGGGTGAGCATGGGGTTCTTCTCATCTCCTCGCCAGTACGCACCGGCGACTGAGGTGAGTGTGAATGAGTCGGGCGCTATATCAGTCGCCGGTGCGTCACTATGTCCACCGCGACAGAGGTCAGTAAACTCGAAATGACCATCTCCGGTAGTATAGAGCGTAATAGTCTCACCTTTTTTCTCAAGCTCGTTAATGAGTTCAATTTTGTACTGATTTCCTTTGAACACCTCGCGCGCTTCATCGGCGCTGACAATTCGATGCGAAAACGCCTTCCATGCAGGAAGAGCTTGGCGCATATTCTTTTCGAGTTTTTTGAGATCGGTATCTGTGGGGACGTTCCCTGCACTGAAGTCAAAATCATAATAAAACCCGTTGTCGATTGCCGGACCAATGGTTGGTTTTGCATGGGGAAAGTCCCTTCGTACTGCGAGCGCGAGCAGGTGGGCGAGCGTATGTCTTTTTTCCTCCAGTGCTTTTTCCATACAATCTAAAATACGTGAATACTGTACTCACTAAAATACCATAATCTGCATAAAAAACCGAGTATGCGATTAGCCTTCGCTTCTATTCACCCCTTAAGTCATTTCTGAAGCGCCGAGTGCCTTCATTTTCTCAAGGGCAATGGTGGGTTCGTCGTTACGAATTGAGAGTCGACCCTTCACGGCGACACAGGTACCGGGGACGAGGAGGTCCTTTGAGCTCTGGAAGACTTCAGGGAACGCGACGAGCTCAATCATGTCGTCTTTATCCCCAACCATGACAAACGCCATGCGATCACCTTTTTTTGTGAGAAGCTCCCGCACACTCTCTATCATACCTGCCGTAATCACCGGGATTCCATTGCGTTCGTCTGCACGGATTTGCGCAATCGTTGGTCGCTTCTTCAGTTCGTCTTCAAATGCGTCGAGCGGATGCCCAGAGACGTATACACCGAGGAGCTCTTTCTCTGAGCGAAGACGGTCAATCTTTGTAATGTTCAAAGCGGGCTGGAGTACGAGTGCATGTACCTCTGCGTGTGCAAGTCCGCCAAAAAGTGATTCCTGTGAAGATTCGCGCCCTGCGGATTGTTCTTTGTGAAATGCAAGGAGTGTCTCAAGATTATGGAGTAACACGCCACGCTCCTCAAATCGATCGAAACATCCTGTCATGATGAGTGCCTCAAGTGATTTCTTATTCAAATTCTTTCCAGTAACCCGTGTGAGGAAGTCGGCGACACTCGTGAAAGGTCCTTTTGCTTTACGTTCCTCGATAATTGATTCAGCAATGCCTTCACCGAAATTCTTAATAGTTGTGAGCCCAAAGCGAATGCGTGCCGGTTCTCCATCGTGTGCCGGCACAACAGAGAAAGGGCCGAAGCTTTCGTTGATGTCGGGAGGGAGTACCTCAATACCCATGCGCTCACACTCGTGGATGATTTCAGAAATCTTTTCAGTGTCACCGGCGTCCGCGGTAAGCACCGCAGACATATACTCAACAGGGTAGTTTGCCTTCATGTACGCGGTTTGGTACGCGACACGTCCATAGCTCGCTGCGTGCGCTTTGTTGAATCCGTATGCAGCGAATGGCTCAATGAGCTTCCAAAGCTTTTCACCGAGCGAGGGAGTAAGTTTCCCGAATTCTACGAATCCCTTCAAAAGTTTTTCTTTTTCAGCCTCCATCACGGCGGGAATCTTTTTTCCCATCGCTTTACGGAGCATATCGGCTTCAAGCCATGAGTAGCCGGCGAGTTCGCGTGCAATCATCATCACGTCGTCTTGGTAGGTAATGACTCCATATGAGCGATCGAGGATTGTCTCAAGACGTGGGTCAAGGAAGGTGACGAGGTTCGCATTGTGCTTACGCTCAATGTACTGCGGAATAGATTCCATTGGTCCAGGGCGATAGAGCGCCACCATGGCGTTGATGTCATGAATTGATGTGGGACGAAGCTGTTTGAGGAACGCCGTCATGCCTGAGCCGTTCAGCTGGAAAAGACCCATCGTTTCGCCGCGTGCGAGCATGGCAAAAGTCTTCTTGTCATCAGTATGGATGTTTTCAATATCAATCTCTATTTTGTGAATGACCCGCACGCGGCGCACCGCTTCGGCAAGTATTGAAAGGTTCTTAATACCGAGAAAGTCGAATTTAAGAAGTCCGACACCATCCTCACCAACTGAGTGCATTTCATACTGCGTGATAAGTTTTCCTG
>JANOXF010000100.1:0-4033 GCA_031418275.1 Candidatus Kaiserbacteria bacterium
AGATGACGGCGACAACGTCTTTGAGAACAATGAAAAAGTCATTTCGAAAGGACCCATCGGAGCGCTTGGTGTGGGTGGTTCAACTACCATTGCACTTGCTGACTCAAGCACCAACATTTGGACCGGACAGGGAGGCTCTATTCCTGGAGGGGTTACACAGTACATTGGTAAGGCGTGGTGCTTTGGAACGATTGGTACAACCACCATCGTGCAAGACGGAGGCGACCTAGGACGTTCACCAGCAGGGAATAATAATGGTGACGGTCTCTCCGGTACACCAGAAGACGGAGGTATTACCTGTAACGGTGAGGCTCTTGGGAACGAGAGTCAGACTGACTCACTTACCGCAGACGTGACCTTCACGGCCATGCAAGCGCGTAACGTTAAGAATTTCCTCTGCGTGCCACCAGTGGTGCGACCAGAAGGTAAGATTGTCGTGACAAAAATTGTCGTGAATAATGACGGAGGCAATAATGTGGTTTCTGATTTCAATCTTCTTGTTGATGATGGATTGGTCTCAATACCTGTGGTATCTGGCGTTACAAGCACAGTTCCAGCAGGCACATACTCAGTTGCAGAAACAGGAGTATCAGGCTACGAGGCAACTTTCGGTGGAGATTGTGACGTTGATGGAAATGTAACTGTTGTTAATGGTCAAACGAAGTATTGCATTATTACTAATGATGACCTTCGTGCAAATATCACATTGATAAAGAATGTCATAAACAACAACGGTGGGACCGCTGTAGGCACAAGCTTCAAAATGCGAGTTGATGGAACACTTGTTCCAACCGGTGGATCAAAATTGGTTACATCAAACGCGAATCACACGATCTCTGAAGATGCATTTTCTGGGTATAGTTTTGTCTCAATTACTGGGGCAGGCTGTCCAGCGACGCTTCCTGGAATTGTAGTCTTTAATGAAGGACAGGCAATTACGTGCACAATCACAAACGACGATAACGCTCCAATTTAAAAGTGAAGAACCCGGGCCCGTAGGGCGCGGGGTTGAGGGATGGGGAGGAGGCAGACCCAACCAACATATATGACACGCACATACGCAAAAACGGCAACACGAATCACGCTCCTCTTGGGCGTCTTCGTGTTTCTCGCGTATGTGTTTGTGGTGCGGGGAGCATTTGCCGGTGCGACGTTTGCGACGAACACCGGGCAAGTGCCACTCGAACTTACGATTGATAGCACCACCTTCTACAACGGTGTGTTTCAGCCTGCACTCTCATGGGGACTCAAGAATCTCACACCGGGCGTTGATAAGTTCTTCAATTTTGGGGATGTAAAGCCGGGGGATACGGGGACGAGCTCTATCAGTATCCATATCAACAAGGGGCCGGCATTTGCGTGTCTCGATTTTACAAATCTAAAAGACTTGGAGAATGGCATCAATGAACCAGAGTCACATGTTGATTCAAGTACGTCGACCGGAGAGCTCGCAGAAGGGCTCGAGTTCTTTGCGTGGCGCGATGATGGCGACAAGAAATTCGAGGTTGGAGAGAAACCACTCTTCGGTACCTCAACGCAATTAGGCGCTGTCGTACTCAACAACATGTCGTACGCGCTCGCTGACGCGGTAACGGGTACTCCCTATCAGAGCGGCTCGACAAATTACGTTGGTATCTACTGGTGTGCAGGAGACATGACTGTGGACGTACCGAACGCTAAAGTGACCTGTAACGGATTGGCATTGGGGAACGAAGCACAGACGGATTCTATGGGTGTCGACGTACGTATTCGTGCGGTGGCGAGTAGCCAGCAACCGAAGTTTACCTGTGGAGGGCAGCCACCACCCGTGAGTAAGTGTGAGATTGAGGGACACAAGTTCGACAAGAATGGTAACCCACTCAAAGATTGGAACATTGGTCTCATGAAGACCATTGTGCACAACAAGGGAA
The DNA here is from genome assembly GCA_031418275.1 of Candidatus Kaiserbacteria bacterium. GTDB lineage: Bacteria > Patescibacteriota > Minisyncoccia > Phycocordibacterales > UBA918 > Damh-18. The sequence goes on from JANOXF010000100.1 coordinate 1,911, forward strand.
CCGACACGTATGACCTTGCGACGAGTACGACTGATGTAAATGGGTATTACTGTCTCGATTGGGATGGTGAAAAACGCACACCGCGCGGAACACCAACGTACAAGAGTGGTTCGTACACGTACGAGTACCATGTGTTTGAGGTTCTCAAAACCGACTGGAAGAATGTATCGGTACAAAAGGGTCCGAATGAGTATGCACTCAGTGCTGTCCTTACTGCGAACGTAAAGAAAAGTGGAAACTATGTAAGTACTTCTCTCGGTGGTGGGTATATTATCGCAAATGCGGCGTACCATGTTGATTTCTATAACGAGTACATAGATACAAAGAAAAAAGGAAATAATGGACACGGAAATGATGTGGATGGGAATGATGACTCAAACCCAGGTAAATCAAATACTCCAAACGACACCACTGATGGGGATGGTTTCCCCCCTGGCTTTGTGAAGAAGAGTGAGGACGCGCCGGTGTCAGGACTGAGTGGCGTGTGGCGTGTCGAACAGCCAAAGAGCCCGCTTGTGAAGGTCGTCGAGAAGACCAAAAAGGTAATTAAGCGTCTTACATCATGAAGTGGCTTACCCGAATATTGTATGGAGCATTTGGAATCATCGTACTCTGTACGGTACTCCTCTTCCTTGCGCCAACACTCCCATACTTCGGGCATATTGATCTTAAAATTGTGAAGTCTGGCTCTATGGAGCCGGGTATCATGACGGGTGGCATTGTGCTCATCCGCGAAGCGGCATCATACGGAGTGGGTGACATCATCACCTTTACAAGTGAGAGTAGTGACATTCCCACAACGCACCGCATTGTGGGTACAGAAATGTCGGGTGACGAGCTCCTCTTTGTCTCAAAAGGGGATGCAAACGAAGAGCGAGATACGAATCTCGTACGTGGTGATGCCATCATCGGAAAAGTACTGTTTACTGTGCCATACGTAGGATTTGTTTTTGATTTTGCACGACAGCCTATTGGGTTTGCACTTCTCATCGGACTCCCCGCACTCCTTATTGTCATCGATGAAATAGAGAAGATTTGGGGAGAAATCCGTCGCAAGAAAAATGCGGTAGTACCGGCGACACGAACTTCGCCCGCGGCAATCCCACCACTCGTTGTTGCACCATACGTGCCCATACGTGTTCGTCGTATGGATATCTTCCGACCCACGACTGTAGCTTCATCCGGAGTATCACAAAAAAGCAAAGAAGACATACCATCACTCAAAGTTCAGAAAGAAACACACTCTGGCTGGGTACTCGCAACATCTATGGTGCTCGCACTCGTACTGTCGTCGGTGAACCTTTGGTCTACCGGGTCAACCATTTCATACTTTAGAGATATTGAATCGAGTCTAGCAAACCTCCTTGGGGCAGTCGCACTTGGCTTTACGGCGATTCCTGATGGTTCCGCATTTACATTTACCGACGGTGTCCTCGATGACCCTGATGGACTCATCACTGTTGTCACTCCAGAAACAAAGAGCGTTCCACTCAAGTATTCGCTTAGCGTTCAGTACGCAACCGGAACAATAGGTTTCTGTAATGCGATAACCGTAGACACTGTCGCGCCTTTTGCATATAGTGGTCCACTCATGTCCCTTGCAGCGAATAATGTGTCGTTTGGCGGAGGGTGGACCCTCGGCATTGGGCTCCCGGCTACAAGTACGTACACACCAGGAGATGTCTGCACGGTTAACATCAGATACCGTGCATGGAACGCACTCCTTGGAGAAGGTGATGGAGGGTATGTCGATGAGGAGAATGTTCCTCTCACTTTCACGCTCCTCTCACCGGCACCAGCGCCACTCGTGGCACCTTCAGCAGCACTCTTCCGCATGAGCACTGAGCTCGTTGACCCATCTCTTGGGGATGAAGTCCCACCACCTACTGAGGAAGTCGCCCCTCCAGGTGAAGAAACTCCTAGTACTGAAGAGGTGATTCCAACGGCTGATACAGAAGACGTTCCTCCTCAAGAAGAAGTTGAAGTGGTTATTGAAGAAGTAGTTCCTCAGGAAGAAACCCCAGTGGTACCAGAACCTGAAGTGGCGCCCGAACCAGAGCCGGTTGTGTAGTTGGGATTGTACAGTAGGAAGTTTAGTAAAAGGTCCCGACACAAAGTGTCGG
>JANOXF010000101.1:0-4277 GCA_031418275.1 Candidatus Kaiserbacteria bacterium
CAACGGTATACTCAGTACCAAGAAGTGCGTCTGAGAGTTTGACGCGAACGGGCATGGTAAGTACGTCACCGTCACGTTTAATAGTTTGATGTTTTTGCACGTGAATCTTCACGTAGAGATCACCAGATACGCCACCCTGGACTGCTTCACCACGGCCGGTCATACGAATCATCTCACCATGTTCAATACCTGCCGGAATCTGAATATCAACAACGTCTTCAATACGACGTACGCCAAAGCCAGCACAGTCAGGACACTTCACCTTTGGTACTTTGCCGGTACCACGGCACTCCGTACACTCACGCACGGTTGCAAACTGCCCAAGTACGCTCTGTCGAGTCTCACGGATTCGTCCATTACCGTTACAAGTGCCACAAGTCGTCATATCAGTACCCGAACGGGCCCCACTTCCCTTGCAAGACGTACATGAGCCATTTTTCATCAACTTGAGTGAACGTCGTGTTCCGAAGATAGATTCCTTGAAGGTGAGCTCAATATCAACAGAAATGTCATTTCCTCGAGATGCACGGTGTGCACCCTTCTGGGCACCACCAAACATGCCTCCAAAACTCTCAAATATGTCATTGAGGTCGAATTCGAAGCCTTGGCCGCCCATACCCCCTTGGAAGCCTCCAAAGCCTGCCCCACCCCATTGCTGGCCTCCTCCTTGACCGCCAGCATACGAATGGCCATATGTGTCATACTCAGCGCGCTTCTTGTCGTCACTGAGGGTAGAGTATGCCTCGCTAATTTCCTTAAATTTAGCCTCGTCCCCCGTCTTTTTATCAGGGTGATACTTACTCGCAAGGGTACGAAAAGCCTTTTTTATCTCGTCTTTAGTGGCTCCTTTCTGGATACCAAGAATTTCGTAGTAGTCTTTCATAATTGCGAAAAATGTGGGCTAATAAGTGTCTTCAGCGACCTAGTGGATTGAGCTTATACGTTCTTGCCTTCGTCGTCAATTTCCGCATCTCGGATGTTGTCTTCTGGTTTTTCCTCTGTTTTTTGTGTTGGTTCTGCAGTTTTTTCTGCCTTTTGCATTGCTTCTCCAATCTTTTGCATTTCAGTGCTCAGTGCTTCGGATGCAGTTTTGATTGAGGTGACGTCATCACCGTTTTTCACGCCTTTGAGAGCAGTAATTTTTTCTTCTACTGCTGTTTTAATTTCTGCACTTATCGCATCTTTGTGGTCAGTAAGTGCTTTCTCTGCTGTGTAGACCATTTGATCAGCAACGTTTCGAATTTCGATGAGCTCTTTCTTCCGTGTGTCTTCAGTGGCATGCATCTCAGCGTCGCGCTTCATGCGCTCAATGTCTTCTGGGGTGAGTCCTGAGTTTGCCTCGATACGAATCGACTGTTCTTTGTTCGTTGACTTATCTTTTGCAGTAACTTTGAGAACGCCGTTACTATCGATGTCGAATGCAACCTCTACTTGCGGCATACCACGTGGCGATGGAGGAATTCCGTCGAGGATAAACCGTCCAAGTGATTTGTTGTCAGTTGCCATGGGTCGCTCACCTTGGGTGATATGAATCTCAACTGAAGTTTGGTTGTCGGCCGCAGTTGAAAATATTTGTTCTCGCTTCGTAGGGATATGCGTATTGCGGTCAATAATCTTTGTAGCGACGCCGCCCATAGTTTCGATACCGAGTGAGAGCGGGATGACATCGACGAGCGTGATATCGCGTACATCTCCCTGGAGGATACCTGCCTGAATAGCTGCACCAAGCGCCACGACTTCGTCAGGGTTAACTGACTTGTTTGGTTCCTTTCCGAATAGTTCACGCACAGCTTGCGCAATTGCGGGCATGCGGGTCTGTCCTCCCACAAGAATAATCTCGTCAATATCTTCTTTCTTGAGGCCAGATGCCTCAAGTGCACGTTTGGTGATTTCAATTGATTTGTCGACATACTCGTGCGAGATTTCTTCAAGTTTTGCTCGAGTGAATTTCACATCCATATGGAGTGGGCCATCAGAGCCTTGAGAGATAAACGGGATATTGATATCCGTTTCTGGTGTGGAAGAGAGTTCATGTTTTGCTTTCTCAGCTGCCTCGTCAAGTCGTTGTAATGCAAGTCTATCTTTGCCAAGATCAACTCCATTTGTTTTCATAAACTCAGCAATGAGATAATGAACGATTTTCTGGTCGATATCGCGACCTCCCATATGAGCATCTCCATCAGTAGATTGTACTTCTATGACATCGTCACCAACTTCGAGAACCGTGACATCAAATGTTCCACCTCCGAAATCGTAGACAACTATTTTCTCGTCTTTCTTTTTATTAAATCCATACGCAAGTGCAGCTGCTGTAGGCTCATTGATGATGCGCTTCACGTCGAGTCCTGCAATTTTTCCTGCGTCTTGAGTTGCCTTACGTTGAGCGTCGTTGAAGTATGCTGGCACGGTAATCACCGCTTCGGTAATTTTCTCCCCCAGTTTTGCCTCAGCATCTGCCTTTATCTTTGCGAGAATCATCGCTGAGACTTCCTCTGGCCGATAGTCCTTATCTCCCATGTGTACAATGACACCGCCTTCAGCTCCTTGTTTTACTTCATACGCAGCCATTGCTTTGTCACTTTGGACTGCGTCTTCAGCAAAACTGTGCCCCATGAAGCGTTTGATGCCGTAAATGGTGTTGCGCGGGTTCGTCACTGCCTGACGCTTTGCAATTTGTCCGACGAGGCGCTCGCCAGTCTTCGAAATAGCAACGATTGATGGAGTCGTGCGATTACCTTCACTATTTTCTATAATTACAGGCTCTCCACCTTCTATGATGGCGACCGCTGAATTTGTTGTTCCTAAATCAATACCAAGAATTTTTGCCATATTTTGTGAATTAGTTAATTAGTGGTGTTAATGACTATGCTCCTATAAGTACTTTGGCTGGACGTAAAATAGTTTCTTTTCGTTTATATCCTTTCTGTAGTACTTGCTTTACGGTATCAACTTCTGACGGGCTGTCTGCAGGTAGATTTCCAACAGCATCATGTTCGTAAGGATTGAAGTGCTTTCCGAGCGTCTCAATTTCCGTTACCTCATGTGACTTAAGTATGGATTGGAATTGTGTGTACATCGCCTCTACCCCACTCCGCCACTGTGTTCCAACTTCTGTTTCTTTGTGTGTGAGAGCCGTTTCAAAACTATCGAGAAGCGTTAGAAAATCGTTTAGTGTTCTCTCTACCCCACGTTCCCTATCGAGCGTTGCTTGTTCCTCAATCCTTCGTTTGCTATTGAGAAAGTCAGCTCGTGCACGTTCTTTTTCTTCAAGGGCGACCATCTTCTCTGACTCACATGCTTGTAATTTTTTACGAAGCGTTTTTATCTTATCCTCCATTCGAGCCTCATCTACCTCTAGCTCAATTTCATCACTAGAGGTAGGTTCGAGCTCCTCCTCGAGGCTAATATCGTCTTCGGTGAATACTTTTTTGTCTACCATAGCCGGAGCATTATACAGATAGTTTTTATGCATGTCAAAAAATTATTTTTGACAAAGAATTTATAAGTGGTATTGTTCCTTTTGGATGTATGAGCACCTATCTTGCATCCGGATGGGTGTAATGTACGGTAGTTCTACACACGAAAGGTTCAGCAATGAACAAACTTACCAAAAGACGTCTTACGACGTTTTACTGCGAATTACGTTGGCTGCGGCCACTTCTGAGACCGCACGAACGTTGGATTGACGAAGTATCTCGCATGTACTTCACGCTTGATGACTTCATGGTGAAGCTCGGCACCATGAACGAGAGTGGGACACAAAGCCACGTGAGCGCAATTCTTATCGATGCGTCGCATCCACGTGTGCGTGTTGCGGAACTTACGCCACACCATCGGTCCAATCCCCTTCCGTGGTTCCTCAAGCTCGTTCGGCTTGTTGAGCCACTCGAGTCCTGGACACTCTACGGAGCGCTCAAGAGGCTGCGCATGGGTGAGATCGAGAACCCCGATTCAGTTGCGCTCGAAAGGGCCAATTGGGTTGTGATTCTTCATGAGTGTGAGCTGCCGGGGCAATGGTGGTTTATTGCAAAATGCACTGTATCGGTAACGATACTCAAGGTGAGAACGAATGACCAACTCTCTGCACTTATGGCGTTCTACGATCAATCACGTTGGGCCGAGACACAGATGCGTGTGCCTCATAGCACATGGGGAGTTGCTCCTTGAGCACTCCACGACCTTACAAAAACCCGCGCGGAGCGCGGGTTTTTCTTTGTCACAAAAGATCAGTAGAGGGGCTTTTGTTTAACGCTTACCGTCAAGTCACTAATTCGCTC
>JANOXF010000102.1:0-2352 GCA_031418275.1 Candidatus Kaiserbacteria bacterium
CGATGGAAGAATCACTAAACGCCTTCTCGAACCCCAAAACGACCACGAAAAGGAGTACGAAGTACTTGTCGATAAACGAGTGACGGGTGCATTTCTCCGCCAGCTTGCGCATGGTGTCTCAATTGAAGGGTACCGGACGAAGCCAGCGGTTGCAGTCGTTGACACGCGGAATGAATATAAACTCCACATCACGCTTACGGAGGGTAAGAAACACCAGATACGCCGCATGTGCGCCGCGCTCGGGTACCAGGTATCAGAACTAAAGCGCACACGTATACTTGGCTTTGGAGTCCGTCCACTAACCGTTGGTAAAATTCGTAAACTGAGCCCCCGTGAGATTCAGATACTCTACAAATCACTCGGTGTAGTTACTCCTTCGTAGTTTTTCGAGCAATCTTAGTCCTCGTTGGAGACTTCTTTTTAGGTTCAGGGATTATTGGTTCGGGTACGCATGTTTCTTTAAAATAATCGACACTGACCGCTTTCAATGTGTGATAGAAGTAGAGGTATGCGAGAAGATTGAGGAACGCAAATGTTGCAAAAAGTGCATTAATCTCGAATGAATAATTTCGTGCGTTGAAAATGAGTTCAATTGTAGGTGCAATAATAGCAATTTCAGAGAGATACTTTATGTTGATGTGGCGCGTCTCAGCGTAAGCAATGAGGATTTTATACGCTTTCACGAGCACGATAGTGAAAGCGATAGTGTGAAGAAGTTCGAGCTCAAGCGAGCTCCGCTCGGGTGAGGTGAGAATACTATGTGCTGAAAGCGAGAGACTCATAAGACCGCTCGCAAGGCCGAGTACGCCGGTCACAAGTGTCGAGACCATATAGAGAACGAGCGTGAGCGCAACAAAGTACACATAGCTCGAAACCATGTAGTTCATGATGGAGGCCAGAAGACTTTCGCGGTGCATAAATACTTTTTATATTAAAACATACTCACTTCTCTAATTTTGATATTTGTACACAAAAATAGCCGTGAATGCCTTTCGGCATTCACGGCTATTTTTTATCTGAGTGAAATGTTACGCAATGTTAACATTCACAGCAGATGGTCCTTTATCACCGTCCTGCACTTCGTAAGTCACAGCCTGTCCCTCCTTAAGAGAGTCAAACGTCATGCCTTCTGGAAGTGAGCGCGCGTGAAAAAAGAGATCCTTGCCTCCTTCGTCGGGGGTAATGAAACCGAATCCTCGATCAGTGAGACGAACAATCTTTCCCTTCATCGTTGTTGTTTCGTTTATACAATAATTCAAAACTATGTACTCTGCTGATCGACTACCTCAGCTCCGTTGTTTTGCCCATACACGGTAGCACATATGCGTCACAATGTCGATGGCATGTGGAAAAATGCCCAAGCCAAAACAGTATTACTGATTCGTTGACATGTAGATCGAAAGTTATATAGTGCAGTAAATGCAAAGGGGCGTAGAGCTTCTCAAGTACCAAAATGCCGAATATCTGCTGTTCTTTAGCCTCATTATGACGGTTAGATTTTACTATGACTTACAGCTTGAAGGGAATCGCACTCATTTCTCTTATAGGGACGCTCTTTATTCCTCAGGCATTTGCACTTGGTGACACAATAAGTGCTGAGCGTTTCAACAATGGAAATTGGTACATACTTCCCCATCCACGTGTGGCAACATTTTCAGTGAATGCTGATGGCAGTGCTACTGGCTTCACCGAAGATGGCATCTCATTTGCGCAGTTCAACGTACCAAATACCTATGGCATTCGAGTAGAGCGGTTTGAGATACAAGACCACTACCATTACATCGTCGATGGTGAGATAGCTGATTCGCTTACAGAGTTTTCCGTATTACTTGCAAACGCATACAACGCACTTGCTCAAACGGTGTAACAAAATTCCCCGACTCCAATGGAGTCGGGGATTTTTGTTACACACGTCTACTTTACGTCCTGTAGATACTTGAGCATCGTCGGTGCATCACTTACTTCAAAAGGATCAGTGGGGCAATCATTCATAAATCCTGGTTCAATAAAGATTTTCTTTATCTCCCCATTATCAACAAACATGCTGTAGCGCCACGAGCGCTCTCCGAAGCCGAGATCGTCTTTCTTCACGAGCATGCCCATACCGCGGGTGAAATTACCAGAGCCATCAGGAAGGAGTCTGACCTTGTCAACTCCTTGCGCTTTTCCCCATTGGTACATCACAAATGCGTCGTTCACACTGAGACAAATAACCTCGTCCACCCCAAATGCCTTAAATTCATCATATGCTGCTTCATACCCCGGAAGATGTGTTGATGAACACGTCGGCGTGAACGCACCTGGGAGTGAGAAAAGCACGATCTTCTTACCTTTAAACACATCATCCGTAGT
>JANOXF010000103.1:0-7334 GCA_031418275.1 Candidatus Kaiserbacteria bacterium
GTCTCGGTGTTGGAGCTTTGTGGGAAATTATTGAATATGGTATCGACAACACGCTCGGTACCAATATGCAGGTAAACAGTCTCGACGACACCATGATTGATTTATTACTCGATGGAGTAGGTGCCACTGTTTCTATCGCAATGTGTTCCATATACATGAGTAAGATGAGCGTACCCATCATTGATAACATGGTGAATGCAATTACTGAAGAAATCATCGGAGAAAATAAAGAAGTTGCAAAGACTACCGCAAATGATCCTGAAGCTTCAATTAATCCTAGTTAGGATACTTGTTTTTCATCCTGCTAATCAGGTTTCGATTACCCAAAATGTCACAAAAGACTATTTGTGAGCTCTCCACTTAATCTAACCCTTATATGCAGAAAATTAAGGGGTATCTGAACTTGGTGGATCTTCACTTGAACAATTGAAAATGCCTTTACCTGTACCGTCGGGCCAGACACCAAAATCGTAGCTCGTGATAATACGTTGCCCGCGCGGACACGATGCAGGATTACAGCCGCACACCTCGGACGGAGGATTTTCTGGGTCGTACTCCATTCCTTGTGATACCTCTCGACATGCCCACACCATACCTATGGAGCATTGCTTGAAACCGATAGTCTTTCCTGTCCCTGTGTTTGTTGTAGTAGTGGTAATCGGTGTCGTAATTGGTTTCGTAACTGAACCAACGGACGTGGTTGTTGCAATGAACTGATTCCTAGTCTTAGTTGGTGTCGTAATTGGAGTAACGGATGCAGTTGTCGTCGTAAGTGGAGTTGTTGTCTGGATTTGATTGGTAGTAATTTCCGAGTCCACGGATGGTCCTCGATGGGTGAAATAATACGCACCACTAGAAAGCGCACCGACACCACACACTAACCCTAGTAAAATCAGTGCCTTTGTTATTCCGCTATTTAGTTGCATACACAAGATTTAAGAGTTGAAAAGATACATGAATAATACCATTTTCCTGGACGCCGGGAACAATACTGTGGGTTATACAAATCATGTACAATACTCCCTATGCAAACAACTAAAGCGGGCACAACATACATAATCCGTATTGATAAAAGCGAGGAGGTGGTAAAGACACTCACTGAATTTTGTGCGAGTCAGGATATTAAGAATGCGATGTTCACTGGCATCGGTGCAGTGGAACATCTCACGTGTGGCTACTACGCCCTTCACGAGAAGAAATACTATTTTAAAGAGTATGACGAGCTTATCGAAGTAGTCTCGCTCACCGGCAATGTCATGCAAAAAGACGGAGCGCCGACAATTCATGTCCATGGCGTCTTTACTGATACCACAAATACTGCGTTTGGCGGGCACATCGTGGAGATGCGTGTTGGTGTTGTGCTCGAGGTTATGCTTACGCCACTCGCAAGCACCATCTCACGTACTCATGATGACTGCATCGGTCTTTACCTTTTAGATATAAAAGACTGAGAGTCAATTTGTCGTACACGGCACCACAAATAGTGCTACTATTTGTGGTATGCATAATAAATTTCTTATTGTCGGCATTGCGCTACTAGGTGCTCTCATTATCGTGCTCGTTCTTATTCGTCCTCAGCACGTAGTAGCACCAACTGTTACCATAACCTCTTTTGAGGAGTGCAAGAAAGCAGGGTACCCCATAATGGAGACTTACCCGGAACAGTGTCGCGCTCCACGTGGTGAACTTTTTGTACAAATTGTAGACGATGGTTCGGGAGTCGAAGAACCACTTCCCGTACCAACTCCTCCCTATACAGATTTTGCTAAATCAGTAACACTTCATGTTAACGACACCGCGACCTTTTCTGATGGCCTCACGGTGACCCTTAAAGAAATTAACGACTCGAGGTGCAAGCCCGACGTCCAGTGTATTTGGGCTGGCGAACTTTCCCCACTCCTCCTCGTAACGGGTGGAAATTTCACGAGTCCAAAAGACGAAATTCGACTTGGGACGACAAACAATACTTCAGTAACGAAAGCCGAGTACACATTCACGTTACAGAGTGCAACTGAAGGCGAAGCGATTGTAGTAGTCACAAAGTCTGCATCTGCAGACACCAATACAAATATTGGGTATGTAACCGGGCATGTCACCATTGGACCAATCTGTCCGGTAGAGAGTATCGACCATCCATGCATTGTCCCGCCCGAAGTGTATACTTCACGAAATGCGATTGTGTATGCGGCTGATCAAGTCACGGTAATGAAAAAGACTCCTCTTGATACTGCTGGAAATTATAAAATCGCGCTCGCAGTAGGGACGTACTGGATTCAGATACAACCCGCAGGTATTGGAGCAGGTGAGAAGAAAAAAGTAGCGATTACCTCGGGAAAAACACAAACTCTTGATTTTGATATTGATACTGGCATTCGATAATGACCTATTGTGGGAGAATCTGAGAAAGGCTTTACACACGCTGTTTTTTAATGTACTCTCCAGACAGTTACTAGTTCCCCGTTCCTCTCAATTAACCCCCAAACCCAAAAGGACCCATCATGGACGAAAGTCTATACCGTGGGTTCGACGAGCGGGCCCATTTGTTTTTCACGGTGCTTATGGAGCTCGTTGATCATATGAATCCCGACCGTAAGACACTTTGGGATATTTTCTCCAAAGAAGTCGCACGGTGCTTGCCACTCACGACTCGTGACATGACGAGACTCGAGCGAGCCTTCAACTTCACTTATCGCGCTCACAGGAGCACACCGATTCGTGACAGTGGCGAAGCGTACATCTTTCACCTGATACGTTCCTCACTCATCCTTGTGTGGGCACAACAAGAGTCCGGTGTCTACGATCTCGAGATGATCATCGTCGATCTCCTTCATGACTCAGTCGAGGAAGCAAAGAATGCATACCACAGTAGTCTAGAGCGGTATTCGCGGCTACTCGAACACTCCCGTGTGAGAATGAACTTCGGATGGCAAACTGCGCGGGACGTGTACACGCTTACGAAGCACAAGGAGCAGGGAGAGACGAGCGATCTGTACTGTGAACGCCTCACCATCTCCGATGAGTGGAGACCGCTCGCGGTGAAAGCCGGTGGTGACCGCACTGACAATATGTGGACCATCGGTGCCGTCACACCAGAACGACGGAGAAACAAGATCAGGGAGACGGAGCTGTGGTTCCCAAGCATCGTCGAGCGCCTCACATTCCTTGTCGAGCGTGAAATCGCTCACAAGGGGCTTGCACCCGCCGAGAATTGGCGAAACTTCGTGAAGTTCATTACCCAGTACCTCTGGTATGCTGTCGCTGAGAAGCGACAAGAGTTCAAGAAGGAGCTTGACTTGCAATGACCCCTGCTCTGGCGGGGTCATTCTTTTTTATCAACAACTATTATCTGAGGAGGTAGGTTATGATACGTACGCAAACATGAAACTCATTTCAATAAATATTGAGGGTGACAAACACTTCGATAGCGTACTCCCCTTCTTAAAAGGAGAAAATCCTGATGTACTTTGTCTTCAGGAGGTCTTTGAAACAGATCTCGATAACTTTAAAGCATTGGGCTATACCTGTTCATTTCTACCACAAACTAAAAAGCTAATCGACAACGTCGATAGTAATCACGGATGCGCACTCTGTACACATGGAGAAATGCAAAATGTTCAATCCTTTTATTATCAAAATGGGGGAAATCCATTGCCTGAATTCAATAACGAAGAAAGGCTACGGAGTATCAATGAAATAAAACGAGGTGTTCTTTGTGCTGACACACTATGTAACGGCAGTCTATTTAAGATCGCTACTACACACTTCACATGGACTCCTAAGGGGGAGTCTCCTTCTGATGAACAGATACGGAGTGTGAAAGTATTTCTGGAGAAGGTAAAAGGTATGGAACCGCATATTATGTGTGGTGACTTCAATATTCCTCGTACCGAGAACTTTCTTTACGGAGAACTCGTGAAGCACTACACCGATACTGTTCCCCTCACGTACACATCAAGCCTCGACGCAACACTTCACAGAGCTGGACCAAATCCTGAAAAAAAGCATCTCTTTGATTCCTTTATGGTTGACTACGTGTTTACGCAACCACCATACACCGCACACGATGTACGTCTCGGATTTGGAGTGAGTGACCATGCTGCGGTCGTTGCCACTATCGAAAAGACCTAAGGCTGTGATACCATAGTCGCATTATGGATACACAATCAATACGAAGCTCTAAGAAAGCTCGACTATGGATTATTGGGGGACTTATTGTAATAGCTGTTGTTCTCCTCTTCGTCGTCAAAGGGACCTGGGCAAAGGCTATCATTGGCGTCGTCATCGCTATCCTCCTCGGTGCATTTGGCATGGAGGTTTCAAACACTGACTATGATGTCGAGAAAATGATTGAAACGAAGTCATTTTCACAAGCAAAGATTGAACGCGACCCCGCAACAGGGAATCTCATTAACGTTGATTCTTTCTGCAACGCTGCTGAAATGGACTACAATTGTAGTGATTTCAAGACGCAGGCAGAGGCAATGCAGGTATACAACCGTTGTGGCGAACTTGGAAAAAACATGGATACATTTAGACTCGACGGAGACAAAGATGGCAAAGTATGTGAGTCACTACCGGTTGGGGCAAATTGAGGATAGAGATAGTGTATAGAGAAACCGCGGCCCTTTGGGCCGCGGTTTCCTCTTAATTATTCAGTGAGAAATCCTCCCGCTTGATGCTTCCAGAGGCGCGCATAGATACCATTTCGTTTCTTTGTGAGTGTCGCATGGGTCCCATCTTCCACGATCTTTCCTGCATCGAGCACGATAATTCGATCCATCTCACGAAGTGTTGAGAGGCGATGCGCAATCGCAACAACAGTCTTCCCTACCATGAGCTCGTGAAGCGCTTTTTGAATTGCAACTTCGCTTTCACTGTCGAGTGCACTCGTTGCTTCGTCCAGAATAAGTATTGGGGCATTCTTAAGCATCGCACGCGCGATTGCAACGCGTTGCTTTTGTCCGCCTGAGAGTTTCACTCCACGTTCACCGACAAGGGTACTGTACCCGTCTTTGAGTGTGATGATGAAGTCGTGCGCTTCTGCTTTTTGCGCTACAGCAATAATCTCCTCCTCGGTTGCATCAGGTTTACCGTAGGCAATGTTTTCTCGAATCGAACGGTGGAAAAGCATCGGCTCTTGCGGCACTACCGCGACGTTCTCGCGAAGCGAATCTTGCGTCACCTCGGCAATATTCTGACCATCAATCAAGATTGAACCCCCGGTGAGTTCGTGCTGACGAAGAAGGAGTGATACGAATGTCGACTTCCCCGCTCCACTTGAACCCACAAGCCCCACACGCTCGCCGGCGTTAATGGTGAGGTTAAATTCATTGAAGACACTGTTGTCTCCATAATCAAACGAGACTGCATTCCACACAATTTTTCCTTCAGTAAGGGTGAGTGTCTGTGCCCCTCTTTCATCAATGATTTCGTAGGGAATAAGAATGTCAGAGAGCCCTTCTTGAATTTCACTGTATCTCCGTATAAAGCCATTCATACCGTTTCCAATAAACACCAGTGAGCCTTGCACACTTATCATGAGTGTAATAATCATCACGAGCTCACCAACCGTTATAGATCCCGCAGTCCAGAGTTGAACCCCAATAAGAATAATAATCGCTTCAAAAAGAACAATGATGATATTGTTTATTGAGAGTCCCCATTCGCTGATGCGCGACTGCTTAGCATTGAGCACACGCATGGTATCAATGTGCTCACCAAATCGTTTTTGTTCTTCGAGCGTTCGTGAGAATTGCCGAATTGCGGCCATATTGGTAATCGCATCAACCGCATATCCACGAGCCTTTGTTGCCTGTTTTGAATATTCAACAACATGCGGTCGACGATATTTTGCAATGTAGATATTTAACGGAATCAGCACCACAAGCAGTAGGAAGAAGACGAGCGCGGCATACACACTTGAGAATGCGATGTATGCAAAAGTAAAGAGGAGCGAGAGAATCGTCGGGTAATAGTTCCACAAGAATGCTTCCACGAGTGCCTGCGTTCCTTCACTCGCGTGTGTCACTTTACTCGAAAGCGTTCCTGCAAAACGATTTGAAAAGTACGAGTGACTATGGCGTGAGAGATACTGGAAAAGCGTATTGTATGCGGTTGCGTTTGCACGCGTTGTAAGTCCAAGTCCCACAAAGCCAGCCGTCCTCCACGCAATAAAGATAATCCCCGTTACAACAGGATATAGAATCGCCCAAAACCATACGTCAGAAATGGAGCTTGTGGAGTTTACAATCCCCTGCGCATTATCAATTATTGAGCGAAAAATGTACGGTACACTCGTACTCGCAATCTCTGCAATAGTCACCGCAATGACTGTTCCGTAGAGCCACCGTGTGTGTGGACGTGCGACATGCCAAATAAACCGCATGGGTGTTTGCGGGATTTCGGTATGTATACCCTCTTTTTTAGGTTTTTGTTGTGTCTTTCTAGTCATATTTAAAAGCCCAGAGCAAATGCCAGTATACCGTATAGACGAACAAATCTGCCCTTTCTTTCATTATTTCTGATATCGACTTATACTTATAGGAAGATATGAATTTTGAAGCATCACAACTCCCGCAAGAAGCTGTGGCAGAAATGGGTCGTAATTTTGAGGGTCTACACCCAGTCATTTCCGAAAATGAACTCAAAACACTTTGTGAAAATAATTCTGATTTAGAATCGCTTCTCAAGAACATGTTGGGGTATTTTGAGCGCTATGCAATAGATGTGTGGAACATGCAGAAGTTCATTAACGATGGGAGACTTGATACCGATGAAGGTCCTGATGAATTTAAACGAATTGATGACGCTCGTACCCAACTCCATAACACACTCGTAGATAGTATTGGCATTCTCTCACGGGCGCTTGGTAAGAATAATAAAGATAATGAGTGGGTACGCGATTTGACAAATGGGGCCAGTCTAAACAGAGCAAGTTGCGGCGCTTTTGCACTTCTGCTAGTATATCGCCGATACCTTGACAACCAAGGAGCATAGTTATGGAATCAATAACTCAGAATCCGTCACAACCGGAAAAAAACAAGCGAGGGCTCGTTATCGAACATGCGCTACTCGCCGCAAAGTTCTCTGGCGGCTCTGATGTGGAAGTTAATAGGGAGATTCTCACTCGACTCGCGGAAATCGAGGAAGAACTTGCTCTTTCAGCACATCAGATTGCTGAGATGGCGCTCAGTTACTATCACACACAGTACAAACAATAATTCATGTCATTGATGGGCCCGATACACTCGGGCCCTTTCTAATGCATTCGTTGCAACACTTCGAAGATTCAGTATACTGTTTAACACCGCGCGGTTAGCTCAGCTGGTAGAGCA
>JANOXF010000104.1:0-9812 GCA_031418275.1 Candidatus Kaiserbacteria bacterium
AAAGTCGACTCCATATGGAGTCGACTTTTCAATACGTACGCGGGTGCTATACTTATATGACAATATTAATACGTATTTAGGAAGCTATCATGACAATTTCGTACATAGTAATTGGACTTATCGTTGTCGTACTCGTGTGGGGCGTTTCAATGTATAACCGCTTTGTAACCCTCATCCAACAAACCAAAGAAGCATGGGCAGACATTGATGTACAGCTGAAGCGACGTTACGATCTCATCCCAAACCTTGTTGAGACAGTGAAGGGATACGCATCACATGAACGTGAGACATTTGATGCGGTGACCAACGCTCGTACAAAGGCAACGCAAATTCATGTTGATCCTGCAAACCTTACTCCTGAGAGCATGGCCGCTATGGCTGGGGCTGAATCGGGCCTCACCCAAGCCCTCGGTAAACTACTAGCAGTTGCAGAGGCGTACCCAGATCTTAAGGCAAATACAAACTTCCTCGAACTTCAGCGTGAACTCTCAGATACAGAAAACAAAATCCAAGCATCACGACGTTTCTACAATGGCAATGTAAAGGAACTCCTCGTTGCACTCCAGCAGTTTCCCTCAAATGTGATTGGTAATATGTTCAAATTCCAGCCAGCTGAATACTTTGAACTTCAGGATGAAACCCAACGCGAACCAGTAAAAGTAAGCTTCTAAAGAATAATATGGAAAAGATTTTTTACAACAAGCTCTGTCGCGATCGTGTACCCCAAATTATTAGAGATAAAGGGTTTGACTGCGAAGTGCGAGAAGTAGAGCATGACGAGTACAAGCGTGAAATTATTCGTAAGGTCTTTGAAGAGGCTAGTGGTGTTTCAAATCACACGAGCCGTGAAAGTCTCATGAAAGAACTCGCTGATTTGCTCATCACTATCAATGCAGTGAAGAACGAATTTGAAATCAGTGATGCCGATGTAACAGAAGCGATGACGAAGAGTCTTGTCGAGAAAGGGGGGTATGAGAAACGCCAGTATCTCTCGTGGTCGTCGGATACGGAGTATTCCTCGCATGATGCGGGTCACGGTTTCGACGATTAACCCTCTTACTGGTTAAAATCTTTCTATGCTTCGTTACACATCGATAACCGAAGCGTCACCGTACGATTTGTACGCTTCCGCTTCGGTTTCTCGTGCGCCTCGCCTACAAAGATTTTTCCTACGTAATAGGGTGATTTAGAAGTATTTCTCGAGAAATCACATGAGCAAAATCCTCATAGTTCTCAGTGCACTATTCTTTCTGCCTGTACTTGTGCATGCAGAAAATATTAATTCTTTTGATTCACAGATTGTAATTTCAAAAGACAGCTCTTTCAGTGTCACCGAGACAATTGAGTATGTCTTTACTGAGCCTCGACACGGAATTTTTCGGTACATTCCGCTCATTCACCAAGAATCTTCAGAACATTTTCTCAAGGAGCGTGTTATTGAAGTCGACCTTGAATCGGTGAAGATGGACGGCACCGATGTTCCGTATGTGGAAACTAGAGACCGAACACAGTTCAATCTAAAGATTGGTGACCCAAATGCTGTTTTAGAGGGGGTACACACGTATACCATCTCGTATCGGGTAACGAGTGGCCTCTCATACCCGAAGAATCAGGGGGCGGAGTTTTACTACAATGTAACCGGAAATGGGTGGGAGGTCCCGATGCAGAGCGTGAGTGCACGGATTTTTTCACCCGACAATCTCTTCCTCAATAATCGTTCCTGCTATCGAGACATTGGGGGGAGCAGTGGTTCGTGTAGCCAGAGTACGCAAAAGGATGGCAGCGTTGTCTTCCGCACGACCGAACTTATGCCGGGAGAAGGAGTGACGATTGCACAAGCGCTTGATGCGCGAAATGTCGAACGCGTACTCCTCCAACAATTTAAAATACTATGGGTCCTGATTCCGCTCAGTATAATTACGTTTTTTGCGCTCGGTGTAGGGATTTACCGATTCAAGACGAAGTACAAAACGGGACGTGTCATCATTCCTCAGTACGAGCCATATCCGGGCATAAAGCCGATGTACACAGGACTCCTCATGGATGGACGACTCGATCCACGGGATATTACGGCATGTATTGTGTATCTCGCCGAGCAAGGGTATATCAAGATTAAGAAAACAGAGAAGAAGGTCCTCTTTTTGTTTGAAGTTGACGATTATGAAATGGTGCTTCTTAGAAAAATGGATGATGCAGTGGGGGCATTTGATAAACGTATTGTTGAAATACTCTTCGGTACACTTGCTGAAGTAGGCACTGCCATCTCACTTCAAGAACTGAAGCAAAATCAGACCGCGCAGCGAGAAAATTTCCGTGAGCTCGCAGAACTTAAACAAATGCTTTCGAGAGATCTCAAAGAGACAGGTTTATTTGAGTTTCTCAGTACGAAAGCCACTTTTTCTCTGATTAGTATTTTTGCGGTGTCTTGCCTGTTTATATGTATACCTTCTCTTGGAGAGACGTTCCGTGGGGTAGTCTTCATAGTATGTGTATTCCTTATTATACTTATAGGCGCACTGTATCGACGCAGGACTACTCGTGGGTATGAAATTCTTGATTACCTCAGAGGCTTCAAACTATTTCTTGAGGTGACTGATAAAGAGCGATTTGATTTTCACAATGCGCCTGAGAAAAGCCCCGAGCAATTCATGGAGTACCTCCCCTACGCGATTGCATTTGGAGTAGAGGAGAAGTGGGCAAAGGTGTTTGAAGGTATTACGGTACCAAATCCTGTTTGGTACGATGGTGGTTCGGTAAGCTCATTTAGTGCGGTAAATCTTACGACGAGCCTCGGAGCGTTCTCGACGGCATTCGCCGCATCTTCTGGCGCGTCACCATCCTCAGGCGGTGGACACTCGGGTGGTGGAAGTGGAGGAGGCGGTGGGGGGAGTTGGTGACCAGAAAATAAGGAGCGTAGCGACTATATTTTCTGAGTCCGTCGCCACGTGCTTTCCCGATGCCTCGTGGCGACGAAGGAAGTCAAAGGCTCACTTCACTTCAGCTTGATGCAGAGTCATACTCAGCTACGCGACTATATTTTCTGAGTGGCCTAGAAGTTGCTGAGCGAAGCGACAATAACTTCTGGTCTGTCGTTGATTCTTCACACAGGAGAATCAACGACCAAGTCAAAAATCCTATTCATAATGGATTTTGGGACGAACTATTTCGAATGTGCATAGGGTTTGTATTTTTGATAGAATACACATACTCTGATCGTCGAGAAATTCATTTGGAATAGGATTTCTCGACGGCTAAGATTTTCTAATTCGCTTCGTTCATAACAAAATCTAAGCATGGCAACACTCTATACACAGCAAAACAACAATATATTTAAAACATGGCTGCTCATGACGAGTTTTCTTGTGCTCGTTATCGCAATCGGCTATGCCGCGAGCTGGTACATGGGGAATCCTAGCATTCTCTACATTTCCATTATTTTCGCGCTCATCATGAATGTGGGGAGCTACTGGTTTTCGGACAAAATTGTACTCTCGATGACAGGTGCACAACCGGTCACTCGCGCCGAGTTTCCTGACCTTTGGAATGTAGTGGAAAATCTTTCAATTACCGCTGGTCTGCCGATGCCGAAGGTGTATGTGGTGAACGACCCAGCACCGAATGCTTTTGCAACGGGACGTGATAAAGAACATGCCGTTGTTGCTGCAACAACAGGACTTCTCCAGATTCTGAACAAGACTGAACTAGAAGGAGTGATTGCGCACGAGCTCTCACACATTGGAAACCGTGACATGCTCGTTATGACGGTTGCGGTCGTGCTTGCCGGCTTTGTCGCGATGCTCGCAGACTTCTTTATGCGTACGCTCATGTGGGGTGGGGGAAACAATCGTGAGCGAAGTCCGATATTTCTCGTCTTCGGTATCGTCGGGATTATCCTTGCGCCAATTGCGGCACAGCTCATTCAACTTGCGGTCTCACGCCGTCGTGAGTACCTCGCGGATGCGTCAGGTGCACTCCTTACGAGGTATCCTGAAGGACTCGCGTCCGCACTCGAAAAAATTTCAAGCTACGCACAGCCGATGCAGCGTGCGAGCCATGCCACCGCACACCTTTTCATTGCAGACCCATTTGGGGGTGAGAAGCGCACTATTGGAGAGAAGATTGGAGGACTCTTTCAAACGCATCCGCCTGCGGCAGACCGTATTCGCATTCTTCGCGAAATGGACTAACGCGCACACCAAAATCCTCAGCTACATTGTTGTGCTTCACAAAATAATGTTCATCGTATATAAAATACGCCTCGCATTATTTTGTTTGCACGCCTCGTATCTGAGAGATTTTTTGAGGCGCGCTAGGATGAGACAATATTTGGCCCATGAGATTTTTAGAAAGACAAACAGAAAAGCTTAAAGCGGAAAAATATCACGGTACAGAAACCGAGGATTTTTTTATTGATGCAGAACGACTTCGAAATGGTGAGCCGTACGAGTATGTACTCGGGTACGTAGACTTTCTCGGAGCACGCATTGACCTCTCACTTCGTCCGATGATTCCGCGTCCCGAGACAGCCTTTTGGGTCGCGCGTGCCATTGTGGAATTAAAATTGAAGAAAGGTCCGATTCGTCTTGCTGACACCTTTTCAGGGGCGGGGAACGTTGCCCTCGCGCTCCTCACGCAGCTCCCGAACGCGACCGTTGATATTTCTGAACTCGACCCCAATTTAAAAGCTCAGATAGAAGAAAGTCTTGAACTCAATCATATTGAACCGTCTCGCGCGCAGGTGATGACCGCATCAGCACTCGATGGACTTGAAAAGAGTTGGATAGAACCCACTGGCATGAGTGCAGTTCAAGGTGTGAAGCGAATACATGGAGCTTCGCAAGACCTTGAGCATGACCGTGTGAAAGGTTTACCGTATCCTGTAAGGTACAGCGAGGCTTGCGACCAAGACGTACTCAAATGTACGACGCGTGAAGCAAATGAGCGCGGCAACGAAGAAATGCGCCAGGCCTATGGGTTATATGATGCTGTGTTCGCGGTTCCGCCCTATGTTCCGTATGACGCACTTCTTGACCTTGATCCAGAGATGATTAATCACGAACCACATCTCGCTTTTTTTGCGCACGACAATGGACATGAATTTCATTCGATTCTCATAGAAAAGGGGATGGATTTCCTCAAAGAAGGCGGAACACTCTACATGGAGGCAGATATGGACCACAACAGCGCTATTCGAGAAATGGTCAAAAATACGGCTTGGAAGAGCCTTGAATTCTGGCCTGACCCATACGGCGCAACACCGAACGTTGTATTGCGTAAATAGTTGAGATGTGTTATAATATAACAATACAAATTGCCTAGGAGGCAACATGTTCTTAAGAGTAATGCTAGTTGTTGTTTGTGCCCTCGGCCTCTTGTGGGCTTACGGACCTAAACAAGAACGCGAGAGCAAAAGAAAAGTCACCGGCACTGTCACCAGTGCCGAGAAAGAAGGACCTCAAGAGTCCCTAAAGAGAATCCTTTCGACTCAGGAAAGTGTCGAAAAGCGGCTTGCGAGCATCAAGGTTCCCACCAAGATGCTGAAGAACGGAGAGTTTCAACAACTCTCAAGTGAGCAGAGGCGTAACTACGCGGTGCTCGCAGTGTTCTTCAATCACCATCCGGTGATGCTCAGGATTGCAGCTTGTGAATCATCGCTCAAGCATGTCGACGGAAGTGGTCAGGTGGTCGTAGGGGAAGTTACGCCTGATGTCGGGGTTTTTCAGATCAATCCGGTGCATGAGCGTGAGCTCAGAACGTACCGGCTTGATCCGCGTAATTTCTCCCACAACGTGGCCTTCGCCAACTACCTCTTTCAGAGGGACGGGCTCCGTCCATGGAATTCATCACGAAATTGTTGGGAAACCATCAGATTCGCGTGAGTTCAGAGCACATCGGCACAATGCCATAGCTCTCAAAGGCCGTCGACATCCGTTGACGGCCTTTTTTATGGGTACTTGCAGAAAACATGGATATGTTGTATAATACAATTATGTTCTTCGCGTTGGGAGACGCATAAATGAAAATCGTACAAGAAGGGGTATCACGGTTTCTTGGATTGTTTCCGAGTCACCGTCTGCTCTTGGCAAAAGTTGCCGAGCTCGAACAACTCGCACTGACGGACGCTCTCACGGGGCTTCCGAACAGACGTGAGTTCGAACGGACACTTGCGCACGAGGTCGCGCAAGCGTTTCGAGACAACCAGCCGCTTTCGCTGGCCATCCTTGACCTGGATCATTTCAAACAGGTCAACGACAATCATGGTCACGGAGGAGGTGATGCTGTGCTTAAAGAGCTCGGCAAGATACTGAATAAGGAGACACGCACCGCTGATCTGGCAGCTCGATTTGGGGGCGAGGAGTTTGTGCTCATCCTTTCCAATACCGACCTTCAGGGTGCATACAAGTTCGTTGACCGTCTACGAGAAAAGATTCAAAAGGACCTCCGGGTCAGCGTAGACGGAAAGGAAGTGCGAGCAACGGCGAGTTTTGGAGTTGCGCAGATGCAATTCGACGAACATCCGACGAAGTTCTTTAACCGGGCCGATGAAGCTCTGTACCTTGCCAAACGTGCAGGACGGAATCGCGTCTCGCCCGCTCCACCTCCACGCTCGCGTATGAAGTAGCACTCATACTTCGAGCACCGAAGCCCACCAACCCTCACGGGAAGGTGGGCTTTTTACTTATGAACGCGCGCACAGACTGGTTTGACTTTATTCAGAAAATGTTTTAAAGTCTACATATCCCAACTTTGCTAGGAGGCTAGCCATGAAAAAGCTTAAGCCTCACGAAGTGAGGGGAAAAGCAGCAGAAAAGCGTTTTATGACGCTTGCGCGTTCTTTGGAAATAGATTCAATCAAGAAGGTGCGCGTACGGTCCGCCAGTCCTCGACTGGATCAAAATGGCGTGGATTTCATTGTGTATCTTCGTACTGAAGCAGCACAAATCCACAAGCTCCCCGTTCAGGTGAAGAGTTCATTTGGTGGGGTGCTCGCATACCGTAGGAAGTACGTAGAGCATGTGCGTGCGGGGATTGTCACTGTTGTGGTGAATGATTTTCGCACCGATGAACATATCATGAACGAGCTCAAGGTGAAGTTTATGAGCCTTATTGTGCAGGGTGTGGACTTTACGGAGTTCTTTGCTCAGCTTCGTACGAAGCGGGTCAGGAAATTCTACGCTGAAGCACACCAGAAACAAAGAGAATTCCGCCATGTGCGGAGGAAAGGGAAAGGTGTCGACCATGTCGACGAAAGTTTATCATCTCTACGTCAATCCGACGGCGAGTGAGCAAGTAGGTCACTTTCTTGCGAAACAAGGTCTTGTCGCCGAGAGTGAAACCTCGGTGCTCAAGTTCAAGGGAAAGAAATACCCATCTTGGATTGTTGTAGGCGAGGATCACATCAGTCAGATTCGGCAGTGCGTACGGGACTTGCCTGATATCTTCAAGGATGTTCATCTTTTCGAGCAGGAAGAAGGGCAGGGCAGGAATGCATCTGATGTGACATTCATGATCAAGAAGGGTCACGTCATTCGTGACACAGTCATTAGGGCCGTCGGCACGCGTGGTGTACGTGGACAAGGTCCTTCACGAGACAAACTCATCAAACGAGCAGGGTGAACCACGTGTTCATGCTCAGAAAGGCGGCCATTCGGTCGCCTTTTTCTATACCTACTACACAGGTATCTTCCACGGAAATGGTACTATAGTTCTATGAATCCACAAGAAGAACAGCTCGCCCGAGTCGAGCAAAAGATAGACGCGATGTTTGTTTCGGTAGAAAAGACGAGAAAGTATTTACTCACTATGCTCATTGCGACCATTTTTATGGTCGTACTCCCTATTCTCATTGGAGTTATCGCACTTCCACTCATGATGAGTACCGTCGGAAGTATGTACGGGATTTAATTATTTCATATGAGAATTGGCATTACGCTTACCTCCTCCATCTCGGTCGGTCAGGAATATATTGATCTCACGAGATCGATTGCTGATCTTCTCGCGAAAGAAAATTTTGGCATCGTGTACGGGGGAACCGAATACGGCATGATGAAAGAGCTTGCTGAGGCGTACAAACTCTCAGGTGGAAAAGACCTCACTGGTGTAATGTCTCGAGAACTCGAATCAGTGACAAAAGGGTATAAGGCTTTCAATGATTTGGACGAAACACTCTGGGTTGAGACGATTGGTGAACGAGTGCGTGCCATCTCAGACAAAGCTGATGGCTTCATTATTCTTCCTGGTGGTTACGGTACGCTTGAGGAAGCAGGAATCATTATTGGTGGAAAAGTTAACAAATTGTACGATAAGCCGATAGTGCTCCTTAATTATGGAGGCTTCTACAACAGTCTCATATCATTTTTTGATGAAGTGAACCAGAAGAATTTTAGCAAGATTAGGATTCACGATATTGTTACTATATGTGACTCGGAAGATGGTGTGATTGAATATTTTAAGAGTTATTCAAAACAAGAAATTCCAGATAAGTTTACTTGAGGGTGCTGAAGACAAGACACCTCCACATATTTCAGGTCCGCGGCGAACTACGCAGTACCCATGAGCACTTTGGATGTTTATTTTTCCGAATCGGGTATAAATGTAATTTCAGATTCATTCCTCACTGCTTTTTCGAGTGGTGGGTGTTGCATGAATCTGTATTTACTGAGATACGGACCGAGAAATAGTACAAAATTACGTGTACGAGCAACCTCTCCTTTTTCTAAGAAGTGAGCGATCGGTGCAGCCTCAGGTGTTAGCTCGTAGTGTCCACGAATTTCGCCATCTTCAAAGACACGGAGATGGTATTGATAATTAAACCCCTCAAGCTTTCTCCACGAAAGTACTTGCCCTGCGTCCTCCCATGCGACAAAGTGATTGCCAAACTGATATTTCTCTGCAAGATACTCCTTCATCTCCGTGAGTGTTTTACCCGGAGCGAGCCACCCAATATGAAATGGCTGTCGCTTTCGCTTATGTGCAAAAAGAAAAACACGTTCGACATGGGGAAAAACCGGATAGAGGATATTCCAGAAACCACGTTTGACTCGCTGTATGGGTGACACGCTATAAGTGTACGACTATTCGGGTATTCTTAAAAGTGGAAATTTTGGCGGAGAGAGGGGGATGTATTCTATATAGAGCGGAGGCGAGAGGATTTGAACCTCCGATCGAGTTTCCCCGATGCCGCCTTTCCAAGGCGGTGCACTAGACCACTATGCGACACCTCCGCTCTATATGGAATTATTTCTGTACCACTCAAATTTTGTAATTAACTCTCGTATTACCGACTTACAGTCGCAGTTCAGGTTGTATGATACTTTTAAGTCAAAGTATCGACAACCTCTTGCGAAGCTACGTGTACTCGCTTCTCACCTTTCCAAGGTAGCGCGTTCAACCGCTCTGCCATCTCTCCAAGATTTTCAATACTACCGCATTTGTGTGAAAAATTGAAAAGCAGTATCGTATGCACATAACAGAACTGCTCTGTTGCCGAGAGTTCTGGGTTTTAGGGTTATGGTCGTTTTTTCTTCTTTGGGGAAGAAAAAACGACAGACCAGAAGTTATAGTCGCTACGCTCGTTAACTTCTAGGCCACAAAGAAATTTGCCAATCCTGGAGCTCTAACTAGAATTCTTCGTGGTATTGGATGTTAGCTCCCAGTGCCGCAAGACGTTCCACAAGATTCTCATACCCGCGATTGATCGAGTAAATATTTCGGAGAATTGACGTACCCTTGGCGCCAAGCATTCCAATGAGGAGAATGGTCGCGGGGCGAAGAGCGGGAGGGCAGATGAGCTCGTTTGCGCGGAGTGGTGT
>JANOXF010000105.1:0-16589 GCA_031418275.1 Candidatus Kaiserbacteria bacterium
GGGGAATCACTCGTTCTTTGCCGCCTCGCGTGCTCTCCGCACTGCTTCAATATCGCTCGCCATAGTGCGTTTTCCTGCGAGTGCGCTCATGAGTTCGTCACGGGTGAGAGGCTTCGCAGCAGTATCTTTCTGCTCTACCGGAGGAGTATTGCCGGCCACGACGCCACTATTCGCGTTTGCCCCAGCTACTGTATCAGGGCGCAACAGAAGTCGTTCCTTCGATTCGAGATTTGCAGCGGGGATACCCGGGTTCTCGTTTGGAATTTTGTCTAAGAATGGTTTAAGCTCAGTTACTATTAGCCGAGCCGTTTCTGGTGTAAGGCTAACTGCTGACACTAAATTCTGTTCAAGAATATTTCGTGGTTTTAGTCCAAGAATAATATCACCAACTATATCAATGAGAATAGATTTTTTTTCCTTTGGCAAAGAATTTCTTTTGGCAATACTCGATAGAGTCTTTCCCAAATCAGGATCGCCATATAGTGCACGAACCACATCGCCTGAGCGCCGGTACATTTCCATTCGCTTTTTTTCGAGTTCGTTATCCATATCGTCTTCCTAATGGTGAATCAAAGAAATCATTGAAACGAGCGGCCATTGCAGGATTCATTAAATGAACGGTTTCGACATTTGCCTTTATGGTTGCTCTGTGTGCCTCAGTAAGATCATCATTATCCAAAATCTTTGTAAGTGTATTAATGGTAAAGTATTGGGCTGCATTAGAATCTGTAAGAATGTCCGGAGATAGTTTTGCTCTTTCAGCATCATTAGTTATTCTTCCAAACAATGTTGCGGCCCCTGTTCCACCATCATACTCTGCGGTAAGGGCATCTTGACGCGCCTTCTTCAAGTGAGCTTTCGCCGATTGGGTAAGTGTCATATCGTCAATTTGCTTGCTTGAAAGAATTCCAGCGTTCGCCACTACATCAGTATCAAAGTCGAGCGCGTCGAGATCTTTTCCACTCGCTTTATGAATTCCACCTGCAGCAGTAACTCTACCTCGAACGGCACCAGCCCTTGCACGACTGAGCTCAGATTTATCGGTATCGCTGAGCTCAGCGCTCTTTTGCAGTCCCTCGAATTGACTACTTGTCATGAAATCAACAATTTTCTCTCGTTCCTTCTGATCCAATTCCTCAAGGAATTTAACCGATGCTCCAGCAACAGCTTTTTCCATTGCCATTTTTGCAGCAGGTCCTGCACCAGCTTCAGTTCCAGCCTTGATAATATCGTTGAGTTTCCCCTTCTCATTATGTGTCGCCTGACGCTTCTTATGTTCCTCATCGTATGCCTTATCATCAGCACGTGAGTAATCGCCACCAAATTTGGCCTTTTTACCCGACTCAAGTGCTCCGCGTACATTACGATCGCCCAGCATACCTAATGAACCGTATTTAAGAACCCTACTTACATTTCTGCCCGTCTTACTATTTTGTGCGCTCGCATTAGCCTTCTCATATTTCTTGAGTGCCCACCCAGAAGCAGCCCCTACCGTATTCCTTCCGACTGCACTCTGCACTTTGCCACGGACGCTGTTGCCGACACTCATCACTTTATTTGCTCCTGCGACGCCAAACTTCATAGCGATTTGGAGCGACATGATGAGGAAAAGAATCGCAATAACAAAGTTAAGAATGACATCAAAGAAGTCTGCAGGTGGAGTAGCACCACCGCCACCACCATTCAAAGCGTTCACAAGACTGCCACTCTTAAAGACTGCGACTACAGACTCGAGTACCTTAAGCGAGATCATGAGCAAAATGAGGTACGCTGGCGCAAAGAACGAGTAGTTGATGAGCTTCTTCCACAAATCACTTGCCATACTCTCGGTCTGAGGGAATACCGTTGCTGCAAAAAGGAGTGGCGAGAAAATCATAATAAATACGAGCGCCACAAATCGAATGAGGATGAGTATAGCTCCTGCTGCAAACACGAACCCTGCGACAATAAGCATGATTGCTGCCATGAAGTAAAAAGCAATGTTGCCCATAGTAGTCGTCTTCGCATATTGGTCAGCATTTTTAAATTCGTAAAATGTCGTGATACCAAGAGTATCTGCAAACTTTGCTGATATGGAGGTGTTTCCCCCGGCACTTGTAACAATAAATGAGTTGTATATTTCAACCGCAATATAGTTTGAAACATCGATAATAATTTTGGTGAAGAAGAGGCTAAAATTGATGAGGAGTGCACCGATGATAATCGATGCGAGCATGCGCTTCGTATTCGCGCTACTCGAATCAATAATCGTCATGATACCGATGTAGATGAATCCAAAGATAAAGGCGAGATTTGCCATATCGCGTATTACCATCCACAAATTATTTATCGATACACCTATTGAATCGTTTATGAGGGCTCCCAGATTGAGGATAAATTTTTCTATACTCAGTTCGAGGAGCTTGCCTCCTGCCCATGTCACCATTGAGGCAATAGTCAGAATAAAGTTACCGATGAACTGCCCAACGCTTGTGAATATCGAACCAGAATTTGTGTCTGCTGGTCTTATGGCAGCCTGTTCAATAGCCGCCATTCCTCCAAACGCAATGGATGGAGCCAATACTATGAGCGAAAACAACACAAGCAAAAGGGTGATGATGAGGATGCGTACGTTGTTGTTTCTAAAAAATGCTGTCATAGTAGGAATATTATGGACACGCTGTGT
Source organism: Candidatus Kaiserbacteria bacterium (assembly GCA_031418275.1). Lineage (GTDB taxonomy): Bacteria > Patescibacteriota > Minisyncoccia > Phycocordibacterales > UBA918 > Damh-18. The sequence continues at coordinate 2,666 of JANOXF010000105.1, forward strand.
CTATGTCAGCAATGAAAGTGTCAATACTACGCTGCGTATCAGGAATAGTGGTATCGCGAAGTCGTGTTGTATCAGTACTACTATGAATTGCTCCTGACACTTGGAGGTCAGTATATTGTTGCATGATTGCTTGTTGTGTTCGGGTATCTCTTTGTACAACCGCAGCATTGTACTGAGTGAGGAGTGAATTGAGTGTCGCAATTGTAGCGTTTGAGATGCTAATGGTGTTTTGAGATGTGGTCAGCTGATTTTGAAGTTCAGTCGTGAGTGTTCCTGGGTGGCAGGTGTTAGCAGCACCGTACGTGGTGTCTTTATACAGTGCTGCACTTTGGATATTTCCTGCCAGTGTCTGCTCAAGGTTACGATAATTGGTCTCTGAAGTAATTGAAATTTGAATCGGATTTTGGGAAGGGCTCACAACTCCTCCCGGTTGCTGTTGATAGAGACTATTGTAGTACGGGCTTCCTCCGGTACCCCCACTTCCTCCACCGGTGAGCCCGAGGAGTCCACCAATACCCGAAAATGCCTGTGACACTAACTGCGAGAAGAGTGCCGCTATAATTTCATTGATTTCGTCGGCAACTTGAATACGTTGACGACCAGAGTCAAGGCTGGCATTGAGTTGTGCCTCGATAGCTGTTCCAGGGGTGACTATGTCGCATTGTTCCCCACCAGATCCTGTGCCATCGTCTCTACACTGCTTCATAGAAAGGAACCCTTTGCCAAAATCGAGTTCCGTTTTCGCTTGGAATTTTGAATTTCCGAGTCGCACAGAAAACTGCTCTGACGCCATAAGGATTGAACCATAGGGGTTGTTTGCAGCGGACTGAGTCATGGTGAACCACCCATTCCAGCCACCGGAAAGGAAATTACCATTCATGAAGTTTTGCATATTCCCCACAACACCCGAGAGCGTACATTGGTTTTGTATCGCAAAGTTTCGAGTCTGCTTATACTGAATATCGAGCGCGAGCCGGATGTCGAGCTGGAACGGTGAACAAAGGAAATTGAGATCGCTCCCCCAAATGTAGTCTCCAGCGACGCGGTCGGCGATGCCCGTCATGAATCCGCCAAAATCCTGTATGAAGGTAGGGCTTCCTTTAAATCCTGAATTTATCCACGAAATGATACTCTGTGACATTAGCTGGAGAATCATGTTGATGAGTGCAAATGCAATACCGTCGAGGACGTATTCCTTTGTCACGAGCGCAAGACTTCCCCCACCATCCAGTGCCTCAGCTTTCTGAGTGAAAACTCCAGGGCCGAAGGTGCCGAGTAGAATACTGACGACAAGGAGCATACTCAGAGCACCGACCATCATTTCTCTCAGAATGTATGTAAGGGTTCTCATATACCAATATTATAGAAAAACGAACCAGGTTCATCGTTTGTATAGGTAATATCCTTCGTAATCAGAATTGATGAAATATTTTTCAGAACACCAAACGCCCCAACGGTATCATCCGTATAGCGTTTGATACGAGCAAGTGTCAAAAGTGGATCAATGAACGCTTTTTCCATGGCAACAATATCGGTATGGACTGCCTGAGTCGCACTAAGAAGTTCTACATGTGATCGAGCAAGTGAAGTGGGTGTTGGAATAATAAGTAAATTGGTGATAATTGTTTCGTACACTGTCTCTATAGTTTTTAATTCTTGCAAAATACTCGCATCTTGGGCATCCAGAGCTCGTTTCAATATTTCTGGTGCAACATTAACATCGGTAACGATATTATTTTGGGCAATAATCTCCCCAACACGATTGCCGTACTCACGAAGATTTTCAAGAGAATCTGCTACTACCACTATGTCTTTTTGTGTATAAATCTTACTGCGGGTACTTTCCTCAATTGCCTTGACCGCATTCCCAATGAGCTGGTCTTTGTTTTTAAGGTCTGCCCCGTTCACTTTTCCTTCCATGTAATCAGTAAAGAACGCTTGCGCAAACTTGCCAGTAAAGGTAGTCGGTGCAGTATAGGGCTCGTTCGTATTGAGCGCGAGTGAACTTGTCGGAGTGGCGATGGTGTCAAAACCATTCGTTGCGACACTGTTTTTCCAATCCTCGATACCGTCACCATTTGCATCAGTTGTATCTATGTATTGTCGAGGAGGAGCCGCAGTCACGATGGTTCCTTCAGTGATTGCTTCCGCATGTTTCATTTTCTGCACATAGAAAGCCCCGAGAATAATCACTATTCCCAAAAGTCCCGCTCCAACAATACGCAATTTACTACTCACATCAAAAATCTACATAATAAGTATAGCAAGAGGTGGATACAATATGGGTACTACCTGTACACAAGCTGTGGTTATCTCTGAGGAATAGCTGTGGCCTTGTTGTACACACTGAGGGCTGATACGAGCGTGAGCCACACTTCAATAGTGAGGTCTTCACCACGAACGTCTTCCTTGAGTCCGAGTGTGGAAAAGATGTGGAGAAGTTCTTCTCGGGGAAAGATCCTCGCAAGGTTTCCAAGTAATTGTTTCCGTTTGGCGGCGAAGCCTGCGTGGAGAATCCTGAAGAAGTCAGCTTCAGTGATATTTCTGAATTTAGTATGCGAGATGTTTGTAATTGCAATAATTGCAGAATCTACTTTTGGGGATGGCGTGAAATTCCCTTTTTTGACTGTCAGTACGTATTTGGGGTCCCCAAAGACCTTTATAGAGAGTGAAAGAAGGGATTCCTTCGGGTCACGCCCAATGCGTTCGGCCACCTCTTTTTGCACGAGAAATACCAATGTCGAGGGTTGGAGGTGGGATTCGAGGAATGTACGGAAAAGCATTCCTGAGAGATAGTAGGGAATGTTTGCGACCACTTTATATGTATGTTCTATAATGCCAAGTTCGGTAAGTGAATTCCCTAGGGGACCCCTAGGGAATTCACGAATGTCAGCATGAATTATAACTAGGTTCTTACTAGTGATTTCGGATTTAAAAGATGCCTCGAGCGATGCGATTGCGCGTGCATCAGCCTCAATTGCAACGACACGCGCACCACGCGCGAGGAGTTCGCGAGTGAGGACCCCCGTGCCGGGGCCTATTTCGAGCACGGTATCCCCCTTTACTACATTTCCTGCATCAGCCATAAGCTGTGGAATGCGCATATTGTTGAGAAAATACTGCCCGAGGGACTTTTTTGCCTTAAATTCAAGGGAAGACATATATATTATGGTTCATTGTATAATAGGGGTAAATAGCTAATTTTGATATAGTTGTAAAATACTGGAAGGAAGAAAGACTTATGTATAGTGAGTGGAAGTTCATGCCCAGAATAAATCAAATATTTTTAAGCCCTATAATTAGTGCACTTCTCTCAGGCATTTTGATGGGTTCGGCCTTTATAGATAAGACTTTTTGGTGGGCTGGGGTTATTGGTCTTTCCGTATTAGTCTATGCAATGGGATACGTGCATTCTCGGAAGGCTGCCCTGTTGGCTGGGGTTCTAGCCGGAAGCATCAAAATGCTTTTTGTATATTCCTGGCTTTGGAACGTTTACCCGTTTGATTGGATGGGGGATTTTAATCACACACTCCAACTCGGAGCTATTCTGTGGGTGTGGGTTATAGCGAGTGTTGGAACGGGAGTTTCGTTAGGTGTTTTTACATTTATTTTGTTTTTTAAAGTTGTGCGCGTGTATCGGTATGTCCTGTTTCCTCTTGTATATGTTGGGTGTGAATTGTTGGGGTCGTTCCTTTTTTCTATTGTTGAATTTGGATCAGGAAGTTCCCTTAATGCAGAAACAAGTTGGGGATACCTCGGATATACACTTATACAGCATGGCGTACTCGGTCAGTTTGCTGAGACAATGGGCGTCTACGCACTCTCATTTGTGGCCGCACTCATTGCTGTATATTTTGTGGACTCTGTTGCTACGTATGAAAGAAGTCCAGTGAACAAGAGCCGCGGATCTTTTGTTGTAGTAATTTCTTTTTGTGCATTTGTTGGCTCATATTTTATAACAGTCCCTGTTTCCCAAGTACAGAGGAATCTTTCTGTGGTGACGGTTAACACCCACTATGTAAATGCGTATCAACAAACCACCCTTGAAAAAGCAGATCGTGTCAGAGAGATGATTAGTGCATTCAAGGCCGCACTTCATGCTGGTGGTGATGTTATTCTCTTTCCAGAAACGGCGTATGCACTTGCCGTTTTCGGCACACCAGACAACATATTTTCGTACATAGAGTCACAGACAGACGACCAACCGCTCGTCATTGATTCAGACGGAACGCAAAATGAACAGGGTGAGCCGGTTATTCGAGCAACTCTTTACGATACACGCACTAAATCAACGCACTTATTTTTTAAGGAATTTCTCGTGCCGACTGGTGAGTATGTGCCATACCACCTCTCATTTATAATGAAACTCGCTGGATTTACCGAGATGAACGAATACCTCAGTAAAGCAATGGCATTTAAGAAAAATCAATCCATTGAGAAGCTCGGGATCACACCTGCCCCCGGGATTCTCTTCTGTTCGGAAGTTCTCTCGTCAAAATTGATATACCAAGCCTCAAAGCGAGCAACACTTCCACTACTCGTGCATCCCGTTTCTCATGGTTGGTTTCATACACCTCATGTATTATGGTATCAACTCGACCTTGCCCTGAGAACCCAAGCGCGATTCGCCGGCTTGCCTATAGTACAAGCCGCAAATATGTGGGAATCTCGAGCCTATAATGAAAATGGTCGTTTAATTTCAGGAGCTGTGATGTTTGAGAGCGAACACACAAAAGTAGTCAAGTATGACTTGTAAATCATACCTCACGTCTGCCATGATCTTTGGAACGCGTACGTTGTTGAGGATAGCGGGGAAAGCTCTGTACTGCAAACAATACGTATATTGAAAACGGCCACCATGTTGTGTGGTGGCCGCAGGTCTGAAAGTGTTGGCGTTCAATTTCAGAATGGAATCCGAGGAACGTAGTAATTCGTTCCCAGCTAATCTACTAAAAAACAGGGTTAGAGCTCAGAAAAATACTTACAATATGGCTCTAATCCAGGAAAACGGTACGTTCATATCCTGATTCTTCGGGGTTGCTGCTCTCCATGAGGTCAGGACTGATGTCGTGGAGAAATGACGACGGAGCATTGATACGTTGACTGCCAAAAATAGTGCGCATGTGGGCGTATGAGAGGAATACCTTTTTCCCTGCGCGAGTGAGCGCAACGTAGAAAAGACGGCGTTCTTCCTCAGTATCAGTGCGCTCGTCCCCGAGTCGTTCGTGTGGAAAAAGCCCTTCTTCGAGGCCGGTGATGAATACGTAGGGGAATTCGAGCCCCTTTGCTGAGTGAATGGTCATGAGCCGCACGGCGTCTTGCTCCTCCTTGTCCTTGAGCTCATCCTGGTCGCTCTGGAGTGCGGCGTCTTCGAGGAGGTGTTCGACTGCTTCTTCGGGCCCATACTCACTGTAGCGAATACCGAGGGTTACGAGTTCACGAAGGTTTTCGATACGTTCGAGCCCCTCTTCCCCGTCGTGTTTGTATGACTCCTCGAGTCCGGTGTGACGCATGATGTATTTCAGTGTCTCGTGGACAGGATTTTTGAGTGTAAACTCCGCAATTGATTCCATCAGAGTATAAAACGATTTCACTTTCTCGGCTGTCGCACCTTTAAGCTCCTCACGCTTTCCTTCGACGAGTTTGAGAAGCGTCACCTTACCAATACCACGCGTCGGTTCATTAATGACGCGCGCAAGGTCGGAGATGCTGTCGGGATTGAGTGCGAGGCGGAGGTACGAGAGCACATCTTTGATTTCTCTTCGCTCGAAGAATCGTGTGCCAAGCATTTGGTACGGTACACCAAAGTTGATGAACGATTCTTCGAGGACACGTGATTGAAAGTTTGTGCGAAACAGTACCGCAATGCTCGATGGCGACACCCCCTCACGTACGAGCTGCTTCGCGGTCATCGCAACGTACTCAGCTTCTTCTTGTCCCCCCATTGCAGCATAGAGCGAAATGAGCTCCCCTTCAGCGTTCTTCGTAAATACTTTTTTCTCGGGGCGATTAAAATTCTTTTCAATAATATCGTTCGATGCGGCAATGATGGTTTGTGTCGAACGATAGTTCTCTTCGAGCATGATTATCTTTGTATTTGGGAAATGGCGTTCAAATTGAAGGATATTTTGGATATCTGCACCGCGCCATGAGTAGATATTTTGGTCGACGTCTCCGACGACACATATATTAGCCCGATCTCCTGCGATGAGCCGCGCGATTTCGTACTGTACCTTATTTGTATCTTGGTACTCATCAATATGGATGTACACGAATCTCTTTCGATATTCATCAAGAATCATCGGATTACTTTTCAGCATGTTGAGTGTCTTGAGGAGGAGGTCATCAAAGTCGAGCGCCTGTTCTTCTTTGAGGACGCGATCGTAGTGTTCCCATACTTCCGCGGCGACACGCTCTGGATATGAGCGTGCGCTGTCCGCGAACGCTTCGCGTGTCTTCGCGTCCCCTTTTGCCCTTGAAATAATTGAAAGAATTTTCCGCGGTTCGAATTGTTTTGCGTCGTATCCTGCAGCCTCGAGCCCTTTCTTAATCGCTCGCTGTGAGTCGCTCCGGTCATAGATGACAAAGTGTCGGCGAAGCCCTACCGCCTCATGAAACTCACGAAGCATGCGCACTCCAAGTGCATGGAATGTAGATACGGTGGGCTTACTGTCGACGCCAGCACGTGCCGCAGGCGCGTGCTCACCGATGAGCCGCATGACGCGTTCACGCATTTCTTTTGCTGATTTGTTGGTGAACGTCACCGCGAGAATGTGGTGGGGTGCCACCCCTTTCAGAATGAGGTGAATAATACGGTGGGTAATGACGCGCGTCTTTCCCGACCCTGCACCCGCAAGCACAAGGAGAGGCCCTTCGGTGGTATTGACCGCTTCGCGTTGTGCCGGGTTAAGTCCATCTTGGTGGTCCATAGGTATACAAATGACCCATCACTATAGCACGGGTCACCCAAGGCCCTTCGGGTGGAGGAATTCAAGGGGAAAAAATTAAGCCACAGATTATCTGTAATGAAAAGAGTGATTATATGGCTTCCGGACAGGGCTATTTCGAGTCTCGCACCACACTGTGGACAAGCTTTTTTAGCAAGGTTGACCCTATTCCCCACTCCGCTATCATTACGGAACACTCACATAACAAGTACGTTATGAGGGTGTCGAGGGGGCCTCGTGAGATGGCTCTTTTTGTTTCAGAAAATTCCCGTAATGACTGAGAGGCGGCGAGTCCATAAAAATTGCGTATTCAACATCACCTATACGACCTCGAAAAGTCCACCCGAAATCAGGTGAACGACCGAGCGACATATCACCTCGATGCACACACCGTGTTTGGCGCACTCATTGTGTGTCTCATTGTGCTCGTCCCTATTTCTGCACATGCGGGCTTCTTTTCTCTATTCTTTGATACGGTAGCGGCAAAGACGAGCGATGAAACAATTTTTGAAAACAGAGACAGTGCACAAAATATCCCCCTCCTCCAAGCGGTGCTCCACACTGATCCAAACGGCGCAAAGGGCGGTGGCGACATCCTTGTTGAGGATGGCGTACTCGTTCCGAGTGGGGATGTAGATAAAAAGGAGAGTAAGATAAATACCCTCACTGCACAGGGAGAAATCAATGTCTATGTGGTCCGTGACGGGGACACTCTCTCACAGATAGCGGAAATGTTTGATGTGAGCGCAAAGACTATTCTTTGGGCAAATAACATTACTGACGTGAGCCGTATCCATCCCGGAGATACGCTCATCATCCTTCCGATTACCGGCGTTCGCCATATCGTGAAGACTGGGGACACCATTGCCTCAATTGCAAAGAAATACAGTGGCGATGTTGAGGACATTCTTTCATACAATCAACTTACCGCTGGTGCTGCACTTACCGCTGGTGACACTATTATTATTCCTGATGGTACCGTTGTATCAGTCACTCCACCAAAGCGTACTGCTACAGGAGGAGGTTTAAATGCTACAGGAGGAGGTAGTTCAGGGTTCAGTAGTCCGCTCCCTGGCTCGATAAAGACACAGGGTATCCATGGATACAATGGCGTCGATCTTTCTGGTGTGCCTATCGGCACGGCTGTCCTTGCTGCCGCAAGTGGAGAGGTTATTGTTGCCAAAAGTGGTGGGTGGAATGGCGGGTATGGTTCGTACGTTGTCGTGAAACACCCAAATGGTACACAGACACTATACGCCCATCTCTCGAGTGTGGTGGTGGCTGTCGGTCAGTCCGTCGCAAAGGGGGAGAAAGTAGGTGGTATGGGGAATTCAGGTCGCTCGACGGGGCCCCACCTACACTTTGAGGTACGTGGCGCCAGAAACCCATTCTAGTCAGCCTTTCTATTTTTGGCACATTTCTTTGTTGCTTCGCTTGTTTGCTCCATGCGTCGTACATTGAGTACGCCTTAGTCGCAAGCCTCGCTCGCGCCTCGAACTGTACTCAAAAACAGAAAGGCTGATACGTAGGAATATCTTTGTCGCGCTTCATAAAATAAAAATCACCGTACCCATGTACGGCTCTTTTTATTTTAATTGTGCTTCGCGGTCTCCATCTATTTTCTGCGTTTTCTCAATTTCTGCAATATTTCGTTACATCTTCACCCGGTACTGGAGTGCTTCGAGTACATGCGCTTCAGCAATGGTGGGAGCACCTTCGAGGTCGGCGATGGTTTGCGCGACTTTAATGAGGCGATGATAGCTTCGTGGAGAGAGGTTAAGTTTTCCGGCTGCGCTTCGGAGGAGTGCGGTGACCTCGGGGGTAAGTGTGATGCAGTTCTCTATGTCACGTGCAGACATTTCGGCATTTGTCGAAACCCCTCGCCCCTTGAGGCGGCTACGTTGTCGAACACGAGCTTTTTGAATCTGTTCTCGCGCATATTTTGTCTCATCGCCAATCTTCGAAGCGTCACGTTTCTCGGTGAGCGTATCGTAGTCAACATGGGGTACGGGAAGCCACAAATCGATGCGGTCAAGAATGGGTCCTGAAATTTTGTTCCGGTACGTATCGAGCATTTGGAGCGCATAGTCGCCACGTTCGTCTCCCCCGCGCGTTGGGTTCATTGCGGCGACGAGAATAAAGTCTGCAGGGAAAAGTACCGATGAGTGTACGCGGGTGATGGAGACAACACGGTCCTCAAGAGGCTGCCTGAGCGCATCAATCGCGCGCCGTTCAAACTCAGGAAACTCATCAAGAATAAGTGTCTCACAGCCTAACCTTTGAAAGTAGGTATTTGGGTGAGCTTTTATATCCTTTAGTAGGACAGGTACTAAAACACCTGTCTCACTATTTCGTTGAACTGACTAAATTAAGCCCAGTTCTAATACCCGAATGGTCATTGCTTGCTCACTCACTTCAAATTGTTCAGCGAGTTTTTTTATATTCATATCCTTTTTACAGGCTTCTTTAACCATACTTGCTGGCATGAGCAGTGTAGAAGCAAAATAGTTTGCCTCTCTTTCCGTGGCTGATGCAGAGTCGGTTAAATGGTCATCAATCAAATCTTTGTTCACGTTCATACTATGGCCTAAAACGTAGTGGCCGATTTCGTGTGCCAGTGTGAAGCGTTGTCGTTTAGGATGTTGGTGCTCGTTGATACCAATGACACCCAACTCCTTTTTTAAGAGGCCTGATATTTCATCTGGGAATGGAAAATATTCAACATTTAAACCGACCACCTTTGCTACTTTATGTAAATCAATGGGAGTCGTTGTCTGACCAGCGCTTTTCAGGAGATTGTTAGCAGTGGCCTCAATAGCTTTTTTGCTAGTTGGGGTTAGAGCCATACTTTTCAGTAATAAACTTATCGAATGCTTGGAGTGAACGCTCGCTAGCTGACGCTCCTCCGCGAGTACTGGTTGCACGAAATAGAGTAGTGGAACTTGCAACAGCATGAGTTCTATTAAGTCCAAGGATATGAGTCATCTTTACCAGTTCATCTTCGCGTATTGACCTCGTACCTTTTTCAAAATGAGAAATCGCCATAGACGAATACCCTAGCAGGGAACCGAGTTCCGCTTGGGTCATGCCTTTAGCGAGTCTGGCTTCACGAATAGTTTTGCCAAAAGAGTTATCGCTAGAATTCATAGTATATTTGTAACACGAAAAATATTAACAGTCAAGCTTGATTAAACAAAACTAAACAATTAAACTACACTACATGGGTAGGAATGTCTACCCTGTCGGCGTCACTCTCAGTATATCAAAACGACGGTGCCACCACAATTACATAATCACTAATAACAATACCATGGGTTCATCAAGCAGTTCACAGAAAAAGACAGACCGACAACCACTTCCTCGTTTGAAAGGAGGTTCAGGTGAGGGAGGGTCTGCAACAGGAGGTAACGTATGCCCATCAGTATTCCGCATCAAACTAAACAAGAACACTTTATTGAAACAAGGTTCACAGCTTCAACTCAACACCAAGTACGAGATTCTTCATTTGGGGTTAGTCGTTGGTATCGTGAACAAACATTATCAGAACTTAATTGCTCGCTGTGCCAACGAGGGAGTGACTTACGTAAAAATCACCGTTGTGATTGAACAATCTCAGGACAGCATTACATACTATGCCGAGTTCCGACAACGATAACCCGACCGTACACTTCAATTCACTTTTTTGTGAGTCAGATATTTTGATTCCAGACTTGCCACTGGCATTCAAAAATACCACGACTCGTTGTTGTGAGGACGTTCACAATGAAGGTGTTCTTTCATGTAAACATCCTTATCGTGACGAGTACCAAGACGAGGGGAAAGGATTTGAGTTAGGCAACAAGATTGTCAGAGGAGTCGGTGGCGCGTTACCAATTTATATCCCTATACCGACCCAAGACTTTAAACATAAGCCTATGGCACTCAGTAACAGTCACTTGGGAATCACGCTTGAAGACCTCTACCCGAATGCTCGTCAGAAAAGACATGGCGTATGGAGTTACAGGTCCGGTACTTCGCCTGACATCGCGTTTGCGACTTCACAACTGTACGCCAGTAGTGAAAAAATACTTTTTTATTCAGGCCCCGATTTACTCATTGAAGGCTTCAATCGTGATAAGTACGATATTGATATCTACAGTCAACTCAAGTCTGCTGGTATCAACATCTCGACCACACCGGACTTCTCAGTGAACTCCAACAGTTGTACATATGGACAAGTAGTGAACACTAACCGTACACTCGCAGTAGGTGAAGAAATGAGTGTTCGTGGTATCGCAGTAATACCCAATGTCTTCGCAACACATCCATATTTGTTGGAAATGTGGATTGCTTATATAAACTCGAATCGTGAGGAAGTCCCCTTCATTTCTATTAACTGCCAGTGCCAACGTTCCCAAAAAGATTTACAGAATCTATGGTGGTATATCAACGAGCTCGCCTCACGTACAAATGTCCACATCGTGTTACATGGTTACAACCTGAGCAGAGAAAATCTGGAAGCGATTAAGTCAGTGGCATGCCAAATTCACTTTGCGGACAGCGCACCCTTTTGTATGGCAATACGTGGTAGACAGTACCAAACCTACGACGAAATTAAGCACGAGTTGGTTAACGAGACGTTGGTGACTAGTGACGTACGCGTTCAAATTGCCATGGTTGAGGCAAGCATTCAGGCACGAGAACGGTATCTTCGAGCTGAGTTCTATTCTAGTAAAACGTGTGACATTCACTCATTCACAAACTTGCTTGTAACAGTGTAATTTTTCAGGCCTCTTCGTCAGCACTACCTTGGTTGCTCTCACGTGAGTATACTTCACGTACATTACTTGCTTGATTCAGAATCGCACGCGCGTGCTCGCTATCTTCTTTAATTAGGTGAAAGGTTTAGAACCTTCTTTGAGCTTCTTGCTACGCCCTTACTGACTTATTGTACATACCGGGATTACCTCTAAGTAACTCGGCGCTTCTCTGTTTCTCACTTAGTACTTTTACATGCACCACTAATCGCATTTGGCCATCAGTGGTTATATCAGATGGAGCTATGGTAGAGACTGTTGTACTAACTGGAAATTTGAATACAACTTCAGCAAAGTTCTCTCTATGCTTTAGGGTGATTCGCTCAACGAATAATCGAAGTATGTATTGTTGCTGCTCGTAAGTAACTGTGTTCAGTTTAGATTTCAGTTTTTCAAACAATTGAGTAATGATTTCGTTTCGATTGTGTTGCTCCTGCTTTTTAAGTAAGGTTTGCGACAACTTCTGCTTAAGTATTTCAAGTTCTTTTTGTCGACTACGTTTCTCTTTAATCATTGATTCGTACTCGTCTTGTTCGATACCAAGGTCTGTGTACGCACGCACGATTCGTACTTGTTGTTCGTTTACAGTAGTAAGTTGTTTGTCTAGCTCAGCAATTTTCTTTACGGTCTGTGCTTCGTTAGAATTCTTGAATGTATATTCCTCTAGCTGGGGTATTGTGTTTGTAGGGTCCTTGAGAATAGAGACTAATGTATCCCATATAGTTATTAACCGGCTTTCAGCACACTGCCCGTGATTCACATACTGTAGGCTCTCGTCTCTACTTCTGTCTAACGGTGGTATGTATACGTGATAATACTTACCTAATGTTGGTGTTTTTAAGTCTTTCTTCGGAGTCTGATAACCACTTTGGAGTTTATGGCCAGTGTAGCCAGAATAGAGTAATCCAGAAAAGAGATAAGTTCGCTTCTCATTTCTTTTCTGCATTACACGATTCATTTTGAGTTGCTCAATAGCTCTCTCGAACATCTCTCGTGAGATAACTGGAGGCACTTGCAACTCAATATGGTCATTTTTTGGGCGTTGGTGTTCTTCGTTATCAATTGCACTAAGATACTTAAATGGTCTCTTGTATTTATTGTAGTAGAACGTGCCAGTGTACACCTCGTTGACTAAAATTCGGTTGATTGTTCTTCTGTACCAGTTACCCTTTATGCGAATGTCGTACTTACTACTCTTTTGTCCTCGAATCGATTTATGTGCAGGTGTCGGCAAATTCAACTCAATTGCACGCTGTGTTATTTCACGAAGTGAACATTTTTCAAACACTAGCCATTCAAAGAATTTTTTGACCACCTCTACCTCCATTGGTTCAAGTATTAGTGTCTTGGTCTTCTTATCTACACGGTATCCGTAAGGAGGAACTCCCGTGACCCATTTACCGTCACTGGCCGCTCTTAGTTTTCCAGACATCATACGGTCACGAATTGTTTCTCGCTCATGTTCTGTAAATGCATTCATTATCTGGAGCATCAATCTTCCTGTTGCATTAGAGGTGTCAATTTCTGACTCCATCACAGATTTGAAATCAATCTCTAAACCAACCAGTTCGTGGAGTGCATTGAGTGCCTTTCTTTGATTACGAAAGAAACGGTCAAGTTTGTAGACAATGATGATGTCGAATTCTTTATTGCGAGCAGCCTCGAACATTTTGTGCATAGCCGGTCTTTCGTCAACATCAAGACTTCCTGAAAAACCACGTTCAACATACACATGAATGTCGTCTAGTGAAAAATCCTGACTGGCACAAAATTGCCGTAATTTCTCCTCTTGAAGGAGAAGGCTTGTTCTATCCTCACGAGCCTGCTCTTCTGTAGAAACACGTGTGTAGATTGCTGCTCTTACAGTAGGTTTATTTAATTTTTCTGATGACTTATTCATTATCGTAGAAATCGACTGCTGGTTCGTGTACGTACAGGATGGCTCGTTGTTGTTTGCCCCATACTTCTTGGTCAAAAAGCCCATCCTTCATCTCCATGACGGTAGCTAGTTCCTCTATTAAGCTTGGGCTATTTTTATCGATGAAATACTTCATACCTTTGTGAAGTAGATTATTCTTCGTTGGCACATCGACCACCAGGATTAGTGACATGGAACGACGGTGGCTAACTCCAAAGAGTGCAACTTGGTCAATCTCTTCTGTTCTAATGGCCTGAACCAAC
>JANOXF010000106.1:0-2397 GCA_031418275.1 Candidatus Kaiserbacteria bacterium
GCCTTGATTGAGCGATATCTTTTGAAAAGACTCTTTGTCACTTCATTGACGCGTTTATCGGTACACTGCGCTGAGAGAATTACTGCGACGAGGAGTTCCCAGGTACTTCCGTGCTTTAGATGAATTAAGGTCAGAGGAAAGAGCTCGTTGAGTAAACGATTCATTTTATTTACACGAAGCGTACGTTCTTTGAGTACTCTTTTCTCCATAGGACATAGTGTACCAAAAAAACTGGGGCCAAGGGCCCCAGTTTTTTGTACTTACGGTAACTCAATTCTACGATTACTGGCACAGGGCGCAGTTCTTCTTGTGAGTGAACAGTTCATACACTGCAGAGAGACCTACAAGTACGTATGCTGCCTTTACGAGCATTGGCCAACTGCCGAGCACCGCTTCTACGAGATTAAAACCATTAAAGAGTGCGATGAGGAGCCAATTGAGCCCCCCGACCACAAGGAGGATAAACGCTACCATGTGGACTGTTTTGTTGTTCATTGTCTTTGTTTTAAAACTTAAAACTTATAGACGACCTATACTGATTATACCACTCTCATTGAGCTAGGGATTACCTCTAAGTATACGTAATAAATATTATGAAGTTCGAAACACACGGTATAACTCAAGACAGAGAGAACCAAAGACGACGAGTGTGGTGAGGAAGATAAGAAATGCACCAATGACCGGGATGTAGGAGAGCGCGATGGTACCAAAGACTCCAATCATAATCGTGAGAAGTGAGAACGCACTCTCTTTCCGTACGAGCCGTTCAACGAACGTGCCTACATATATTGGAAGTGCCATAAAGGTAATAGCGAAAAACAATAGGTACATAACCAGGAGTCCGAATCCAACCACGATTCCAATGACACTTGCCATAAGGATCATGGTGATAAGAGGAATCGCGAGTACCATGCCGAGACCAATAAGCCCTGAGCGTCCATAGAGACTCCAAGCTTCTGTCGCAAGACGCTCAATTCGAGTACGGGCAATAAAGAATAGTGTAAGGCTTGAGAAAATACATACAAGCATGGCGAGTACAATACTCTGGAAATCTGCTCCTGTTGTCTGCGCAATAATCTCACCTCGCGTAATCGTGCCATTTACCACAGCACCCTGGCCGCGGGTGAGTTCATTGCTGCTCGTATAGGTAAGATTACCAGCTATGTCAGCAGCATCTCCAAGTGTTACTGATTCACTCGTGCGAATAGTGACATCACCCCCTACGCGCGTATCAATGCGGATTTTATCTGCCGCGCCGTACACTGAGCCTGCTACCGGTCCATCAATACGAATATCTCCACCTAAAAAGATAAGATCACCGCCGATTGTTGCCGTCGAGAGAATGTGCACCGTCCCGCCGAGCACAATAACATCATTCGTGACAGGTTTTGCAAGGGTTATCTCTCCACCAATAATGCGCACATCATCCCCAACATCACCATGAACTTGTGCGGCTCCACCCAGTATGACAAGGTCCTCAGCAACGGGCGCATTCACGGTTACCGTACCTCCAGCGACATACACGTCATACTTGGACGCTCCCGAAAGAATCATCGACTGTGCAAATCCATAGAAATCACCCTCAATAACTTGGCTTGCCTCCACGGCAATTGTTTCACCGCTCCGAATGACTGGGCCTGCTGCATGTGACATATACGGCGTCATGAGCACGACTCCACTCACAAACACAAGAAAATACCTAAGGAATGAGGGCTCTATTGACGTGATTTCTTTCATATGTTCTCAGTATAGCTTTTTTCTTGTGTTTTGCGAATACTGCTACTTCTGACTATTTCTTTAGACATGGTGAGAGTTTCAAAAGCTCAAATGGTGTTGGAGCACTTCCATCAAGTATTTCTGTGAAACGCTGTGCTCCGACAGATTGTTCTGCACATGAAATAACTTCACGCGGAATAGTTACCGTATCTCCCTTGTACCCAAACGAAGCGAGAATACTCCGCTGCGCTTCAGTAAGATTCTGTGTATCGATTGTTACTCCACCAGAGATACTCTCCTTCGTTGATGAAGTCACGGCGTTGTCTTCCTTCACCTCGCCAGTGTCTGTGATGTGCTCGGCAGACGAAGGAGGGGTCGGAGTGAGCGCTGGTTGTACATTTTGGTAGACATACCACACATAGATAAGTGCGGCAATCGCGAGTAAGAGAAGTGATGAAACTATAATGAGGTATATCTTGATTGATTTCATGAATGGCTTGTATACATGACGGGTGCTTGGAGCATATACGCAATAATGACACTCAGTATCACAAGGAGTCCGAGTGCGGAAAAGATAATAATGCGTGCACGGGAGAGTTCCCACGAACCATCGTACCAATTACGCACAAAGAGAAACGGGAGAATGAATCGAATAATTTTCATAGTTTCATCATAAGCGTA
>JANOXF010000107.1:0-14972 GCA_031418275.1 Candidatus Kaiserbacteria bacterium
CGTAATGGTTCAATAGCTTGGACGCACTATACTAGCGTCATATGGCATACACCAAAAACCCCAACATGCCCCGCGTTCGTCGAGATGCAGCAGCAATGGTCGGGAGAAAATACACGGTCGCACAGGTAGCGAGACGGTATGGCGTCGGGACGAGCACTATCTCTAAATGGGTGAAGAAAGCACGGCGGTACGGACGTGTACCCATACCCACTCGATCATCCCGTCCAAAGCACCACCCACGGCAACTGAGCAACGAGTTGGTGTGGAAGATATACCACGCACGACTTCTCCATAATCGCTGTGCTGAGGTGGTGCACCATGAGCTCCTGAACGAAGGTGTCTCGGTATCACTCTCCACCGTGAAGCGAGTACTCGACCGTATGCACCTCACCCGGAAGCGGAGTCCGTGGAAGCGGTATCATCCCCATGTGGATCGACCACTCCCCTTAAAACCCGGTGATTTGGTTCAGATAGACACCATCCACACGATGCAGAGTGAAAAGATGCGTATGTACACGTTTGTACTCATTGACGTGTACTCCAGATGGATATATGCAAAGTCGTACCAAAAGATGAGCTCTGCGACGAGTGTCCGCTTTGTGCGTGAAGCTGAACAGCACGCTCCATTTCGATTCAGCATGCTCCAATCAGACCATGGACCAGAGTTTGGGAAATGGTTCGTGTCACAAATACAGAAGGATCATCGGTATACGCGTATTGGGAAGCCAAACGATAATGCACACATTGAACGTATGAATCGAACACTGCAAGAGGAATGTCTTGATCGAGAGCGTCGGACACCGCGAGCATATAATCGTGCGCTCAAGATATACATTCCGTACTATAACGAGAAGCGACTCCATCTCGGTATCGGACTCAAAACACCACATCAATTATTCACTAACTGCGTCCAAGCTATTGATTAGATTACGGAGCATTTCTCATGCATGGTATACTCGTATACAAATGGCAAACATTGCATACATTGACGGACAAAATCTGTATATGGGTACGACACAATGTGATCCTAAGTGGCATATTGATTTGGAACGCTTTAGATTCTACTTGCGTAGAAAATATGATGTCGAGAGGGCATATTATTATCTTGGATATGTGCAGGAGGGACTTGGTCCAGAACGTCTGTATGAAGCAATCCAGACTGCTGGTTTTATTCTTGTATTTCGGCAACACACCGAGGCAATGATTGGAAATAAAAAGGGAAATGCCGATTCTGACATCATCTTTTCCATTATGAAGCGATTATATCAAAGAGAGCAGTTCGAGAAGATTGTTCTTGTTTCTGGTGATGGTGACTACAAAATGCTCGTTGATTTTCTGATTGAGGAAAGACGATTTGAGAAAATCTTGTTTCCAAATAAAAAATTTGCATCTTCACTGTACAAACAAATAGGGGCTCAGTATTTCGGGCATCTCGGTGACCCCGATGTGCAGAATAAGATAGAGAAAAAGAAAAGGGCTCCTTAGGGAGTTAGCCGTTCGGAACCCAATTCGTCTTAATGTTTATATTATAGCTACCCCTCAGAGTATGTCAAGAGTAGACACCACAGCGTTTCAAGAGGCATACGAACGGCTCAATGTAGCTCAGAAAGAGGCGGTAGACACCGTAGAAGGGCCAGTGATGGTCATAGCAGGGCCTGGAACGGGCAAGACCCAGATTCTTACACTTCGCATTGCAAACATACTCAAGACGACCGATGTTGGACCGGAGAATATCCTTGCACTCACCTTTACCGAAGCAGGAGCACGCGCGATGCGTGATCGTCTCCATGCGTACGTTGGACAGGTCGCGTACCGAGTCAACATCCACACCTTTCACGAGTTTGCTGGCACCCTCATCCGTATGTACCCGGATGCGTACGAACGTGCGGTCGGAGGACGCCCGGCGAGCGATCTTGAAAAAATTTCTATCATTGAAGACATTATTGAGACTGGGAAAGTCCGCTCACTCCGACCGCACGGTAACCCGTCATTCTACGTGAAGCCAATCATGAGCACACTCGCACTCATGAAGCGTGAATACATCACGCCCGATGCGTTTGTGAGTATTATTGAAAAACAGGAGTTACTTCTCAATGCAACCCCAAAGCTCCACGAGAAAGGTGCACACAAAGGAAAGGTACGGAGCGAGTACCAAAAGCTCGAGAAAGAACTTGAGAAGAACCGTGAACTTCTCTTCGTGTACCGCGCGTACGACGCATTATTGACCGCACAGAATTTGTACGATTTTGAGGACATGATTTTTGAGACGGTGCGGGCGCTTGAGAGAAACGAAGACATGCTCCGTGACCTTCAAGAACGGTTCCAGTACGTGCTTGCCGATGAACACCAAGATGTGAATGGAAGCCAAAATCGCATTCTCGAACTCCTCGCGTCCTTTCACGACCGGCCCAACCTTTTTGTCGTGGGAGATGAGAAGCAAGCAATCTTTCGCTTCCAAGGAGCGTCGCTCGAAAACTTTCTCTACTTTGAAGAACAGTTTCCACATACAAAGACCATTGCGCTCACTGACAATTACCGTTCCGTGCAGAACGTACTCGACCTCTCACATGCGCTTATTACACAGGTTGATAGTCCTGCAGCAGGACTCCGTGTGCCACTCACTGCGTATACAAAAGAAGTAGGTGTAATCGAGAAACGACAGTTTGGACACGAGGCAGTGGAAGACGAGGAGGTCGCAGAATCCATTAAAGCACTTATAGAAAGTGGAGTGGAGGAATCAGGGATTGCAATTATTGTGCGAAGCAATAGGGAAGTCGAAGCGTTTGCAGCTGCACTCAGAAAAGAAGGAATTCCTGTGAATGCAACTGCTGACGGCGACATTCTCTACCACCCCATTACGACATCAGTACGTGCACTCCTTACCTCGGTGCTCGAACCAGCAAACGAAGAAGCACTCTTCACGGTACTCCATGCTGCCTACTGGGGCATTTCAAATGCAGACCTTGTCCGCATCTTCCGTGCGCGATCGTACGCGCTCCCCCTTTCAAGAATTATTGGAGATGCTGAGTTTCTTCGGAGCCTCGAACTCGATTCTGTGGATGGGTGTCTCAAGGTTGCGCGGGTACTCACTGAGACACGCGCACGTATGGTGAATGAAGCGCCGCACCGTGTTCTCGAGTATGTACTTCGAGAAAGTGGTTTTATTGACCACCTTATGAAGGTTGACGCGTTTGAAGGAGCGCGCGTGGTGCGTCGTCTCTACGACGAGATTGAGTCACTCGTCCGCACGCACGAGACGACGACGCTTCGCGATGTTATTCAGATGTTTACCGTTCGTATCGAACACAGCCTTCCCCTCAACGCACCCTACATTCATACAAATACCCATGCAGTGCAAGTGATGACTGCACATAAGTCAAAAGGACTTGAGTTCGAGCATGTATTCATACCGCACCTCAACGACGCACGTTGGGGAGACACTTCAAAGCCAACGTACTTTAAAATTCCAATCACAAAACACGTGGACGATGCCGCGTTTGACCGTCTCGACGATGAACGTAAACTTTTGTATGTTGCCATAACCCGCGCAAAAGTCGGACTCCACCTCTCATCATCAACGCAAAACTCCGACGGGCGTCCCTTTACAGACACGCCACTCATGGATGATCTGGGTGGAGGAATCATTACCCTTGTGGACACCGAAAATGATGAAGCACAATTTAATCCACTTCAGGCATTAGTGCGTGAAGATAGGAAAGTCTCTATTGATCTTGAATTCTTACGAACATCGCTCCGTGATCGTGGTCTCTCTGCAACATCGCTCAATAATTACCTTCGGAGCCCTTGGAATTATTTCTATCGTAACGTACTCCGCATTCCTGAAATTCAGGCTGAAAGCGCGCAGTTCGGTACAGCACTCCATAACACGCTTCGTCGTATCACGATGTATCGAGGAGAATACAATCAGCTACCAGCCCCGACCCTTATTAAGGGATACCTTGAGATTGAACTAAATAAACTCCCGCTCACCGTATATGAGTTCACGCGCTTTCATGAACGCGGGCTTGAGGCACTCACACTCTATCTTGAGTACGCTGCACCGTCGCTCCCTCCAAAAACGCGTGAAGAGGTGAAATTTGAAGCGCGCCTTGAGACGGGCAACGAAGTACTTCCAGAAATACTCCTCACTGGTAATCTCGACCGTCTTGACTACGACAGTGGAGGAAACCTCATTCGCGTCGTGGACTATAAATCGGGAAAACCAAAGACACGCGGGTACATAGAAGGAACAACAAAAGACTCGACGGGGGATTATAAGCGGCAGCTCACATTCTACGCGCTCCTCCTCTCGCTCCAGGATGATGAACGTGTGCGTACGCGTGAAGGACTTCTCTCGTTTGTTGAAGCAGATGAGAAAGGGAAGATACACGAGGAAGTGTACGTGGTAACTGATGAGGAGATAGAAGCGCTCAAGTTAGAAATACTACGAGTGACAAAAGAGATAGTCGACGGCACATTTTTGAGTGCGGCGTGTGACCCTCTGAAGTCGGATTACTGTCATCTTGTTTCTGAATTTCAAACGAGAGAACAGGGAGGAAAATAACAAGAAACCCCGGGCCGAAGGCCCGGGGTTTCTTTTCTCAGAATTAACGAAGACTATTGTGCAGTTCCACCATTAAGTTGTGTAATAAGATTTGCGACAATCTTGTCGACGACTTCGTATGGCTGTGCGCCATTGATGACTCCCTGTTGCTCACCAACCATAACAATAGAGTAAGGGGTACCACGAGCACCGGTCTTAGCAGCCGCCTCTACATCTGCTGCAATTTTTTCATCGTACTTTCCACTATTAAGGCAGAGTTCGAACTTTGTCTTATCTGCGCCTGCAGCAACGGCAAATTCAGTGAGGCGAGTAATATTCGTCGGTTCTACACTCTTGAGATTTCCTTCAGGAGTGAATTCCATTTTACGTGATTCATTGAGCTTGTCAGTGAAAATCCAAAACGCGTCATTTCCTTTAAGCTCTGCAACGCACTCTGATGCAATCGCAATCTTCGGTGCGTCAGGGTGTAATTGTGCAAGAGGGAATTGTCTAAATACCCACGCTACTTTTCCATCAGCGCCGTACTTAGTCATAATCTTTGTCATGGTGTCATGGAAGACTCTACAGAATGGACAGTCATAGTCTGAATACTCAACAATAACAATTGGTGCATTCGGATTCCCACGAATGTGGTCGTCTTTTGTGATGGGGGCAACGACAATCTCAGCGGTGACCTGTTCATTCTGTGCTCCATCAATCCCACCTTGCACATTCACCGACTTTGTATTTTTCGCTCCGTTCATATAAATAGCACCAGCAATGAGGGCTGCTGCAATGACAATCGCAGCAGGAATGCCAAGATTACTTTTCGCAGCAGGTGCAGTGTTGACTGTTACGCTGGACTGTACAGGTTCTGGTGTTGTGTGTTGTTCTGGTGGCATAGGCTAAGATGCTTAGTTTTTATTATGAACGTAGTGTGAGAATCGAATACTTGGAGATTCGCAAGACTTACTGAGATTTTCTGATTGAAGAAAATCCAGTAAGTGGACAGTTCCTGTAAGGAATTAGAAAATCCTGATTCTTCAAACTATTGCTAAATTTATTAAATAGTGTGACACAAGTATACCATATCGCAGTTTTAGGCCATGGTATACTCGATAGCATCATATGGATATACTTTCTGCCGTTATCCTGGGGTTTGTGCAAGGAGTGACTGAGTTTCTCCCTGTGTCGTCAACTGGACACCTCATTCTTACCCATACGCTTCTTGGGGTTGAAAATAAAGATTCTCTTGCGTTTGATGCGGTACTTCAGCTCGCGACCGTACTTGCGGTCATTGTGTATTTCTTCGATGAAATCTATGTTCTCGTGCAGACATTGATGCGTAAGCTCGGACGCCTTCCGGTAAATGAGAAAGATTTCACGACGCTCAAAGCACTCGCTGTAGGTACTGTCCCCGCAATAGTGCTCGGATTACTCCTTGAGTCCTACATGGAAACAACATTTCGCCACCCGCTTCTCGTTGCCGGTGTTCTCATACTTGGCTCTGTTCTCTTTATGTATGCTGAGTATCGGTACGATAATTGTTTTCACGACCGCGATATTGATACTAAGATAGGTCTCAAAATAGGGTTCTTTCAGTCGCTCGCACTCGTCCCGGGGTTTTCACGCTCTGGCGCAACGATTGCAGGTGGAATGCTCCTTGGTCTCTCGCGGTATGAAGCTGCACGCTTTGCCTTTCTCCTTTCGGTTCCTATCATACTTGGCTCGGGACTGAAGAAACTGCTCGAATTCATTACGTCTGATGTCGCAGTTGTATGGACGCCAATTATCTTCGGTTCGATCACCGCATTTGTCGTCGGGCTCATTGCAATTCATTTTATGATTTCCTTTGTGCGCAACCATACGCTTTGGCCGTTTATTTGGTACCGCATTATCCTCGCCGCATTCGTAGTCTTCGTCACCTTTTTCGGTTAAGAATCCTCTGACTGGCAAATTTCTGCGTTGAAACTTCAGACTTTTCTTCACCGTACGGTATGTACGATTCATTCAAAGTCTTTGTTTCGCCTTGAACTTTACTCAGCCAGAGGATCCTTAAATAAGTTTGCAGATTTCTGGGGTTTTGGTAGGGTGTCATTACCTAGTTCGGTTGTGGGCTAGGAATGAAAGTGTCATAGACACAGAAAGGTTCTTTGTATGAAAGTCACGTGCGAGTTTCCCGGAAACGCAAGTCCTGCCATTGGAAAATACTGCCAACAGGTTGTGAGCGGTGTCATGGATGGATGGCTTCAGCTTCCCACTGATATCCAGAAGATTGTCGAATGGTCGGGACTGAAGTTCAAAGGTCTCGACGTTCCCCAGTCGACGAACGTCTTCGTGGTTGAGGTGCGTATCGTGAGGCGCTTCAATTGTGGTTTGAGCGAAGTGAAAAATGAGCAGTTGACGAGCTTTGCTACTGATGACTTTCGGGATGGATTGTCTGAGCGTGTTGCTCTGCGATTCAGACAGGTCGTACTCAGCACCATCGAAGCTATGGCGGCTGCAGTGGGAAAAGAGCACAAGAGTCTGCTCCAGCTCCTTGTCTAGCGGCGAACACAAAAAAGCCCGACCGTGGTCGGGCTTTTCCTATTTAGAATGGGAGGGAATGCGTCATGGTATGCCCCTCGTGGGGGAACCAGTGTGAGGTGTCGATAGGGATTTCGCGCTTGCGCATGCCGTCCTTGAACATTACTTTTTTGTTGTCGCGTGCAAATTCAAATAGTTCTTTGGTGACTTTTACATCCTGCTTACAATATTTCTTAATCGAGGCAACGTCGCCTTCGCGCCACCATTTCACTGCCTGGAGTCCATTCGCACTCTTCTTTACCCCAAGCGTCGCTTGCGCCACAGAATCAAGGCGAAGGCGACGCCCGAGTGAAATGCGAATGTCTTCGAGTAAGTCTATACTTTTTATAAGCGTAAGGTCACCGGGGTAGTACTTATTCAGCAGCGGAATGTCAAAATGGTTGCTGTTGTACCCAACGAGGACGTCAGCTTTTTCAATAATTGGCCAGAGCTCGTGGAGCGCATCGATGCTCACGACAGTATAGGCATCTGTTTCAGAGTCGTACACACAACCAACAGAAATATCTAAATCAGCAGGATTATTGCTCCCGACGTCGGTAAAAATATTCTGGGTTTCTAGGTCAAATACTACGTACCTCATATTAATTTCATCAAATTTGACGCATTATTTCGTTGCCTCGCTCGTTTGCTCCTGCATCGTAGATCAACTACGCCTTAGTCACAAGCCTCGCTTGCGCCTCAAACTGCATTCAAATTTGAGGAAATTAAATCAACCACCGTACCTGTTTGTTCAGAACCATCCGAGAGTTTCTTAAGTATGAATTTCTGGGAGGTTATTTCATCAGCACCAACGACAAGTATGTACGCAACACCCGCTTCACTTGCTGTCGAGATTTTTTTACCAATTTTTTTATCACTGATATCAACAGAGGTTCGCACTCCAGTTACTCGGAATGACTGTGCAATTTTCTCTGCTTCCATATTGAGCGACTCGTCCATTGGGAGTACCGCAAGTGCTGGTGCTGTTAGTGCTATCTTTCCTTCAAGGAGATTATAGGTTTCGAGGAAATCTCGCATGGTGACGTCGCCAATGCCGAAGCCAATACCAGAAATGGGTTCACCTTCAAAGAGCCCCGTGAGATTATCATAGCGGCCGCCGCCGATGAGTGAGCGATTGTTTTCTCCGGATACGTCAAATATCTCAAAGACCACCCCTGTGTAGTAGTTGAATCCGCGTACAGTAGAAGGGGAGAAACGAACATTTGTAATACCAAGCAATGCGAGACCATCTCGTACCTGGTCGAGTCTACTCCCCGTTTTGATCTCTGTTGGTACGCGATACAGTCGACCTAGAATTTTTTCGGCTTCTTCGTCAAAGTTATCAATCTTCTCTTTGCGATCGAGAAGGGCAAGGAGTGGATTGCGAAGCTCTTCCTTAATCTCTTGTGCGTTAAATTCTTCATTGAGCCATGCGCGGTCGTTGATGCGGATTTCAAATATATTTGAGTCTGCACCAAAAGCAGTGAGTACATTGTACGCAAGTGCAATCATCTCGACGTCTGCTGAAACATCGCTCACTCCAAACATATCGCAATTGAGTTGCCAATGCTCACGGAGGCGGCCGCGCTGTGGGCGTTCGTAGCGGAACAAGTTCGGAATTGAGTACCAACGAACAGGGAAGGAAAGTTCGCGGCGTTTGTGGGTGATCATGCGTGCAACGGTAGGAGTCATCTCGGGACGGAGGGTCACCTCACGCTCACCACGGTCGGTGAACGTGTATGTCTGCTCGTTTACGAGCTCTTCATTTTCTGCACCCTTACTCTTATAGAGTTCTGAAGGCTCGAGAATCGAGGCGTCGTACCGCTCGTATCCAAATGATTCTGCCGTCTTTGCCCAGGTATCAAAAATATAGCGCTGAATCGCCATATCCTCCGGATAGAAATCACGCGTACCTTTATACGGCTCAGTTGAATGTTTTTTGTCCATGTGCGTCTATTGTATGTGAGCGGTACGTCAAAAACAAGCTATCACACTTCTGTGCTCTGTCTATCTCCGAGTGGCTTCGAATACGTGATTTTGTCTGTTGCACTCAAGATAAGTGCCTTAAGTTCTTGTGGTTTTGGTATCGCTCGTGCAACGAAGTCGCGGTCCTCGCTCGCAGTTTCAGCTTGAAGGTCACCATAGTCGAGGAATGTTGCAAGAATGCCCCGAATTGAGACATTGATGTCTTGGAGTCGTTCAAGGCGGAAGCTTCCGGTGTTGCGGAAGAAAAGACCTCGCTGGTCAACGGCTATAAGTCGCTTGTTGGTGATTGTCCATACATCAAGGTAGTAATTAGTCCATACACCGAAGAGTGCCATCCAACAACAAATGAGCCAACCGGTATAGAGCGCAATCATCGAAATGCCGTATCCAGTCATTGAAACGGGAAGTGAGATAGGAAGGAACGAGAACACAATAAAGGCGACAAGCGGAAAGATTGCAACAATGACCACTGACAGCATTTGCAGGGTGATGATGAACCAGTGCTTCCTCACGAGCATGAGAATTGTTTCGTCTGGCTCGAGTTGAATTTTTTCAGCTAACATAGAATTATGTAATTGATGCTAAGGTGAGAAAGAGGACTGCACCTCCCGCGAGGTAAACAACGAGTGCAAGTTGCGATGTATGCTTGCTCGTACCGAAGGTGAACCAGTGGTAGGCGAGAAACACTCCATAGAGTGTGAACAAAAAAAGTAAAAAGAAAAACAATCCCTGAATGAGCATGGGGAAGTAGGTACTTATTTGAATATCCATATTGACTATCGTGACACGTTTTTGATGCCGGCGCGAGTGAGCTGTGTGTACCGTTCAACGTTGAACTGGTCTCTGTGGGTGGTAGCGCTGAGACCCGCTTTTGCTGATTCGACACGGATTGCTTCACTTTGTTCTGGTTCATGCTCAAGTATGAGTGTGCCGGTTTCAGTAAGAAATCGTGGTGCGTCGATGATGATTTGCCCAATGAGTTCGAAACCATCTTTTCCACCAAATAGTGCCGTGTGTGGTTCGTGCACAAGCACTGATTCCTCAGTGCGAGTGAGTGACGGGTCAATATAGGGAGGATTGGAAAGTATGAAATCGTATGTATCAGTAATGTGTTCAAAAAGGTCACCTCCAAAAATACGTGCACGGGTAGAGTCAGTAACATTTTTCTCAACGTTCTTTTTAATCGTAGCGTGATGGCTCACGTCGAGTTCCACAAAATCGACGTGGGATTGAGGAAGCGCCTTCAGAACAGCAACCCCGATGCATCCCGATCCTGCGCAGAGATCAAGTACTCTGACCGAGGCAAGGCCTTGGTCCGAGTGCTCGCGCTCGATTCTATTTATGACCTCACTAGTCCAGTATTCTGTCTCGGGGCGAGGGATGAGTGGGTGAGAGTCTAAGTAAATAGTGGTGTCAAGAAATGGAATATGCCCGATGATGTAGGCAAGCGGCTCACCTGCTTTAAGGCGAGCGCAATCGGTGAAAAAACCAGAGGTTTTTTCACCGCCGTATTTCTCCTTAAGCAACCACAGTTCCTCATTTCCCATAGCACAAGTTTTACGGCTTTAGATACAAGGCGTCAAGTCACGAGAACGCGAGTCGTATTCAATATACGGTGAACGTTTGAGAGACGCAGGCAACGAAGTAGATGAAGTCGTAAAACATGTGATAAACTCAAGTCTATGCAAAATGCCGACAACATCCTTGTCATTGATCATCTGACCAAGAAGTATGACGACAAGGTCGCCGTTGATAATCTCTCACTCTCTATTAAACGAGGGATGTTTTTTGGACTCCTTGGTCCGAATGGCGCAGGGAAGTCGACAACAATAAAGTGTATTACTGGTATTGGAAAGATAACATCGGGCCGCATTCTCATAGACGGTCTTGATGTAGAAAAAGACTACAAGTTGGCCCGTGGAAAAGTGGGACTTTCTCCGCAAGATTTCAATGTCGATTTCTTTGGTAAGTGCGACGACATCCTCGATTACATGGCCGGATATTATGGTATTCCGGCAGCCGTCCGCAAAGACCGTGTTGAATCGCTTCTAAAGCGATTTGAACTCGTCGAGCATCGTTCAAAGACTTTCGACAAACTCTCGGGTGGTCTCAAACGAAGATTAGTACTAGCGCGGGCCCTCGTAAACGAACCTGCGCTCCTTATCCTCGACGAGCCGACTGCTGGTATTGATGTAGAGCAACGGCTCGCACTTTGGGGGTACCTTCGAGAACTCAATAAAGCGGGAACGACGATCATCCTCACGTCACACTACCTTGAAGAAGTTGAAGCACTTTGTACCGATATCGCGATCATTAATAATGGAAAAATTGTAGCAGAGGGTACAAAGGATTCCTTTATCAAGGATGGATCATCACTCGAACAGAAGTACCTTGAGATAACGAAAGGAGAAAAACAATAATATGAAAAACATCAACTGGATAGGACTGTATACGATGGTGAGGAGGGAAGTGGGGCGCACTATGCGTGTGAAAGTACAAACGTTGGTGTCTCCCGTCATGTCAGCGACACTCTACATCTTCATTTTTGGCTCAGTCATCGGCACAAAGATAGACAACATCATAGGTGTTCCTTACATCACGTTTGTGTTTCCTGGTATTCTCATGCTCTCAGTGATTAACGCTGCATTCGCCTCAAGCTCAAGCTCGCTTTACTTCGCGCGCTTCATTCATAGTATTGATGAAATACTCGTGGCGCCATTTTCCTACCTTGAAATGATTTTTGGCTACATGCTCGGTGGTGTGATGCGCGGGCTCATGGTTGCTGTACTTATTATTGGTGTTGGCCTCTTGTTCGGCGCAGTAACACTAGTAAATCCGCTCGGTTTCCTCTTTTACATTATTGCAATCTCAGGAATCTTTTCGCTCCTCGGTATGTTTGTCGCACTCTGGGCAGAGGGATTTGAGCAACTTTCAACCTTGAACACGTTTGTGATTACACCGCTCACGTACCTTGGGGGAATCTTTTACTCAATTACAATGCTTCCACAATTTGCAGAGCGACTCACGCTTCTCAATCCATTCTTTTATTTTGTTGATGGTATTCGCAGTTCAATGATTGGTGTGAGTGAAGCAAATCCTGTGATTGGGCTTACTGTGACACTCGTACTTTTGATTGGACTTACTGCTTTGATAGTTCGTCTCTTTCATATAGGCTGGCGCATACGAGCATAAAACCGTTTCCACAGAGTGGGAAACACACAGGTTTATGGTTATCTACCCTATGCTAGACTAGAGTATGCAAAAAAATGAAGCACTCTATACAATCGTCGCTCAGCTCATGCAAGACGGGAAAGGCATTCTTGCCGCTGATGAGAGCGACGCAACTGCAGGGAAGCGTCTTGAGATAGCCGGACTTCCGAACCAGCCGGGAAACCGACAAGACTTTCGTGAAATACTCTTCACTGCA
This sequence comes from Candidatus Kaiserbacteria bacterium, assembly GCA_031418275.1. GTDB lineage: Bacteria > Patescibacteriota > Minisyncoccia > Phycocordibacterales > UBA918 > Damh-18. Next base: position 12,522 of record JANOXF010000107.1, read on the forward strand.
CCGAGTATTGAAGAGTACATGTCGGGAGTCATTCTCTATGATTCAACAATTAAGGAGAGTACCGACCAAGGTATACCATTTGTTGATGTACTTGCCGCGCGGGGAATTGTTCCTGGTATCAAAGTCGATCGTGGTACGAAGCCACTCCGAGAATTTCCCAATGAGGTTATATCGGAGGGGCTCGATGAACTGAGTGATCGCCTCCGCGAGTACTACACGCTCGGTGCGCGGTTTACGAAATGGCGCGCAGTGATAAACATTAGTGATTCGACACCGACCGATGAAGTGCTCCGGCTGAACGCAGTTCAATTTGCACTCTACGCACTTAAGGTCCAAGAAGCAGGAATGGTACCGATTGTTGAACCTGAAGTAATCTTCGAGGGTACACACACGATTGAACGCGCCGAAGCGGTTACGACACGCACGCTCCAGATTCTCTTTGAAGTATTGAAACAGTATCGTGTTGACCTCAAGGGGACAATCTTGAAATCAAGCATGGTGCTCGCAGGCTCAGGAGCAAAAGAGCCGTCATCGGCAGACGAAGTCGCAACCGCAACACTTCGAACATTCCATCTCGGTGTACCACGTGAGGTTGGCGGTATTGTATTTCTCTCCGGAGGACAGACGCCGAAGCGTTCAACAGAGAATCTGCAAGCAATTGCAAAGTTTGGGAAACAACCATGGCCGATTACATTTTCATTCTCGCGCGCACTCGAAGAGCCAGTTCTTGTCGCATGGCAGGGAAAACCAGAAAATATTCCACAGGCACAAAAGGCATTACTTCAGTCATTAAAGGAAAATAGTTTAGCGCAACAGGGTAAGTATGAGGGTGGAGGTGAAAAGAAATAAGACACAAAAAATCGGCCTTAGGGCCGATTTTTTGTGTCTTAGAAAATTTCAGAATTAGATTCAGTTCGAGGCGAAGCAAAATTTTCGACTGAGCCATACTCGACGTATGGTGAGGGAGGAAATAGTTGCTTCAACGATGAAATGGGCTGATTCTGGAATTTTCTACTTCTTTTCCTTGTAGGTCTCGTGCTTACGGGTGATAGGATTGTATTTCTTGAATTCAAATTTGTCAGTATGCTGCTTCTTATTCTTGCGCGTGAAGTAAACATGACCCTTTCCAACGCCCTTTTTATCGCCGACTGAAACAAGTCGAATGAGTTTATCCTGTGACATAGTGGCACGATAGTACCAGAATTGGCCATTTGAGTCAACATGCACATCTCGGTTCAGAATGATTTCTCATTGCATGACTTATGCACCACCCACGGCGTGGAATCGATCATAATATTATTCTCGACATGCTAGAATACAGTTGACCGTAATGACTGATTGACAGTTTTACCTGAAATACTGAAGACTGGACTCGTTATATATGAGGATTTTGACATTTGGATGGGATTATCCTCCTATGAGGAATGGCGGTCTTGGTGTCGCTTGTCATGGCCTCACCGAGGAACTAATTGCAGCTGGGCTGGAGATCATTTTCGTATTGCCCCGTGAACAGCCAGTGATTGGGGATTGTCGCTTTTTGTTTGCAAATGGTGCACCCACACAAATCTACCAAATTCAATCAGCGCTCGTTCCGTACCAACAGGCGAATTCTTTTATAGAGATGTTTCTCCCCAATGGAAAGCGTGTCGTCTTCTCTCGGAGCATTATTGAGGAAGTGTATCGCTATGCGGCAGCTGCGTGTGATATCGCGCGCAAAGAAAAGTTTGATATTATTCACGCACACGATTGGACTTCGTATCTTGCAGGTCTTCAGGCAAAGCTCATAAGTGGGAAGCCGCTCATTCTCCATGTACATGCTACGTCGTTTGATCAAGCAGGAAGTGACTACGTGGATCCTCAGATTTACCAGATAGAGCAACAAGCATTTCAGAATGCGGATACGGTTGTTGCAATAAGTAAGTTCACGCGCGACATCATTGTAAATCGTTATAACATTGACCCACGTAAAGTTGAGGTGGTTCACAATGGAATAAAACCGCAACCTCCGAAACAGTTACCGCACGCGCTCGCTGAACTGAAGGCACAAGGAAAGAAGATTGTGTTTTATCATGGACGTATTACCATTCAGAAAGGGGTTGATTACTTTGTACGCGCTGCGCGTCGTGTCGTCGATGTCTATCCAAACGTAGTCTTTGTTATTTCAGGGTGGGGTGATATGGAACATCAGATCATCAACCTTGTTGGCTCACTCGGCCTCTCTCAGCATGTTATCTTTGCAGGAGCACTCTGGGATGAAGAACGTGACCGTATGTATCAGAGTGCAGACCTCCTCGTTATGCCATCAGTTTCAGAACCGTTTGGTCTCGTACCACTTGAAGCGATTCAGCAAGGAACTCCTGCACTTGTATCGAAGCAATCGGGAGTTTCTGAGGTACTCACGCACGTCCTTAAGGTTGATTTCTGGGATGTTGATGAGATGGCAAATAAAAT
>JANOXF010000108.1:0-4388 GCA_031418275.1 Candidatus Kaiserbacteria bacterium
GGAAGGCCGGTATCACACGGTTGTCCAGATGGTGGATTTACAAATCCTCTACCGCCTCCTGCTCCTCCGCCTAGACTTGGTCCGCCTCCTGCGCCTCCGCCTTGAGCGGCATGGACTTCAACTTCTGTCGCGAGACAACTCGAAAGATCGACATCACTCAACCCAACACAGTGTGTTGCCGATGTCTGCTTTGGGATGAGCATAGTAATTAATGCAAACATCGTAAATAACAACGCAAGACTTATAGTTTCTCCTCTGTTAAGTATCTTTATCATAATTATTTCTTACCTAAATAATGCTTCTAATGAATACGCGGCTTCGCTCATGATTGCTTCAGGTTCGGCACGGGCGCTCGTAATGTCCTCTACCATCTTCTTGAAGATACTTTCGCTCCTCTCTGGGTCAGGGTCAAGCCACCCCCGCGCAATGAGCCCTGCTTGCCTGAGGATACCACTGTACTGGTTTGAAGAAGCGCTGATATAGAGCGAACGATGTACCGGGGTAAGGTCAAGTGCGCTTACGAGTGCATTACTTGTCTCCGGAGTAGCGAACCGGAGCGCAGCCTTATACGCACCTGTAGCATTTTTTGAGGCTTTAGGGATTCCGAATGCATAGAAGGTGCCATAGTTGCGCTGCGCAGTTGCTCCCTGGGACTGCGGTACGGGTGCCATATCAAAACTGAGGTTTGGGTTTGCGTCCTCAAGTGCCTTTCGTTCGCTTGCAAATCCAATATACATCGCAAGCGAACCACCAGTAAATGCCATACGATCAAAGGGGCGTGAACGATTCCATGTATACGCAGGGCTGCCAGGGGAAGCAAACTGAGTAAAGAAGAGGAGTGCCGCCTGCCCTGGTGGACTTCCTCCCTCCACTGACAGATTGAGCGTAATGCGGTAGCGGTTCTGATTTTCCTCAACTATCGTGGTGCCCGACTGAAGGAAGAGCATGCTGAGTATCTCTTTCGCATGAGTGATGTTGATAAATTCGCCAAGTCCAATTGCACTCTTGCTGAGTACGTATTTTGCATTAGCTTCGGTGAGCGCTGGTGTTGCTTCTGAAACGAGTGACTCCCACGTCTTTGGTGGATTCGCAAGTCCAGCGTTCGCGAACAGATTTCTGTTCCAGTAGAGCACGAGGGGGTCAACAGCGAGCGGTATCCCGTAGATACCGTCACTCATCATAAATATATTCGCACCGTCAACGTAGGTATCTTTAAAGGTGCGTTCGGGATAGGTCGTAAGCGGAATCGCAGTAAACTTAGAGCGGTATGATGCAAGCATCGTGTGAGGCACAAGGACAAGGTCAGGCGAATTTCCTTCAGCAATTGCATTAAGGAGCTCGCTTTCAAAGCTCCGCTCATCTATTTTTTTGTAGGAAACAACATTAAACGCCTTGTCGGTTTTTTTGATACCATCAATAACTTTGTTAAATTCATTCTGGTCAAACGTACCCCACACGATGACGCGTTGTCCGTATATTTGGTCCTCAGGATTACTGCTGCCTTTAAACAGAGTGAGCGTAATAAGCCCTCCGATTGCACCAATGGCAAATATGGCAATGAGGATTATTTCAAAAGGTCGAAGATTCATAGGTAAATCAGGTATTAGGTGCGGCGAAGCGCGAGCCCATAGTGGTGGTCAGCAACAGGGAAAGAGCGCTCAAAGGTAAACCCATGTTTTTCGAGGAGTGCTTTCGCCACCTCTTCCTTCACAACATGCGAAGGGTGTGGACCAACTCCCCCAAAGGAGTCCAGCCAATCTATAACAAATAACTTCCCTCCTTTATGAATAACGCGTGCAATCTCATCAAGTGCAGTATCCTTATCCTCAAGTTGGAAAAGCGTATTGAGGAGCATGCCTGCATCGAGAAGACCATCACGAAGTTTTGTACCCTGTGGCGCTTCAAGGTCACACCAAATGGGGTGAGCGTTACCGAGTCGCTGTTGTTGCACAATCGCAGTTATGCGCTCTACCAGTCCTTTCTGGATTTCACACGCATAGACTTTTCCTGATGTCCCAACGGCTTTTGAAAGTTCCGCAATGTACTCTCCCCCTCCTGCACCAAAATCTGCGAACACATCTCCCTCACGCAAGTGAAAGTGCGTAATCGCAGCCGCAGGATTCATAAACAAGCGTGTAGTCCCTGATGTCATACATACATTATACATGGTAGAGTACCTCCTTCTTCTTACGCAGTGGGAAAACACCTCAAAGCGAAAGCGCTTTGAGGTGTTTTTGTACGTCAAATAAGATTCTGGGGTACTCGTCGAAGCCAGCGCTTTTGCTAGGCGTTGCGGAGACCTCAGTCGAGCATAGCAAAAAATCCGCAGATTTTTATGCGTGCCTAGCAAAAGCGCTGGCGAGAAAGAGTTTTTTAATCTCAAAAATACACTATAGAGGCAATGGAATCCCCCGGTCGCATCTTCATGACCTTTACCCCCTGTGTCTGGCGTCCGAGCGACGGCACATCCTTAAGCGGAAGCTTTATGACTTGGCCCTTCTTACTCATCACAACGAGCTCTCCTTCGGCTTTGTCTTCCTTTGCGACAATTGCTGCGCCCACTACATTGCCCGTTTTAGGGGTAATTTTGGCTGTTTTAATACCTGAACCACTTCGTTTCTGCACCTTATATTCTTTTGCAGGCGTCGTCTTTCCAAATCCATTTTCCATAACGACGAGAATTTCACTATCTTTCTGGTCCTTCTCTAGAACGTCCGCGGACACAATGCGGTCTCCCTTCCCGAGCTTCATCGCACGCACTCCTCCCGCAGTTCGTCCCATTTCGCGTACATCACTCTCTTTGAAACGAATCGATTGTCCCTTTGCGGTAATGAGCGAAACTTCATCCCCCTTTGATACAAATCGTGCTGCAATGAGCGCGTCTTCGCTCTGGAGATTGATGCCAATGAGGCCACTCCTTCGTACGTCTTTGAAGCTTGCTGCATCAGACTTCTTAGCGACACCATCACGCGTCACCATCATGAGTGATCGTTCGCCTTCCCAATCTTCTTTACGTACCGCAAGCACTGAGGTCACCTTCTCTTCTGCAGTGAGCGCAAGGAAGTTCATGATTGACTTACCTTTCGTTGCGCGACGCCCCTCAGGAATGTCGTACATCTTTGATTGATACACCTTACCCTTGTCGGTAAAGAAAAGAAGGTCACTATGGGTCGAGGTGTTGAGGAGTGTGGTCACTACATCTTCTTCTTTTGTGTTGAGGTCAACAACCCCGACGCCACCGCGTCGTTGCACCTTGTATTCAATTGGATTCGTGCGCTTGACGTACCCGCCCTGTGTGAGCACAAGTACACTCTCTTCATCAGCAATGAGGTCTTCCTGACTCATCATCTTCACCCCGCCTTTTACAATTTTTGTACGACGATCATCTCCATACTTATCGGCGATTTCACTCAGTTCGGTCTTCACGATGAGGAGCATCTTCTTCTTACTGCTCAAGATTGCTTCAATACTCTTAATGAAGTCCTGTACCTCGCGGAGTTCTTCCTCAACTTTCTTACGCTCGAGTCCTGCAAGCTTCTGGAGACGCATATCGAGAATTGCCTGTGCTTGTATCGTGGAAAACTTAAACTCCTTCATCAAAGCTGCGTGTGCGGTCGGCACATCTTTTGAAGCGCGGATGAGCTTGATGATGGCATCTATGTGGTCGAGCGCTTTCTTGAGGCCGAGGAGAATGTGCTCACGTTCCTGCGCTTTCTTTAAATCGTATTCATTGCGTCGGCGTACCACTTCCATGCGGTGCTTCACGTACTCTTCAAGAATCGCCTTCACGGAAAGCGTCTGCGGCACACCGTCAACGAGCGCAACCATGTTGTAGTGGAAGGTATCTTCAAGCTGCGTGTGCTTGTAGAGCTTATTGAGCACTGTTTGTGGCTGCGCACCACTTTTGAGCTCAACTACAATGCGAATATCGCGTGTTGATTCATCGCGAAGGTCACGAATACCTTCAATCTTCTTGTCACGCACGAGGTCGGCAATCTTCACGAGGAGGTCAGCTTTATTTACACGATACGGAATCGACGTTGCAATAATTGAAAAATTTCCTTTCTTGTCTTCGACAATTTCCGTTTCCCCACGGACAACGACGCCGCCACGCCCATTTGCGTACGCATGGGCGATATCTTTCTGGTTGAACGCGATACCCCCTAACGGGAAATCAGGACCCTTAATAAATTGGAGAAGATCGTTTGTCGTTGCACCTGGATTATCAACAAGGTGTGCAACCGCAGCAGCGACTTCGCGAAGGTTGTGCGGTGGGATGTTCGTTGCCATACCAACAGCGATACCGAGTGTTCCTGCGAGAAGGAGGTTTGGCACTGAAGCAGGAAGCACTTCGGGTTCCTTCTTTGTCCCATCAAAGTTTGGTCGCC
>JANOXF010000109.1:0-13388 GCA_031418275.1 Candidatus Kaiserbacteria bacterium
CCCCAATGAGAAGACTAATCGCAATGACCGCAGCGGTCTCAAGGACGACGGAGCGTGTGCTCACCCGTGAACGTACAGCCGCGTGAGTTTTAAGCTCAACTTTTCGTTCGTAACTAATTTGTTGTTTTCGTTCTTCTCGAACGATTTTTGCATCATGAAAATATTTCTCTGCTGACCCTAATTGTATATACCAACGATGGCCGATTTTTTGCCCATCGATTTTTCCCTCGCGAGCGAGCGTGAGCATGTAGTCACGAGAGTACCCAAAGTGTTTCCCTGCAGCTCCTGCAGGTACGAATTCTATTCCATCAATCGTGAGTGTCTGGGACATGTAAAAAACAAAAAATGTACTTACAGTATAAAGGTATTTTGTGTTTAGTTCGCTGTGCGTCTGTGCATAAGTTTTATATATTTCAGGGAAATAATTTCACAAAATTTAGAACTGCTTTTCCTAAGCACTTCGCTTGAAATACTAGTCACATAACAAAAACGATTTGCTCAAGAAATGTTTTAAGATAGCTCGTATCTACACCCTAAAAAAATATGCACTGAAGTCAAAACAGGCACAAGACTATTAACTTAGCGTGTTTACTAAAAAAACGTTACGTTAACGTGAATCTCACCCTTAACTTCTCAGCATAAAGGCAGACGCAAATCCTCTGATTAAGAAATCGTATACGCGAATTTAATGAAATAAATTAATTAAAACTTAGAGTTCTTGTCTATCCGAGATATCTTTATTATAAGCCAATATATATGTCTTGTTCAAAATCGAAGCTATAATTCGTGACGAGTGACTGATTCATCCACACTATGTGTTGTTCGAGGTAAACGCTCAAGAGAGAGAGTACCAAGACAACAATAATTCCAGCAATATATAATGCGAACGATGCTGGCTTCGAAGCTAAATGCCCTGTGTCGTATTCTTCCACCGAATCAATATTCGTCTTCCCTACTTGCGACATTTGTGATTCTGCTCGAGCGGGTGTGACTTCGGTGTCTTGATGCTCCATTATTCGCTCCACAAAGCTTTTCTGTGCTGGTGCTGACTTCTTTGCCTCTGCATCTCCCACAATCCTTTCCTTATCTATAGCACCAGGTTCATCCTTTAAAACATGCGTTCGGTGACTTCGCCTAATTGTCGGTGTAAGTATCGTGGTATCAGTCAATGTCGGATCAGCCTCAGCATCCTGTATGCTCAATGTTCCTGACATAATGACTTTCTTATTTTCATTCTCAAGAACGTATGGAGATGAGTCGTCATCATCACTTTCTTGTGCTACGGGCATGAGTTTTTCTCCATCTACAGATACTTTTCTTGTTGCTGGTATGAGGTCTGTCTTATCTCCCTCATAACGAATCGGTATATTTCTGTAGGTATTTTTTGTTTTGGTTACACTCAGAGACCTGGATTCTTCTATCGCCTTCTTTGCATACTCACGAGCTTTAACCCGTGCATTTCTTTTCTTCTCAGTACGGTGCACAGTGAGCGTATCTGGGTTCACATACCACGTTCGCCCAACAAGATGTGCGTCTACATGGCCGCCCCTGCAGAGTTGGCCCACATAATCACTCGTGTATCCAAGATCTCGGGCAGCCTTAGAGGCTTTCACATACGATTTTCCATTGAGTACAAGTGTCTCCATATAGGGATAGTATATACGTAACCTATCACCTATTACAGCCGGTGGAGTAGATAACTATTACGATATTGCCTCAGCGAGAAATTGCTAAGACTTCTTGTGAACTGATTCAATCAGTATATCCTTGAGCATTGTTGGGTTTGCAGCACCTTTTGTTGCCTTCATGCCCTGCCCAACAAGATACTGAAGTGCTGATTCTTTACCCTCACGGTACTCACGTACAACAGTCTCATTGTTTGCAATAATATCTTCAACAGTGGCTCGTAGAGTGTCATGAGAATCACTCTGAGTGAGGCCACGTTCAGCGATCAATTCAGCTGCATTACGGCCCCCAAAAACAACTTCCGGTATGAGATCTTTAGCAACTCTCGAATTAATTGTATCCTCGATAAGCAACTGTATGAGACTCGAGAAACCTTCCTGGGAGATCGTATCTATTGTTCTCTCATTTGTGAGGAGTGCAGCGACGTCAGTCGTAAGATAGTTAGCAGCACGCTGCGCAAAATGCATGTCTCCATTTGATGCTTTAACTACCGAATCATAGAAATCAGTAAGACTGATATCAGAAATAATTGTCTCAATCTGCTCTCTCGATATACCGAGATTCTTATATATTTCGCGTCTTTCAGACGGTAACACTGGCATCTTCTCGGATAGACGATATAAGGAAAACTCATCAGTTAATTCAACGTTTATCTTTGGGAGGTCAGGGTCTGGAAAGTAGCGATAGTCATTAGCGGACTCCTTCTTTCTTTGTGAAAATGTCTTGCCCTTGTTTTCGTCCCACCCACGCGTTTCCTGTACAACAGCTCCCCCTCCTTCGAGTAGTTCATACTGGCGTCTAATCTCATACTCAATAGCAGACTCTACTGCCTTAAAAGAATTGATGTTTTTTACTTCGACTTTTGTTCCAAAGGTAGCAGTCTTACTTATTGAAATATTTGCTTCAACACGCATCTCCCCCTTCTCCATGTTTGCATCAGAGACGCCAAGTGTGCGGAGGAGGAGTTGGAGTTCTCGGGCAAATTTGCCTGCTGTTTTTGCATCGTGAATTACGGGTTCAGTCACCAGCTCCATGAGGGGAACCCCGGCTCGATTGTAGTCAATAATACTTCCTTCCCCTTGGTCATGAAGTGAACGGGCAGTATCTTCCTCGAGGTGCACTCGAGTAATTTCGACACCATCGAGCATACCTCCTTTTACGAGTGGGTAGAGATACTGACTTATCTGGTACCCCTTCGGAATGTCAGGATAGAAATAATTTTTTCTATCAAACTCAGTGTACGTTGCAAGTTCACTCCCGAGTGCGATACCGACAGTGAGCACATGTCGTACTGCTTGCTTGTTTATGACGGGAAGTGTCCCGGGGTGACCCATACAGACGGGACATATATGCGTGTTTGGCTCCCCCGCATGAGGATCATTCACTGAGTTACAAAACATTTTGGTTTTCGTGCGGAGTTCTGCGTGCACTTCAATACCAATCGTTGGTGTGTACCCATTATAGGTAGCGATATTTTTGGTTTCCATTCTGGCAATAGTACCGTTTTGAGTGCAATCGGACAAGCTATAAACACACGATTCCTGATTATGTCAATGTGCTCATACAGAGTACAAATTTAACGGCTTATTGTATAAGCAAAAACACTATTACAGAATGTAATAGTGTTGCTCAGTAAATAAAATCTTGCAAACACTTCCCTCTTTTTAGACCAATTCTTCAGATATTCTCTTGTCTGAGGTGTGCCGTAAGCGTGTCCTGTAGTGTCTTTATACTCGTATCATCGACTGCGGAGACAGTCGAAATGTGCGTATGAAGTTTGGTAATGAGTGCTTTCTTCTCTTCCGCAACTTCCGGGGTGACGAGATCGGACTTTGTGAGTACTACCCATTCCTCCTTCTCGAGAAGCCCCCCATCAAACGCACCCAGTTCTTTCCGTATCGTTTCGTACGCGTTCACAATGTCCTCTTCTTCGAGTGAGATGCAATGGAGAAGCATCTTTGTTCGCTGTGTGTGACGAAGAAACTTATGTCCAAGACCCTTTCCTTTTGAAGCACCTTCAATGAGCCCCGGTATGTCTGCGAGGGTATATCCGTAGAGGTCACCGAGGTGCGGTTCGACGGTCGTAAAGGGGTACGCACCAATTCGTGACTTTGCCTTTGTGAGTGCGTTAAGAAGTGTCGACTTTCCCGCATTGGGAAAACCGATAATGCCGACATCAACAATGAGTGAGAGCTCAATGAGAAAGTCACCGCTTTCACCCGCCCGGCCAAGCGTACTTTTATCCGGTGAACGGTTCACTGAGGTCTTAAAATGTTCATTTCCGAGCCCCCCGCTGCCACCCTTTAGTATCTTATGTATTTCCCCTTCTGTATCAAACGTAAAGACACGCTGCCGTGAAATATCGGTAACCCGGGCACCCACAGGTACATCTATGTAGCAATCCTCTCCAGCACTCCCATGACGGCTTGATTTGTCACCAGCGGTGCCTTCTTCTGCTTTAAAATCCTTAGAACCAGTGTAGCGCGCAAGGAGGTTCATATCGCGTACTGCGCGCATATACACGTCACCTCCTCTACCCCCGTTCCCTCCCGCGGGACCACCCTTGTCAACAAATTTTTCATGGCGCCAACGAACAACCCCGTTTCCCCCACGGCCCGCTTTTGCGTAAATTGTAATTTCGTCGACAAACATATATGAGTCTACTCTTTTTTCGGTGTTGCTCGCTTCACTGCTCGAAACGTATACCAGAATGCACCAGCAAAGATAATCGCTGATGCTACACTGTATCCAACAAAAAGTACAGTGTCGCCAGAATCGTACGCATACCCCAGGTACGAGAATGCGAACGAAAACCAGAGGATGCCGAGTGATGACGCAGCGGTGTACACACCGAGACTCACGGTAGAGAAAAGTCCGAGTGCGTAGCTCAGCATGTCGACAGGAATGACCATGCGGAGTGCAAAGATAGCAAAAAAATGTGCGTCGTGGGGAATCCTAGATTCAAACCGGTGGAGAGTGTCCTCGCGGACAAATCGCAAGAGGAGTGGTTTCCCCCCATAGCGCGCAATAGAAAAAGCAATAACTGCCCCGAATGTCCACCCCAACCATGCTGCAACGGCAGTAAGAAAGGGGCCGAGCATTGGGGCAATTACGGGGATAAGGGGGAGAAGTGCAATAGGTGCGACGACCGTAGCAAGTGTCATCGCAATCATAACTGCCAGAAACCCATTCATTACATGGGTGCTCAAATACGCTATGAGTGATTCGGTGGGGACCTGAATAACACCTGCAACACTCAAAAGAATCACGAGTACAAATAGCACTGTTGCTCCATTATGGGTGATTACTTTTATTAATTTTTGTATGGCGACCATAGTGGTGTTCAATCTGAATCTTCATACACGTTTGAGTTTCTGTTCGTAAGAAAGTATACGAATGTCTATTCAAAACTACGCAACTCTGCCGTAGAGACGCTGACTAATCCTTGTTTGGAAACTTATTAATGATTGAACTGATGATGCTCACTATGAGAGAACCGAGAAGCGCGGGAATAAAGCCGTCAACCTTAAAGCCATCAACAAAGGATGCAACGAACCAGAAGAGCGCGGCATTAATGACAAAGATGAAGAGTCCCAGGGTAAGAAGTGTAATCGGAAATGTGAGGATAACAAGAATTGGCCTTACGAGTACGTTCAAAATACCCAATATAAGAGCAGCAATAAGTGCCGGGTACAGGCCACTGACCGTAATCCCTGGAATAAACTTTGCGACCAAAATGAGCGCAAATGCCGTTATAAGAATGCGTGCTGAAATAGCGAACATATGTGTATAGTACCTTCTTTTATAGGGCTGTCGAGTAGCAAAAACTGCGTGTGGCCCCGAATGGGTCACACGCAGTTTTTGCTTGCTCCATGGCTCTCTCTACTTCTCGGCAAGCTTCCAGGCACCTGACGCGATGAGTGGTTCTGCTTTCTTGAATTTCATTGTTTCAGTCTTTGTACCATCCGTAATCTGCACCATGTCGTTTCGACCAAAGGTAACCCCGCGTCGAATGGGTTCTTGTGGTGCTGTCTTTTGCATTCCCCCACTACTGTCTCCACTGCTTGCTTCGACAAGCTGTGCACGCGTTTTCTGTGCTTCTGCTTCGTCTTTCATAACCGCTTCAATCCGCACGCGAGGGATAAGCTCTGCCGTACGCTCGAGAGCGACTGATTCCATTTCCTTAAAGAGTCGAATCCCCTCCCGACGATACTCAATGAGCGGATCTTGCTGTGCGTACGCCCGAAGACTAACGTTTCCGCGCGCATACTGCATGACTTCAAGGTGCTCCACCCAGAGCGCATCGTACACTTGGAGCATCATCCTCCTAAGCATTTCATACCACACCGTTTCTCCCATCTCCGCAGTGCGCGCACGGATGATTTCGTCGAGCTCGGGATGGAGTACCACCACCTCATCAAGCACCGCCTGTACCGCTTCATGAGAACCCATGAGGAGCTGTCGGCGCTTCGTGTACACACGCGTGCGCTGCTGGTTCAAGATATCGTCGTACGCGAGCACGTGCTTGCGTGAGTCGAAGTTGAATCCTTCAATCTTTTTCTGCGCTGATTCGAGTGAGCGGGTAATGAGGCCATTCTCAATCGGCTGGTCCTCAGGAATACCAAATCGTCCCATCATGTTTTTTACGACATCGTTTGCAAATACACGCATGAGTGAATCCTCCATAGAAACATAAAACTGTGTCTCTCCGGGGTCACCCTGTCTCCCTGAACGCCCACGGAGCTGGTCGTCGATGCGGCGCGCCTCATGGCGCTCAGTACCGAGCACAAAGAGTCCACCAAACGTCCGAATCTCTTCGCGTTCTGTCTCAGTTGCATCGGGGCCGCCGAGTTTAATGTCAACACCGCGTCCTGCCATGTTTGTTGCAAGCGTCACTTTACCGCGTCTTCCTGCTTCTGCAATAATCTCTCCTTCGCGTTCGTGATTCTTTGCGTTCAACATTTCATGGGGAACTCCTGCCTTTGTAAGCTCAATATCGAGAAGCTCGTTCTTATCAATCGATGCGGTACCAATAAGCACCGGTTGTCCCGTCTCATGCACCTCTTTCACCTTTGCGACGATGGCCTCCAGTTTTCCTTTCTCTGATTGGAAGATGAAGTCATTCCCGTCAATACGTGCGACCGCTCTGTGTGTTGGAATAGGGATAACGTCGAGGCCATATACGGTATAAAATTCTTCCTGTGACGTGAGCGCCGTACCCGTCATCCCCGCGAGTTTCTCGTACATGCGGAAGTAGTTTTGGTACGTAATAGACGCGTACGTGCGTGATTCGCGCTGTATCGCTACTCCCTCCTTCGCTTCCACTGCCTGGTGGAGACCATCCGACCAGCGTCGTCCATTCTGGAGTCGTCCCGTAAATTCATCAACAATAACTGCTTCTCCGTCTTTTATCACATACTCCTTGTCACGTTTGAAGAGCGCCTTCGCACGGATAGCGGTCTCGAGGTGGTGCACATACTTCATGCCGAGGTCGGTGTAGATGTTGCCGAGACCAAGTTTTTCTTCTGCTGCCTGGATTCCTGCATCAGTAAGCGCAATCGCCTTATGCTTCTCGTCAACCGTATAGTGCTCCTCAGGCACAAGCTCACGCGCAATCTGTGCAAACCGCGTATAGAGATTTTCTGAATCTTGCGTCGGCCCAGAGATGATGAGTGGTGTGCGCGCTTCATCAATAAGGATTGAGTCGACTTCGTCGATAATTGCAAACGCATGCTCACGCTGGCGGAGACTCACGGCGTCAAACTCGAGATTATCGCGAAGGTAGTCGAATCCGTACTCACTGTTCGTACCATACGTGATATCCGCTTCATACGCTTCCTTGCGCGTACAGGGGCGGAGAAATTCATAGAAGACCTTGAAGGATGCATCGTGATCACGCTCACTATCATCCTTCGCAACCGCATCATGACTCGCATCGTACCGATACGATGCGTTTTGGTTGATGACACCAACGGTGAGTCCGAGTGTTGCATACACTTGCCCCATCCATACTGCATCACGACGCGCGAGATAATCATTTACAGTAATGACATGGACACCACGTCCCGAGAGTGCATTCAAATATGCGGGAAGTGTACCCACGAGTGTCTTTCCTTCTCCCGTACGCATTTCTGCAATTCTTCCCCTATGGAGAATGATTCCCCCGATAAGTTGCACATCATAGTGTCGCTGACCGAGGGTACGCTTCGCTGCCTCGCGCACGAGCGCAAATGCTTTTGGAAGTACCAGGTCTATCGTTTCACCATTTTGAACACGCAATTTAAGTGCTTCAGTCTCAGCGCGGAGTTCGTCACTTGTATATGCGCTCACCTCGGGCTCAAATGCATTAATCTGCGCAACAAGCGGTTGCGCTGACTTTAGCTCTTTCTCATAGGTGGGACCAAAGAATTTATCTAAAAATGACATAGTGCGTAGAGCATAGCATAAATGGCGCATCTCTAAAAACTCTATGCACCACGGAGAGAGCGTGATCAAAAGAACCTCAGACAAGGCGCGCAAGTGAAGAAATCCGAGACGTATTTAATATACGATGAGGGTTTCTGAATGTAGCGCAACGATGTATGAGGTGTTTTTGGACATGCTCTTATTACAAAACAACACCTCGAGAGGTGTTGTTTTGTCCGTATGTCGTATTCTCGGAATCCGAGAATGTGAGACAACTTATTTACGCTTTGCTGCTGTCTTTCGCTTTGCGGTCTTCTTAGCAGCCTTCTTTGCTACTTTCTTGACTACTCGCTTTGCAGTCTTCTTTGCTGCTTTCTTTTTTGCTGGCATTTTAAGATTGAAGTTATGAGATTTCTAACCTCGACCGCATTGTTCTCTTCCAAAGAGCATATGTATAGAGAACCTTTGCTTACATACATTATGAGTTATAAAAAAATTCGCACAATCAAAAAATAAAAATATGTGTGGATAATTATTTTAGAAAAATATTTTTATAAAAATTTTATTTATGAATTAATTTAAAATAAAATGTGAATTTATTTTGTTCGCGTGAAAAATTTCTCAAGAAATTTTTCACGCGATATACACCGCTTCAAACTCAACGTGTACACCCGTTGCAACAAACACTCGCTCACGAATGTGTTCTGCAAAATCGAGTACCTCATCGCTCGATGCGTTGCCGTACTTTACGAGGACGAGTGCCTGTTTTTCATAGAGGCCGACGTTCCCCTCACGGTACCCTTTTACATTGAGCACATGGTCGAGTATCCACCCGAGTGGGACCTTCACTCCGCCAGCCTCAGCAAACCCGGGAACGAGCGGAAATTTTAACTGGAGAGCTTCGTACACCTCGCGTGAAATAATTGGATTCTTAAAAAACGAACCTGCCGTTCCTACCGTGTGCCAGTCAGGAAACTTGCCATCACGAATAGCGACGACTGCAGTACGTATTGCTTCGAGTGACGGAGCGGTATCTTCCTTGAAATACTCCTTTAGATCTCGGTACGAGATGCGAGGATGAGGAAGTGTTGAGAGCTTGAACGTGACGCTCATTACAACGTATCGCTTTCCTGCCTCGGTCTTAAAGAATGAATGACGATAGGCAAACGCACATTCCACCGTACTTAATTTCTCTGCGTGCTTTGTATCTCGATTGTAGACCGTCACCTCATGCACGACATCCTTCGCTTCGACACCGTATGCACCAACATTCTGGATAGGGACAGCACCGACTGAACCAGGAATCCCCGAGAGATTTTCAATTCCCCAGAGTTGCTTCGCGACAGTGTCTGCTACAAGTGCGTCGAGCGTGACGCCGGCTCCACTCTCTACGTACACGTCGGTACCCTCGGTACGATACAAGATGGAGGTGAACATTGGTCGTATGACAAGCCCACGAACACCCGCATCATTCACAAGTACGTTTGAACCGCCACCGAGAATGGTAACCGTAAGGTTTTTCTCCTCAGCAAATGCAAGTGCACCTTCAAGCGCTTCAATCGAATCAACCTCTGCAAAATACTCGGCACTACCCCCACACTTGAGTGTCGTGAGTGGCGCGAGCGGAATACGTGATTGTAGGGTAAGTGCCATAATGCTGAAACGGAAAACGGATGCTCTCCTCCGAGCATCCGTTTTCCCCTCACTACTTCTTTGGTTGTATCCCCAAGTTCTGAGATACGAGTTGCTGCATAAACTTTTCAGCCTGATCTTTGAAGGTTGGAATATCTTCTGCTGCTTTCTTGAGCACTTCAATTGCTTTTGCGGTATCACCCGATTCATTGAGAAGGTATGCGTAGCTTGTGCGAAGTTGTGGCTCTGTTGGATTAAGTCGTATGCGTCGTTCAAACATATCAAGAAGAATGGGGTAGTTTTTCTGGCTATACACCGCTTGTACAGCAAGATCATTCTGCGCAAAGGCATCTTTGTCGGCATCACTCACAATTAGTTCATTAAAGATCTCGCTCTTACCTGCATAGAATGCTGCCATAGCGTAGTACACACGGGCTTCACTATATGATGTATCGAGATCATACGCTTCTTTGAAGAATGCAAGCGCCGCGTCAAACTGTTGTTTCTGGAGTTGTGCCAGTCCTTGCTCAAAGATAATTTGCTGCTTTTGGGGAGAAAGGCTCCGCGCAATCACAAGCTGCGCAACTGCCTTATCGAGCGACTCGGGAGTACCTAACGTTCGGTAGAAGGATGCGATGAACACGTGCGCACGCGCATCACCTGGTTTTTCTGCAATCTGTTTGAGGAGTTCTTCTTCTACACGCGTGTTGAGCAATTGTTTTTGCTCGCTCGTTATACCCTGGGCCTGTGCCATTTCTTGTGCACGCCGGGTCATCTGCTCACGAATTTCTTGATCACCAAACGAGTGTCGATTGAGCGCGGTGTTGAATTCAGCGAGCATTGTGTCCGGCGTCGTCGCCTTAAATGCATTTATGATGTCACCGGCTGCCTGAATCCCAGGAATGTTCATGAAGTAAAGTGTCACAAGAAGCGCTACGCCAATGACGGGTGTTGCAACCTGCTCAATGACCCGCTGGTCAATTTTTACATCGGCGAGCTTCTTTGAAGACATACCGATACGTGCATGGATGAATGCAAGAATGACACCATAGTAGATGTAGCTCACGATGTTGTCGAAGACAAAGAGATTGTGGAAGAGGTAGCCTGCAAGAAGACCGATGAGGATACCCCGCTCAGCAACAGAGAACACCTCCTCGTGCTGCACCATTGGTCGTACGAATAGGTAGTAGAGTGTAGAGAAGTAAATCGCGAAGTACGCGAGCGCTCCAAAGATACCGCCCGCTATGAGCCAGTCAAAGAGGATATTGTGTACACGGTCATACCATGACTCTGCAAAGTAGATTGAGGGGTCGTAGTGCTCATTGAATACATAGTTGAAGTTACTCTGTCCCCATCCAAGCAGCGGACGCTCCTTAAATCCTTCGTACGCCATCTTCCACACTTTGAAGCGTACATTACCCTCACTCAGCGAAACGTTTGCGATACGCGTGAGTGTCTGACTATTCTGCACAAACTCCGTCTTACGCACCGCAACGAACGTCCCCACAATAACGACGAGTCCGAGCAAGACTCCAATCGCCGCTTTACGAACAATAGGGTACTGACGCGCGTATACTGCCACATACGTCATAGAGACGAGTACTGCTCCCACAAGTCCGAGTGTAGTACCGCGCGTTGCCGTCTGGACAAGAAGATACGCGAAGAGTGCGACAAGGAATATATACACGTAGCGCATTTTCTTTGATTCAGTGCGCACCACCATGAGTGCAGCAATCGCGGTGTGGAAGAGCATGTAGATTGCCATGTACGTCGCGTTACCGAGTGTTGCATCAACGCGGAAGCCACCGTACCGGTGTTCAATGAATCCACCTTTTTGACCAAATGCATATATTGAGAGGATTCCTGCAGCGACAAGCGTCGTCGCAAAAAAACGATTCCAAAGTTTATCGGTGGTGAGCACGCTCGCCATCACGATGAAGTACATAAATGTGTGGAGAATCGCGAGGTACCCATCCATTCGCTCAAAGTTGCTCCAGAAACTCATGAGTCGCGACTCACCAAAAAGGTTTGCGAAAAACATGACGACAAGGAATACGATGAAGCTCCAGCTAATGAGAGACGACTTCGGTCGATACTTCGGTTCATAAAGCGCGAGGAGTACCCATGCTGCAAATACTATCTCGACGATAATACGGAATCCGAAATTCTTTCCGGTAATGTAGGGAAAGAAGAAACCGTTCTCTACGTAGAGCGCGAGGAACGGTATGAGAAACAACCCTCCGTATACTAAAAACTTTGCAATGTCTTTCATCCTATAAGAAATTAAAAATCAATAATCTGGGCAATCGCCCACCATATTACCCCTTTCGTGCCCAAATGGCGACTGCGGGGAACAAATACTCACGAGCAGGAAGCGGAATACGTGCAAAAAGGTCTTCATGCGCGTATTCCCAGGCACTGAGTGCTGTAGCAGCATCTTTGAGCACCTCGTCGTTTTGAGCACATTTCTCAAACCCCCGGTGGTTCGGCATATTGTGGTAGGTAGCACGTTCTACAGCGCACCCGGCACGGGTAAGAAGTCCTTCCACCTCCGTTTGGGGCACATACCTCACAAAACGATTCTCGGGAAGGAGCTTTGGAAAGGTATTTCCTATCCATACCTGCATATGCTCTTTCATCGTCCCCGGGTAGAGCGCATGCCCTAAGTCGTACCGGTGTACGATGAGTCCGCCCCGCTTTACTGACTCCGCGGAGAGTGTAATAAACGCCTCAAGGTTTTTAATGTGCTCAAGAGCGCTCAGTGAAAAGACAATATCAAAACTTTCGGGCGAGACTCCTCCTACGCTGCCATACGCGAGCTGATTCACGAGCGTAACGTTTGGCAAATCTCCAATTGCAGACTTCGTCTTCTCGAAAGAAGCGGGGTACGGCTCTACCCCAACGTACGTGTACTCGGGGTGCGCCTTAAGAATGGGGTCAATGTGCCGTGCGGTACCACACGCAAGTTCAAGTATCCGTGGACGTTCTAATCCAGAGTGCTTTACTATTCTTTCAATAAACGACGTTTTGAGAAGCATGGTGTGAGTGGCGTGTTCTCTAAGAAATTACTTAAAACTATACCACGGTAGATATCAAGCACACAGTGCACTAGAGCATGGTCTAAAGCAACAGAGACAAGGAGTGCGAGCAAGAAAACAGGAGGCGTATTCGATATACGGTGAGTGTTTCCGAGTGAAGCACAACGCAGTATATGGGGTTTTAGAACATGCTCTGAGCTATTTTCTTGTGATTACGCCGCGCGAGTAGAGATACTCAAAAATTGCTTCAACGAGTGCTTCAGGGGTATCTTCCTCAGTCTTAGCAACGAGCTCAGGGTTTTCAGGGATTTCGTACGGATCATCGACACCGGTGAAGTTCTTGATGATTCCCTGACGCGCCTTTGCATAGAGTCCCTTCGTGTCCCGACGTTCGCACTCTTCGACTGACGTATCAACGAATATTTCAATGAATGTCCCGTAGTGCTCAATGCGGTTCCGTACACTCCGCCGTGCTTCTTTGTACGGCGCAATGAGCGAGCAGATGGCGATACCTCCATGACGGACAACTTCACTCGCCACAAATCCAACACGGCGTACGTTTTCGTCGCGATCTTCTTTTGAGAATCCGAGCCCCTTCGAGAGGTGGTCACGAATGACGTCCCCATC
>JANOXF010000110.1:0-5316 GCA_031418275.1 Candidatus Kaiserbacteria bacterium
CGGCAGAACAACTTTTACACTTACCTGTCCTTCTGGGACGGCGATAAAGACAGTTGATGTTATTCCGCAGAATGGGGAGACGTAGAGATGTATGAGGGGAGTGAAGAAGAAACAAGAAACCCCGCGGCCCTTTGGGCCGCGGGGTTTCTTGTTCTCGTTACACACAACGAGAACACATCGCTATACTCACTGGTGCTACAATAATTGGTGAAGTCACATCACGCACTCAGAATCGTGCGTTTCACTGTATCCAATTTTATTTACACCATGTTTAGTATCGTCAAACCCATTTAACCATATGAAAAAGTTCCTCATTTTCTCACTTCTCGCTGGAGTGTTATTAGCATCGTCTGTTGTTTCAACTGCAAGAGCCTACTCACTCGACGAATTTCTTGCCGACCCGGTAAATAAAGAAGCATTCGACAGTTTTCCTCCTGATGTGCAAGAAAAGATGCGCCTCAATGATACAAAGCTTAAAGCATCAGAACAGAAGGCCATTGCAGCAATGCCTGCCGGTACGGTGCAGTGTTTTGATCACTATACCTACGGGAGTGTAGAAATGTTTTTGGAGCCGACAACCCTCACACCCGTCTCAGGCTCCGTGCTCCAATTTACGGGAAATATCAAGAATGAAAACCCATACCCAATCGTAAATGGGACTGTGTTTGTGAAGATCTTCCACCAAAAGCAAACAAACGCGCAGAACTCTGTCGACAATGGATATCCTCTCGTCGATCAGTTTATTGCGCTCGAGAATGTGACGATTCCTGCAAATGGTGAACGGGAGGCTGCATTTGACTGGAATATTCCAGAAAATACCGAAGGCGGAAAGTACTATGCAGCCCTCTATTTCTCAACTCACGATCGCTACAATCTCGCGGGGATTATGTTTATGGACGATGTGACTGGAAATCAAGTTGACTTTGAGATTGTGAATCCCGGAAAGGTTGCACCAGCAGTTTCGTTTGACCGAAACGGCACCACCATCGACGGATTTGCATACAACTTCTCTAAGCCCCCGCGGCTCTTCTCGAAGACTGAGCCTGTCGAAGTAAAAGTAAAAATCAACAATCCTCGAAGTGAGTCAGTGAACCTTCCTGTAACTTGGAAATTAGCCCCATGGGGAGATCTTCAAACATCACGAACTATTGATAGCAAACAAGAAATGGTAACGCTCAAAGCAAAAGAAACAAAAACACTATCGTATACGGTACAACCACATAACAATACGGTTTCATATGTCACCGTTGAACTCACCGATCAAGGTACAAAGTCTATTCAGAACATTCGTTTTGCACGGGATGGTGTCGCGGAGACACGCCTTGAATTCCCAACAATTCTCAACTACCCACTTGAGGCAGGGAGGGAAACGGGAGTCTTTGTATGTGCCCACTCCACCAATATGCCGAGCGTGAGTGGTAATGAGATTACGCTGACTGTCACTGATAGTAGTGGTAGCACAGTCTTCACACATACCTATACCGGAACAATCCCTGTCGATATGACTGGGATTCTTGGTGCGTTTACACCCGAACGGAATCTGACAAATTTTTCAGTGACTGCAACACTTGTTCGCGATGGAAAGACAATAGAGTCGGTGACGCAAGCGTATCGGTGTAAGGATTTTGATCCAGAACACTGCTCGGCAGAAGCAGGAGCAGTCACTTCAACAAGCGGGGAAAGCCTCACTGTCAGAGTATTCTTGTGTTCACTATTTATCTTACTCGGAATGATTGGACTTATCCTTATCGCACTTAAATTGCAAATCAAAAAACAAGTGACACCCATGCTCCTCGCACTTATGTTTGCGGGCGTCACGCTATTGAGTGGAGCAACGAGTGCCGAAGCAAAGAGCGCGACAGTTCCATTCACGTTCAGTAATGATGTATACGCCGGAAGTTATCCTTCGTGTGATTCTGGAAGTTACCTACAGGGAGACGGGTCTGCATTGTACTCACTGGTGGTAACTGATCTAGGTACAGGATCGGTGATACCTGAAGGAAGTAGTATTGCTGTAGGTACACTTGTGCGTTTCGCTCTGCAATATGATAATGATTACAATACAAAAACTGTGAACTGGACCACCATTAGGGCTGGATGCTTCGGCTCTCCCACAGGTGCCTGGACTCCGGGAGCAGTACGGAGTGTGCTGACTCCACTCTCTATCAATCCACCAACGATTGCGGTATCAACTAATTCGGCATTCACGTGTAGTAGTCAAACCGACTGTACGGTAACAGGAACAGGTCCAGCATCTGTCACGGCGAATTTCTCCGCAACGTTTGGAAAGTATTACCGGGATTATGACTCAATGACTTGTGGGCGTGATGGTGATGCATCATGTGGAATTGATAGTACCGAAGAGCTCGCGTTTCCCCTCAGTGCACAGCCAATTAGTCTCATGTTCACAGCGTTTCAGCCAAATCAAAAACCAAGTGCTCCCACTATAGTGGGTCCGGCAACATGTTTTGTGGGAGATACAGTCACTTTTACATTTACTTCAACTGATCCTGATAACGACCAGGTACGCTATGGCATTGATTGGGATGGTAACAGTTCAGTTGACACATGGTCACCAGGAAGTGGATATGTAAATTCAGGCACGAGTGGTAGTGGTACGTTTACTTGTGGAGTCGTTGGGGGTCACACATTTCAGGCGGCAGCTCAAGATATTAAGGGAACAAATTCGTCGTGGACTCCCAAAACAATTACCGTAAATCCTGTACCTCCTCCCGCCACCCCTACCGGTCTCTCCGCAACCACCGACGCAACCTGTGGTAGTGGCAAAGTCAATCTCTCATGGAACTCAGTCGCGGGGGCAATACAGTATGGTGTCTTACGAAATGGATCGGTTTCTGTCTACAGTGGGCCGCTCACCTCAACGGTTGACACAGGTCTCACAAATGGCACCACATACAACTATGTTGTCGCCGCAATGAACGCTGCAGGTGTATGGTCTTCCAACTCTGCATCGGTACCCGGCACCGCCCCCGCAGCCTGCGCAGGCGCGGCCACCATATCCATCACCCCACCCACGAACGTCACGGTCGGTGGTACTGGTACACTCTCATGGACAACAACCGGAGCCACATCCATCGACATCAACTCGTGTACCGGACCAGGAGCAGCTGCGTGGAATCAAATAAATATTAACGGACCAGCGAATATCCCTACTGGCTCAAAGAGTGTAACGGCAACTGCCGCGATGGTAGGTGATACCACGTGTAATGCGGTGCAGGCGTTCGGTCCAGGAGGTCCGAGTACTCCACGGAGCTTTACGTGGAGGGTGAGTGCTGTTGCGGTTCCTTCAGGAACACTTTCAGCGCCGAGCTGCACTATTCCTGCAGGAAGTAGTAGTTGTGTTTCCTCAGTATCATGGAGCACATCGGGTGGTGTCACCAGTCCGAGTGTATATCAGAATGGAACATCATTCTCAACAGCCCCTTCAAGTCTCGGAACAAACCGAACCATTAACTACGGCGCAAATACCTTCGAACTGAAGGACGGAGGAACGGTACTTGCTACACAAATAGCTACTGCATCCTGCCCCCCAACGGCTCCATGGAATAGCACAATCTGCGCCGGCGCTGCCGCAGTTGCTCCGACTCTCAACTTCTCGGGATCACCGCTATCGATTACTTCAGGCAATTCTTCTACACTCACGTGGACGGTGACAGGAGTAGCGGATGGATGCTGGGCGTCTGGCCCTGCGGGGTGGTCGGGATGGAAATCAACGACCGGAAGCAGTGAAGTAGTATCACCGACGGTCACGACAACCTATACACTCCAGTGTTGGAATGCAGGTGTTACAAATGGTCCCAAAGACGTCACCATAACCGTTAGTGGAGTACCACCACCATCATCACCCTGCCCACCATATTCAGGAAGTGGCTGTTCAATTCCTCCAACCGCAGCAGGGGGCACTTCGGCGGGCACTTGTGATGTTGCGGGTGGGTACAGTGGCACATGCAGTGGTACTTGCTCTTCGAGCGGTAGTGGTAATTGGAACCTTCCAATTACCAACAACTGTATATTCACACCACCGCCACCCCCTAGTGGTCCACCAACACTCACTACGACGGGAAAAGTGGTGAAGCGCGGCACTGTTGTTCCCATACAATGGGACACGAATAACGGTGATGAAGGACTCTGTACGCTCTCGGGCGGCACGCTCTCGGGAAACATCACCCGTAACGCAAGTGACGGTGTTGAAACAGGCTCAGTGAATCAGACTATTAACGGAAGAACAACGTATACGCTCACCTGTCCCTCGGGAAGTGCGGTGCTTACCATCGATATCATTCCTGAGGATGGGGAGACCTAGAAGTATCCCCGCAAGCTGAAACAAAAAGCGCAACGACATCAGTCGTTGCGCTTTTTGCGCATTCACGGTATAGTGTGCGACATTCAATCTTCATATGGCAATCACCAAAGGAGCAAAAAAAGCACACCGTTCATCACTTCGAAAACACGTGTTCAACGTGCGTCGTAAGAGTGTTATGAATGACGTTGTGAAGAAAGTACGTAAGCTCATCACGGCAGGGGAGGTTGCGGAAGCAACAAAGCTCATGCCCGAGGCATACAAAGCTATCGATAAGTCAGCAAAGCGCGGTGTCCTCAAAGGAAACGCAGCAGCACGAAAGAAATCACGCCTCATGCAGGCAATGAAAAAGAAAGTAGAGAAGAAGTAAACAAAAACCGCCGGCCCTCAGGGCCGGCGGTTTTGTGCTCTCACCACGGATATCGATCCTTACAGGATCAGTACACCTTGTGGATACTTTGCTTCACTTCGTTCGCAAAGATATCTCACAAGGTCTTCGATCCCTGACAGGGAATCTATCATTACATGAACAGTACAGGTTGTCGATATTTTAATTTGTTTCACTCTTAAAATATCAGGCAACCTTTTCGATCCCTGACGCACAGTCTCCCAGACTGTGCTGTGAGAGCACAAAATAACAAAAGCCACCGAATGGTGGCTTTTGTTATTTTGTGCTCTCACCAGGGATCGAACCTGGATCGTAGGTACCGCAAACCCACATTCTATCCATTAAACTATGAGAGCAAGCTCGAGGATGATAGCACGATACTCAACTCATTTCAAAATCCTAGGTACTCCAAGAGGTGGTGCGAAAACGGTTCTTCCATGTGTTCCTCCCGAAGTCGTGGAGCGATAATATTTTCAATATGATGTAGGTATTCCTCAGGAATGGGAAGGATAAGGAGGGGAGTCAATAACTTTTTCGACTTCACAATAAGTTGCGGGCCGACCAGATTATTTTCATCAAGGCAGAAGGAATCGAGTGTAGAATATGG
>JANOXF010000111.1:0-14388 GCA_031418275.1 Candidatus Kaiserbacteria bacterium
TTTTCTCTATTCCTTTAGTTTCTTCTCTCGCACAATAAGCCCATCTTCCATATAGACGACGCGATCACAGTGCTTTGTGTACTCGTCTTCATGGGTGACCATGACAATCGTCTGACCGTTTTTATGGAGGCAGCCAAGCAGGTCAATGATTGCTTCGCCTGAAATGCTATCGAGGTTTGCCGTTGGTTCATCGGCAAAAATAATCTTTGGCTTTCCCGCAATAGCACGTGCAACTGACACACGTTGCTGTTCACCACCCGAGAGCTCCGCTGGCAAATTCTTATACTTACCCTTGAGCCCTACTTCATCGAGCGATGTGTCGGCAGTACGCTTCGCTTCTTCCCATGTCTGACCTCGCATGAGGAGTGGCACCATAATGTTTTCACGCGATGAGAGATCCGGTAAAAGCGCGTAGTCTTGAAAAATGTATCCGAGTGTATTGAGGCGAAACTTTGTCTGCTCGTGCTCGGGAAGCATGAGTACATCGACGCCGTCGATCATGAGTTCACCATCCGTTGGGTGATCGAGCACTGAGAGTTGGTACATGAGCGTCGATTTCCCTGCACCTGATTTTCCCATGATGGCAATAAATTCTCCTGCTGATACCGAAATATCAATACCTTTGAGTACGTGCGTGATAAGATTTCCCGTACCAAAGGTTCTCCTGATGTTTTTTGCAGTGATGATATCCATGTTTTTCATTTCCTCCCGAGGATTGCGTTTAAGGTATTTTGGCGGGTGATGAGCTTGGCAGGGAGGTAGCCTGCGACGAGTGTGATGAGAAAGAGGACGATGAATTTATAAAATGTAGTGAGTGGGTCAGCTACTAGGATGCCATCACTGAACGGGAATTTAATCGGGTTCGCATCAAAATAGGGGATGAGCACACCGTAGGTGAGGAGTGCACCAATAAACGAACCAATGAGTGCATAAAACGCCGCTTGCATCACATATGCAATCTCAATTGCGTTTGCCTCGACGCCAATGCCCTTGAGAATGCCAATGTGTCGGCGACGGGAGAGCGCATTGATAAAGATGATAATGAAGATAGTGATTGAGGCAACGATAATACCGATAGAGCCAATGAACGTGCCGAGGAGATTGAACGTGTTTTTAATATCGGTAAGAAACTTGGGGACACTCTCTTCAAAGGTTTGAATCTTTGCATAGGTGCCAAAACCACTTTGCAGCAGAGCCTCTTTTACTTTTGTATTTTCTTCTGGTTTTACAATACGCATTACAATTTGATCCGCATTTTGGTTGTTTCGCCCGAAGAGACGTCTAAATTCACGTTCAGGAATGTAGGTGTTGAGGCTAATTTCATCGACTTTTGACCGCACGATACCTTTCACGATGAATTCCTTTGAGACGTCACCCGCGGTGAGTCGAACCGTATCCCCCGGTTTGATGCCCTCCACAGTTTCAAATATATCGCCGTATTGCTGCGCGTATTCCTTGATGTAGTAGACCCCAATGAGGATCCGCCCCTCCTCATTGGGGTCGAGGTACTCACCGTCAACGACGAGTTTCGAGAGTCCCGTCATCGCATCTTCGAGCTGGAGGTCGATACCGGTGACTTTCACATTTGCAATATCACGTTCAGCGGACAGGTCACGTCGTTCTCTGTAGTTTGCTTCAAGGACACCACCACCGTTGTATCGTACCGAGTAAGTCAGAACTTCAGGATACCGTTTGAGTTCACGAAGTATTGTGGGAGTCTCAAGGATTTCATCCTCGTCG
This sequence comes from Candidatus Kaiserbacteria bacterium, assembly GCA_031418275.1. Classification (GTDB taxonomy): domain Bacteria; phylum Patescibacteriota; class Minisyncoccia; order Phycocordibacterales; family UBA918; genus Damh-18. The sequence continues at coordinate 1,741 of JANOXF010000111.1, forward strand.
TTTCTTGCAGTAATGACAACGTCGCCAATCGAGCTCTCTCGTACTGCACGTTCAGAACCTACAATGAGTCCAACAAGTATTCCGGAAACGGCAATGAGATTAAGGAACGTAAACATCATCACAAAGATGATGAGGAGTGTTGTCCATAGGCTCGAACGCTGAATCTGACGGAATCCGAGCAGTAACCCAAGGCGAAGTGTACGCATACTTATGGCGCAATTATAGTGTCACCCTCACGGAGGCCGCTCTCGATACTCACAAAACCGTCATTGCCGAAGAATAGGGGTGTTACCGATTGTGATTCAGAAATTTCACCGTTCGGCACCAATACAGAATATGCCCCATCAAGTGTAACGAGGAAACGCTTTGGTATACGGAGCACATCAGTCTGCTTTTCAACAATAATGTTTACGTCAGCATTGAGTCCACTTCTGAACCACTCTGGAGGATTGTCGAATCTGAGTTTGGCTTCAAAGTATGCAACACCGTCAATCTTGGTTGCGGCCTTTGAGATGAAACCAACCTGTGCGGTGACTGTTTCTTCAGACCGCGCATCAAAGACGACTTCTGCAGACTGCCCAATCTGAATCTTTGTGATATCAATTTCAGGAATACGCACGGTGAGTTCGTAGAGCGTATCACCGACAAGCGTAATTGCTTCGCCTGAGGCAACTTCACCGACGGTGATATCAACGGTACTGACGACACTCGGAAATGGGGCATGGAGTATACGTTCACTGATTTTTGCATCAATTGCACCGAGTCGTGCCTTCGCTTGGATAATTGCAGCATCAGCTCGGCTTAGCGCTTCGTCCCGTGGCACCGCATTCTCGAGCGTCTGTTCTCGAAGTGCTCTTTCGAGTGCTTGTCGCGCTTCACTCACTCGGTTTGTCTCCTGTTGTCGGGCAAGCGTATAGGCGTTTCGATCTTGTGTGTAGGTATCGCTTCGAGTGTTGGGAATTGCAATTTCCCAAGTCTTACTGCTATACGACTCGTTTGGAACAAACTGTATGAAAAGACCACACGTTCCGAGTGCGCTCGGTGCTTCACTAAACGCAGTAAATGTCCCACCCTCGAGTCCTTCGAGTATGTACGAGTGGCCTGATTGAGTACTGGATCGATAGATCGTGAGTAGATACGTACCTTCTTTCCCACACGTGTATGTCCCCGAGATGATAGGGGGAGCATCGTTCGAATCGCGATCAATAGGGAGTGCCTCAAGTCCGTTTGAGAGTAGTTCACGGTATGCGTTTTGAACCTTCTCAGCTTCTTCGAGTGATGTACGCTCAAGATTTGCACGTGCGATGTCGACTGCAATACTGGTCACGTCCCGCTCCTCATTTCGCGGTCCGTTCATGAGTTCAGTACGATCAGCTTCAGCAATGAGGAGCGCCGCATACGCATCTTGTCGGTCGGCTGTAAGTTCGTCTTGCTCAAGTGTTACAAGTATCTGGTCTTTTACCACCGGAGTTCCTTCAGTTACCAGTATCTCACGCACGGTACCGGTGACCGGAAAGGAAAGTGATGCCTCTTGTTCTGCTTCCATAATTCCTGAGACGGAAACGATTTGCGCGACTTCACCGCGAGTTACTGTTTCGGTCACCCAGTCGGGTGTTGTGTCTCGCGTAAGGTACGCATAGGCAGCGTATCCAGCTCCAAGGAGAATGACAGCGATAATTATTTTGCCACGAGTAAAGAACGTCTTCATGTGTGCTTAGTATAGCAATTTTGTTCAAAATAGATGAGCTATCAGTGTGAACGGTGTGATATAATCGAACCAAGGAATGTAAATTGTAATGGCACTACCAGAAAAACGTGAGAAGGCAATACAATTGCGCAGGCAAGGGTTGCCATACAGTGCTATTCGGGAGAAGCTCGGTGTGAGTAAAAGTACTATCAGTCTCTGGCTTAGAGATATGCCTCTTTCTCGGGTAGAAATAAATCAACTACGAGCACACTCTCCAAAAAGAATAGAGCGTTTCAGGCAAGCAATGCGTGCAAAGAAGGATGCGAGACGAACGATCGTTTTTCAAAAAATAGCTCGAGATGTAGGGAAATTTTCAAAGCGTGATACTTTCATTGCAGGTTTGTTTTTGTATTGGGGAGAGGGAACAAAAACGGCTGAGTATACAACGTCGCTCACAAATACCGATCCTTCGATTGTAAGGTTCTATATTGAATGGTTGGAAAGTTTAGGTGTTGAAAGAGGAGTTCTCAAGGTCAAGCTTCACTTGTACGCGGATCAGGATGTGAAAAAACTTACAAGATTTTGGTCAGATACACTAAAAATTAATAGCACAAATTTCAATAAGCCATACATAAAAGAGTCGTTGCTCTCAGGCAAGACATACAAGGGGATGTTCTCTTATGGAACGTGTGTCGTTTCGTACCACAATAGGGATTTCTATGAGTATGTGATGGAAGGTATCAAATACCTGCGTGGTATCAATACTGATTTTTGATATTGGTCCGTCCGCCAGGACTTGAACCTGGGACCAGTCGTGTATAAGACGACCGCTCTACCAACTGAGCTACGGACGGAAAGGTTGGCCTCAAAACTATATCCTAACCAAGTCAGCAAAACAAATACAAAAAAAGCCCGCTCCTTTTGAGGGGAGGCGGGTTTCGCGGCGTGAGCCGAGACGGTGGTCAGATCATTTGAAACGCACCGGATTCTGCCGTGTGGCGCTTTGCCACTTTGGCGCCGAGCGGTTTCGTAGTCATGCGCACCATGATGCGGCCGGCGGTCACACATGTGCGAATGATCGGTTCGGCGATGCGTATCGACGTGGCTTCGAGCAAACGCTTGCTTGCGATGTTGCCGGTCGCTCGTGTTGCGACGATGGTGCACTGCTCCGCGACTGAGTCAGACTTCGTCCTCTGGGGCGCTTGTGCGAATACTGCTGCAGATGCACAGACACCCACAAACGCAACGGCAAACAACAGGGAATGCTTCATGGTCAACTCCTCTTGGTTGTGCTCCGAGAACATCTCGGAGCACTTTTAGTATCACACGCTTAATATTGTGTACGCAATCATTTCGGGTGCGTATGAGTATGTAAGTTGAAAAAGTATAATAAAGGTCGGACCTTTATTATTAGTCAGATGAGGCGAGTGCGTATGAGTATGTATAAAAAGTGAAAGGGCCGACACAGCTAGTGTGTCGGCCCTGGTCAGAGTAGGTTGCCAATGGGGCTGAGGCCTACTCACGGACGGCTGGCGCGTGCCGTCCTCCTCGACGCGATCGTTAACTCTTCCAGATCATTTCAGTCTCCTAGTTGAGGCGACGATTGAAGAACAGGATGCTCCCGCAGTCAGAGACTGCGGGTCCTCGAGTGCCGGCCGCAGTGCCCTACTTGCTGATGCGCGGACAGTGGCCGCCGGTGTCCAGCGGCGCCTGGCCGATGGCCGGCGTGCATGGCGGTCACTTCGGTGGCCTTCTTGGCGTTCTGTTCGGCGTTGCGCCAGTGCTTGGTCATGGAACTTCTCCTTGGGTTTGAGGACATGGTGTCAGTGCGGGGATGGCCACGGTCTCACGAGGACCTGGCCGAACTGGATGCAAGGGAGATCCCCGCACCGACATATGTATCATAGCACACCCCAAAATATTGTCAAGTACCCAAAAAAGTGTTGGAATTCGAGCACTAAAACAGCTAATAACCAGGCCTTGCCTGGTTATTAGCTCGGGGCTAAAAGCTAAAAGCTATTCAAGATGGAGTTCTTTGTTGAGAAGGGCAACCCGCTTTGCGATGTGTGGATGCTGTTTTAGCTCTGGATCAGTTTCAATAAGGAGTTTTGCCTCAGTTCGCGCGGCCTCGACCATCTTGAGGTTTTTAATAGCTTCCATGCCAAGGTCAGTGAGTCCCCATTGCTTCATACCGTAGAGTTCACCTGAACCACGTATCTGAAGATCATACTCAGCGAGCTCGAATCCATTTTTTGCCGTGATGAGCGCTTTGAGACGTTCGAGTGTCTTGCCGCTTTTTCCAGTACTGTCTTTGGTTGTCACCGCAAAGCAGTACGCTTGGTGATTGCTGCGGACAACGCGTCCACGGAGCTGGTGGAGTTGGGAGAGACCGAAACGCTCAGCGCCTTCGATAATGATGTTCGTGGCATTCGGTACGTTCACGCCGACTTCGACGACTGATGTTGCTACGAGAATATCAATATCGTGCGCAAGAAATTGTTCCATGACGGCATCTTTCTCTGCAGGTTTCATTTTGCTGTGGAGTGTCCCAATACGTGCCTTTTTGAACACGTTTTTTCTTAGCCGTTCTGCTTCGAGCATGACTGATTTGAGCTGGAGCGCATTTTCCATTGCGGGGTCAGGTTCATCAATGCGCGGACAGATGATGTACGCTTGTCGACCACCGTCGAGTTCACTCTGCACGTGCTCGTATACCGTTTTGATGCCGCTTGGTGCGACGAGTTTCGTGATAATAGGTTTGCGACCCTTTGGCATCTCGTCGAGGAGGGAAATGTCGAGGTCGCCGTATACAGTGAGTGCCAAGGTACGCGGGATTGGGGTTGCAGTCATGGAGAGAAGGTGCGGCATGCGCACGTCTTTTTTCGCAAGTGCGCGGCGTTGGTTTGTGCCGAAGCGATGCTGTTCGTCGATGATGACGTGTGCGAGGTGCTTGAACTCGACTGACTTGTAGATGAGTGCATGCGTCCCAATGAGAATCGGAATCTCACCATTCTTCACCCACTTGAGGAGCTGCGACTTTGAAATCTTGGTTGGCTTTGTGGGGTCAGACTTTGAGGGAAACTTGAGACAAGTGCTTCCGGTGACAAGACCAATTTGAATGGGGAGGTGCTTAAAGAGGTGCATGAACGATTCAAAGTGTTGCTTTGCGAGGATTTCGGTGGGGGCCATGTAGGCAACCTGCAGGTTTCCGAACTCTAAATCCGCCAACGCTGGAACATTTCTTTGTTGCGACTCAAAAGTGTCGTCGTCAAAGTAGTTTTCTACATTTCCTCCGCCATTTTGGCCGCGCCTCGAACTGTTCGCAGCGCTGACGGATTTAGTTTTTTTCAAAATGGATTGGGTTGTCTGCCTAAGTCCTTCAGGCGGTCGCGATGTCGCAACTGCATACGCGGTCGTCGCCGCGACCGCGGTCTTGCCACTCCCCACATCTCCCTCGAGGAGACGCGACATGGGGTGCTTCCCGGTGAAGTCGTTGAGAATATCCTTGATAGATTTCTTTTGGGCGTTTGTGAGCGGAAATGGAAAGCGACTCGTGAACGCCTCTATGTGCGCATCATCAGTCTTCACAACGTAGCTTGTTGCCGCGCTCACCTGCGCACGTTCCCGTGCTTTCGTGGTTTGTATGTAGAACACCTCTTCAAATGCAAAACGCTTTCGTGCACTCTCTGCGTGTTCAGCTTTTTTAGGGGTGTGAATCCAAATGAGTGCAGTCTCAAGAGAGGGGAGATTGTATCGCTTGAGAACCTCCCCCGGAATCGGGTCAGCGAGCTTTGGAAGTACTCCCTGATTAAAACATTTCTGTACGGTATGGAAAAACCATTTTGAAGTGACACCTTTTGTCTCGCGGTACACAGGATAGATAGTTTCATCGAGATTCTCCGTATTTTTAAAGATAGAGTCATGACGGTCAATGGGAAGACTTTCAAGTTTTTCAACCTCAGGATTTGCAAGGTACAGCTTTCCCTCGCTTCCCGTTACTTTCCCGGCAACTTTTACATACATGCCGTCCGTGAGCATCTTTGCGATGTACGGCTGGTTGAACCACATAATCTTGATGCGCGCAGTGCCGTCCTCGACCCATCCTTCAGAGATTGGCACTCGGCTCTTCCATGATTTTCGCGTATTAAGTCCACCAAGTTGTCCAAAGACGACGGCGTCTTGGTCTTTTGCGAGTGAGCCAACTGACTGAATAGAAGAAATGTCTTCATACCGTTGGGGGAGGTGAAGGAGCAGATCTTCAATGGTGTGGATGTTGAGACGTTTGAGCGCACGCTTGTGCGGTTCATCAAGGTGGAAATGTGAGGTGAGGAGGTCTGAAGGAAGCATACTAGGTATAGTAGCAGAAATTCTGATGTGCGACTTTTTACACTAGGGTGCGTAGTGATATACTGTTCTCCACATTACCAATTTCTAGTTTTTTACCGTGTTAAAAAAATCATCTGCAAAGAAAAGTGCTCCTAAAAAAATAGTGAAGAAAGATTACGCCAAGATGGCACTCGCGCTCCATAAGAAGCTTCACGGAAAGATAGAGATGGTATCAAAAGGGCGACTCACGACACGTGACGAATGGAGCACGATGTATACGCCAGGTGTTGGGGCAGTCTCAAGTCACCTTGCGAAGTTCCCAAAGGATGCACGTACGTACACAATAAAAGGAAACACTGTTGCCGTCATCAGTGATGGGTCGGCAGTGCTGGGGCTCGGTAACATTGGCCCCATTGCGGCGATGCCGGTCATGGAAGGAAAGTGTGCAATTCTTAAGGAAATGGCAGGCATTGATGGTATACCGCTCGTGCTTGATGTACATGGTGTTGATGAAATTGTTGCCGCCGTACAGGCTGTTGCACCAACGTTCGGTGCGATTAACCTTGAAGACATTGCGGCTCCGCAGTGTTTTGAGATTGAGGAGCGTCTCAAGAAGATACTCTCAATTCCTGTCATGCACGATGATCAGCATGGTACTGCAATTGTGGTACTTGCGGGGCTCATCAACGCATCGAAAGTGGTAAAGAAAAAGTTTGAAACGCTCAAGGTCGCCATTGTGGGTGCGGGCGCTGCAGGACGCGCGATTGCGCTTCTTCTGATGAAGGCCGGTATCACCGATGTCATTCTTACCGATAGTAAGGGAGTTATCTATCAAGGGCGCAGTGGCATGGTCGCATACAAGCAAGCACTTGCGAAGATAACTAACCCACGGCAGATCAAAGGTGAGCTCCTTGATGCGGTTGCTGGTGCAGACGTGCTTATTGGAGTTTCTGGTCCGGGTACAATCTCGAAACTTCATGTAGAGCGGATGGCAAAAGACGCAATTGTGTTCGCGCTCGCAAACCCAATTCCCGAAATCATGCCGCATGATGCGATCGCTGCGGGTGCACGCGTGGTAGCAACCGGACGCTCTGATATGCCGAATCAGGTCAATAACTCACTCGCGTTCCCCGGCATCTTTCGCGGAGCACTCGACCGCAAAGTGACTGCGATTACTGACGACATGAAGCTCGCTGCAGCAAAGAAGATTGCCGCACTTGTAAAGAAGCCAACCGCAGATGAGATTATCCCGAGTGTAAATACTCCCGGGCTCGTGAAGGCGGTCGCGAGTGTGGTGCGGTAGTTCTTGTAATAAAGATCCGCGGGCCGTATGGCACGCGGGTCTTTATTCGTCCTTCCAGAATACCCCTCGGCGTGCCGCGGGGGTAGGTTACTCACTGCTGTATTTCTTGGAATTTAAGGTACTTTTCCTTCGTGAGGACAACCACTTTTCCCTCATCGATAGGGCGAGTATGATTATGGTATCGCCACTCTCCAAGTTCAGTAAAGGTATAGCTCCATGACGAGCCCTTACTAATCGCGGTGCACTCATCGAAAGAACTACCGAGACAATCCGCTGGGCTTTTTACGGGGTATCGACTATGATCGGGATGATTATTTGATGCAATCCACATTTCTCGTTCGCCTAGATTTACAAATTGAACAGTTCCGCCCTGAACAATGGTGATTGTCTCAGGGATAAATGTTGACCCATCATAGTACACGGTTCCAATAAAAGGTGCTGGTGAAGGTGTTATGGGAGTAGAACCTGTCGTTGGTGGTTTTGTGCTCACTGGTTTCACTTGGGTGGGTGCACTTTGTTGACTAGTGGACACAGTATTACTTGCTATAGGCTCAGCATCCGTTGTTTGAGTGATTTCCTCATTTGTTGTCATTGGTGCAACCGCTTCCTTTGGCTGGCTCATACTATAAATTCCTCCGAGCACAAGAATTGCGACTACTCCTCCTATAACTAGTTTTGTATTCATATACCCTATTCTCTAACAAAAGTGGAGAGAAATGCAAGTGTTCGCGCAGAAGTGTGTTGAAAACAGAATGTCTGCGACATTTATTTGATGTTCAGAAAGTAGCGATCTTCCCATCTCGTCGGTGTTGGTGCTCCGCCTCCCGAGCCACCACGCCATGCCACTGCCACAGAATCCTTACTCCAGACACCCTCAACTGTTGTGATTTCACCATCGGTAAAGTGTGCGCAGACATACTGGGCAGGCGCTGTCTTCGGGCAGGGGTAGGGCTCATTGTGTGAAAACAAGAGGATAAGATTTTCGATACCCGGCACTGTTCGGGGTTCCCAAAGTTCGAGCCGCGCCCCCAGTGTCGTATCGCACGCAGGCTCATCAGGTGAGCAGACCATTTCTCCCAAAAAGATGTTGACCACAACCTTACCCTGCACCCGAACAGTCTTTCCCAAGAAACGTTCTTTGTCTCGGGTAACGTCAGTAATCGAAAGCACGTTCGTTCCTCCCTGCACAAGCGGTGGTTGCTCTGGCGGAATGGTGAGGGGAGGATCAGCGAGGGTAGCACCGTTCGCTCCTTGCGGCTCTGGCGTTTTGAGAGTGCCTACACCCGTCACTACCATGTCAGGAGGAATTAACTTCATCTCCTCTCTCAGAGCGCTAAAACCGTACACAACAGATGTTGTCACAAGCACCATCGCACCACCAATGACAAGTCTTGTATTCATACCTATCATTCTCTAATAGAAATAGGTATCTGTGAAGAGGCGGCACTATCCTCCTTGCCCGTACCTCTTTTTTCGCAGTGGGGTATAGAAAAACCATGGCCGGCGTGGCGCCCCATTCATGAAATCAATGATGGCGATGTAGGTATCGAGCACGCAGGGGTCGTGGCGTATTTCCGTGATACGCTCGAGTTTTTTGTAAAGAGTGTACGCATCGTGGCCTATGAGTTCTTTTGGTTCACGAATACCAAGAAGAAAAAAGTCGCGCGCAATGCGTGGTCCGACATTTGGGATATCGGTGAATTTTTTAACATCAGTGCACCGGTGCGCTTTCATTTAGGTAGTGTACTACAAAGAGTCGTTCGTATTGGTCACTATATATACTTTTGAGGTACCCGTACTACCCAAATGTATTGGTGTACAATATGCGCACTATGCTGTTTGCACACGCTGTAGGTAAAGTGGTGAGAAAACCTTTCGTTCTCTCGGCTATAAGCGGAATACTCATGGGAAGTGCGTTTCTTTCCCCGTTTTTCTGGTGGGGTGGAATTGTTGGTCTCGCACTCCTGCTTATTGTAATCTCACACGCTCCTACGAAGCGCTATTCGTTTAGGTACGGACTCTGTGCGGGAACTGTGAAGATGCTTATGGTTGGTTCCTGGGCATGGACGGTATACCCGCTAGATTGGATAGGAGATTTTAGTCCTGTATTAGAGATTCTTGGTATTGGGTGGGTGTGGTTTACAGGTAGTGTTTCTACCGCACTCGGCATCGGGTGTTTTGCATACATTGCGCACTGGGCCATAAATCACCGCTATGGCTACTGGTTTCTGCCGGCTGCCTATGTGGTGAGTGAAGTGCTCGGGTCACTTTTCTTTTCCATCTTTGAGTATGGCAAAGGCGGTTCAATTAATATTCATTCGAGTTTTGGCTATCTCGGGTACACGCTCGCTGGACATGGATTACTCGGTCTTGGAGCGCTCAGCACAGGTGTGTATGGGCTCTCACTACTTGTCGGGTTTCTTGCACTCGCACTTAAGAGACTTTGGGATATGTATCAGGCTGAGAGAGTGAGTGGTACACGAATACATATAGTGTATGCAGTCTCTATTCTTTTTGTATTTGGTACATATTTTCTACCGCCACTCGTGCACCCTCAAGACTCTTTCATTTCTGTAGCAACGGTAAATACAGAGTTTCGTAATCAGCAGTCATTCACTCAGCCAGAGAATGCCGATCGCGTACGTATGCTCATTGAGGCCTTTACTGCCGCCCTCAAATCCGAGAGTGATGTAATTGTATTTCCCGAGACTGCGAATGTACTTGAAGTATTTGGGACACCCGAGAATGCATTTAATTTCATTCGCATACAGACATCGCGCGATGTCATTGTTGTAGATTCTGATGAGATAAAGGATAAAACAGGAGCTATGAATGTGCGCGCGGTACTTTTTGATACCAAAACCCAGGCTGCTGAAGTCGTGTATAAAAATTATTTGGTGCCAGGAGGAGAATTTGTGCCGTACCATGTATCGCTACTCATGTCGCTCTTTGGATTTGGTGAGTCCCGAACAGCGTTTGACTCCGTTATGGCATTTGTCGCCGGAGAGAATAGTTCGGCTATGAAATCGAGTGTGCTTCCTGGAGTACTGTTTTGTTCAGAGAGTGTCTCTCCCGTGCAAGTCTTCCGTTCATCTCGTGCCGCGTCACTTCCGCTCATTGTGCATCCTGTCTCGCATGCTTGGTTCCATCACCCTGAGACATTGTTCTGGTACCAACTTGACCTCATGAATCGTGTACAGGTGCGTATGGTCGGTCTACCACTCGTCCAAGCGGCAAACATGTGGGGACCGCTTGCATACGATGCATATGGTAATCCCGTGGAAGGGAAGACGATATTCAAGACGGCGAGCACGAGTGTTGTCCGGTATGAGTTTTGAGTAAAGTACGGCATGGATAGCCTCAAAGAAAAAACCGCTGCGCAGCGGTTTTTTCTTTCTGCGGAGACGCAGGGATTCGAAACTTACAGTTTCAGTACCCGTTGCAGATACTTTGCTTCTTTTCATTCACAAAGATATCACGCAACAGCTTCGAATCCTCGCAACGCTTTTCCAAAGGAAAAGCTGCGACTGCGTCTCCGCTTTTTCGCAGGACTCAAAAGCGGAGACGCAGGGATTCGAACCCTGGAGGGCGTTTAGACCCTGCCTCGTTAGCAGTGAGGTGCTTTCGACCACTCAGCCACGTCTCCTCGCTTCACTCGGAGACGTGGCTGAGTGGTCTCAAGGTTCGTCCACCTCGCTACGCTCGGATGAGAGAGTGACCCGCACTCTCTCATCCACTCAGCCACTGCTTCGTCTCCGATATGTTTTTCCTTTTACCTATGAAAATAGGCGCGACTCAGGATAGCACACTTAAGAAATACTGTTTAGTGCGCGAGTGCAATGAGCATAATTGAGGCGGGGCCATGCGGCAAAAGCACAGCTTTTGCCGCATGGAGTGTTGCACCCGTGGTTGTGACGTCATCAAGAATGACAAGATTTCTCTCTATAATTAATTCGGGATTTTCTCCCCTGAACGCATCCCTCATGTTTAGAATACGCTCATCTCGAGCGAGCGTTGTTTGTGGTACGGTGTCACGTGTGCGTACGAGCACATGTTCAAGTACGGTAAGCGGTTGTTCATTGCGAGCAGTGTAGCGGAGTATCTCCATAACCTGGTTATACCCGCGTGTTCGTACACGGAGTGGCGAAAGGGGGATAGGAATCCACAGGGCGCTCTTGAGAGGGGGATGCTTTTCAATATAGGCATCGAGTATGCCAGCAAGGAGTCTCTGTGCACGGACGCTTCCATGAAATTTTGCCTCATGGATGAGCGCCTGAGTATGGTGGTTTCTGAAATCGCTAAGTGCAGTTACTCCGTTTGTACTCGACTCTTTGTGTAATGATGAACAGTCATCCGCGGTGAGTGCACGTACAACACGCGCCTCCGGTGAGGGAGGAAAGATGAAATCGATTACATTTTCAAGTGACTGGTACACACGTATAAATCCAACTACTCGTATGATAATGATACTATAGTGTCATAGATCATGGCGTTAGATTTTTCAAAACTTGGTGCGTTACTAAAAAAAGATGCATCACCCAAGGCGGCCTCTGCAGGGGTCATTGGTGTTGATGTCGGTTCTTCTTCGATTAAGATTGTGCAACTCCATGAGAACCGTGGAGTAGCAACGCTTGATACCTACGGTGAGCTACAGCTCGGGCCATATGAGGATGCAGATATAGGGAGAACAACGCACCTTCGTATTGATAAGCTCGTTGAAGCATTTGTTGATATTCTCCGTGAAGCAGCAGCGAACGCACGGAAGGTCTCTGTCGCTATCTCATACAGTTCAAGCTTTACAGCGATTATCACAGTGCCCACTGAAGATCAGGAGAAAATATCTGCGATGATTCCTGTTGAGGCACGAAAATACGTTCCTGTACCACTCACTGACGTGACTATTGATTGGTTTCCCGTTTCGGTACGTGCAGAGCGCAAGACATCAAAGGTGCTCCTTGCTGCAATCCATAATGATGCAATTACTCGGTATGAATCTATGATTAAAGGCGCCGATCTAGAGACTGAGGGAACTGAGATTGAACTTTTTAGTACACTCCGGACCGCGGTTACACAAGAAGATGCAACGGTTGCCGTAATAGATCTTGGGGCGAGTGCCACAAAGGTGTATATCGTCAACAAGGGGGTTATTGGGAAGACACACAGTGTGCCCATGAGTGGTGTTGAACTGACGACTGCCATCATGCAAGTTCGTGCGGTCGATTTCAGAACCGCTGAAGAACAAAAACGTACCGAGGGACTCACCGTTGTCTCAGGAAATAGTGCGCTTGAGAAAGCATTCACACAGATTCTTGAGCGTGGTTTCAGAGAGATC